>NZ_JAVAJF010000001.1:1973733-2302689 GCF_030718085.1 Marinobacter sp. MDS2
AGCCTGTGTCACGGCCTTCAGCTCCATAGCGAGGTTAATCAAAACGTTTGTAACAACCGGGTGGTGTGGGTGTCTAAGCGTTGACCGCTTCTGTGAGCGGTGGCGGACTTTGAGGGTCCGCAAGATAACTCCTGAACGGAGATAAACGTCATGACAACAACACACGTTCCAACACACGCCATTCGCCACACCAGCCTGAATCGACGCACTGCCTGGTGGTCTGCAGCTTTAATGACGGCCATGCTGAGCTCCGGTGGCGGGCTCGCATTTGCGGCTTGCGGTCCTTGCTCCCCATGCAAAGGCAAATGCAAGGCAGGGCAGCATTGCAAGGCAGGCTGCAAAGCGGGGTGTAAACCCTGTGAAGCAAAGAACCCCTGCGCGGGTAAAAACCCGTGCGCCATGAAGCATCCTTGCGGCACGAAAAAGGGCATGAACGATCCCTGTGCCGGCAAAAACCCCTGCGCGATGAAAAACCCTTGTTCGATGAAGAAGAACTGCGCACCGAAAGGCTGCAACCCGTGCGCAGCCGCCGGAAAGTGCGGTGCCAAGCCGAACCCCTGTGCGGCCAAAAAGGTGACCCGGCCGGAAAACTATCAAGCCTACGAGGGTAATCCCAGTACCTTGGTGGCCTTGGGTGAGAAGTTGTTCAAGGATGCCTCGCTCAGCAGCAATGGACTGGCCTGCGCCAGCTGTCACAATGATGGTGCCGGCTACAACGCCACCTTCAGCGACGAATACCCGCATCCGGTTGCCATGGCGAAAAACATCTTCGGCATGGATCGGGTGCATTTGGACGAAATGGTACAGATCTGCATGGTGCAGCCAATGGCCGCAGAACCTTTGCCCTGGGATAGCCAGGAGCTGGCAGCGCTGACGGCTTATATGAGCAAGGTCCAGGCCGATCGGGCTAAATAGTTCACGAGGAAACGAGCGCTGTTGTCACTTGACTAAGGATGGGGGCAGCGCCTCGAGGAGGCAGCGGATGACCGAAGGTATCCGGATTCCTGAGCTGAGAACCCTGAGCGGCGGCCAGTTGCGCTCGAGTCTTGCTGCAGTCGATGAAATTCGCGAATGCTACCGCGTACTGAAAAAAGGCGGTTTGAACATTGTGGGTGAGGTGCTCCGCGATCAAGGCCCGTTCTATGAAATGGATCACTACCCGAAAGACGATGTATATGACCGAGAAACGGCCTCCCAGTACTACTACCATGCCCATCGGGAAGAGCATTCAGAGCATGGTCATTTCCACCTGTTTCTGCGTAACGGGGCACTACCGGACAGTGTGGAGCCTGTGTGCGGGCCTACGGGGGAGAACCGGGTAGCGCACCTGGTCGCTATTTCGATGGATGCCTGGGGTTACCCGACCGATGTGTTCGCGGTAAACCGCTGGGTTACCGATGAAAGCTGGCTGCCGGCAGAAGCGGTGATCGCCGCTCTGGATCAGTTCGCTATGGATCACGCTCACCCCAGCTGGCCAGTAAACCGGTGGCTCACAGCGATGGTGCGCTGTTTCAGACCGCAGATCGCGGCCTTGCTGAATCATCGTGATGCACTGGTTGCGGATAGGCCGGGGCAGTCACTGGAGCAGGTGCTGGAGGATCGTACTTTGGAAATTACGGGCAGTATCGCCATCGATGTCGAGAGTTGGGCCGCCCGACTGAAAGAAGAGCAATCAAGAAGGTCGGGAAACGATCAGCCTTTTTTGCGAGCTTTAAGTGCTTTAGCGACTCGTTGATCGATTTTGCGCATCAGGGCCTCATCCGGTACGGATGAAGAGTGGGCTTGCATGAGATCTGTGCTGACACGCAGGTTGCCGATAAAGGATCGGCAATGCCGACACATCATCAGGTGCATTTTTATGGCCAGGTTCTGCGGCGTGGCCAGCTCACCATCAATGTAATCGCTGGCGATTTCCGCCAGATCTTTGCACATCAGCATTCGCCGGACTCCTGAAAGGTTTCCACCATCAGAAAGATTTTCTGTCTTGCTCGGTGTAACAGTACTCGCAGGTTAGATGCACTGACGTCCAGAATGTTACAGACATCCTCAGACTTATGCTGGTGGGCTTCGTACAGCATCAAGGCCGAACGCTGGGTTTCCGGCAAGGCCGACAGGTGCTTGTCGAGGCAATCGCTCAGCGCACCGTTTTCCAGCAAGGTATCCGCGGATTCATCAAAACGCAGGCGAGGCGGTTGTTCCCATCGGCGTGAAGCATTGAATCGGTCGGCCAGTTCCGGGTCCAGCGCCTCCGTGAAGTCCGTGGTCACTTCCCGCTTGTTGGAGCGGAGCTTGTTTTTGCAGCGATTAGCCACGATTCGGTGCAGCCAGGTTTTTAAGCCGGACCGCCCTTCAAATTTGTGGATAGCGTCGATCACCGTGACCCAGCAGTCCTGAACAACTTCTTCTGCGCTTGAGGGGTCCAGATAGAAACGGGCAACGGCGAGCATGCCTGAAGAATAGTCGCGCACAGCTTTCTCATAGGCGGTGCAGTCGCCTTGTTGGAGGGCTTCAATTAAGGCGTGTTCGGAGTCTTTGTGCACCGCTGTGTCCATGAGATTGCGTCCCGGGGGATGTTCGGCCAGTTTACGGGTCTACTTAATAGTGTTTCGGAACGCAAAAAAGTTCCTGTAATGTGGAACGGCCGAAAAAAGAATAGGGTAGAAAGGGTGTAACATCCAGCGGTTGCGCGTGTCAGGTTGGGTAAAGCGCCATCCCCATACACCGTAAACAGGCATACTTATGAATCGACGTAAGCTTTTCCTCCTTTTGGTCATCGCCGCCATTGTGATGATTTTTATCAGCTTTGACCTGCACCGCTTGCTGACCCTGGAAAACCTGCAACAACACCGGGAGGCGATAGCCGGCTGGATTGACCAAAACCTGGTTGTGGCGGTCGTGGGCTATGCCGGTGTTTATGTGTTGGTGACGGCTTTGTCCTTACCCGGGGCGGCAATCATGACCCTCGCCGGCGGTGCGTTTTTTGGCAACCTCTACGGGTTGGCGGCCGTGTCGGTTGCATCAACGGTGGGTGCATCACTGGCGTTTTTGATCGCTCGCTTCCTGCTCCGGGATACTTTGCGCGGTCGCTATCGGCAGACTGTCGAGAAAATCGATCGAGGCATCGAAAAAGACGGAGCCTTTTATCTGGCCACTTTGCGTCTGGTGCCGGTGTTCCCGTTCTTTTTGATCAATCTGGCGATGGGTTTAACCGCCATGAAGCTGCGAACCTATGCGTGGGTGAGCTGGCTGGCGATGCTGCCGGGTACCTTTGTGTATGTGAATGCGGGAACCCAGGTCGGGCAGATCCAATCCACCAGCGATATCCTATCCGGCGAGCTGTTGCTGTCGTTTGCCCTGCTCGCCCTCTTCCCTTTGTTAGCCAAGTGCCTGGTAGCGTTCCTGCGCAGCCGTAAGGTCTATGCCGGGTGGCAAAAACCGGCACATTTCGACTACAACCTGCTGGTGATTGGCGGCGGCGCCGGAGGGCTGGTTTCGGCCTACATCGGTGCGGCGGTCAAGGCCAAAGTCGCGCTGATCGAAAAGCACAAGATGGGGGGCGATTGCCTGAATACCGGCTGCGTTCCCTCCAAAGCGTTGATTCGCAGCGCCAAAGCGGCCGATACGCTGCGCCATGCTGACCGTTATGGCTTGGAATCGGTGCCGGTACAGGCATCGTTTAAACGCATCATGAGCCGGGTTAAAAACATCATTGCGCAAGTTGAACCGCACGATTCGCCAGAGCGCTACCAGCAGCTCGGCGTGGACTGCATTGCCGGCGAAGCGAGTTTCGTGTCGCCGTGGGAGCTGGAAGTACGCCACAACGATGGTCGTACCGAGCGCCTGACCGCCCGCAGCATTATCGTCGCCACTGGCGGTAAACCTGCCTTGCCGCCAATCCCAGGGCTGGATGCCATGGCCCCGCTGACCTCGGACAACCTTTGGGACTTGCAGGAACAACCGCAACGATTGTTGGTGCTGGGCGGTGGCCCGATCGGTTCGGAGCTGGCCCATGCCTTTGCCCGGCTGGGCAGCCAAGTTGTGCAAGTCGAGCGCGGGGATCGTTTGCTGGCGCGAGAAGACGGCGATGTCTCTGCGGTGGTCAAGGCCCAGTTTGAAGCCGACGGCATCGATGTGCGCCTGCAACACGCGGCCGCCGAGTTTTGCGTCGAAGACGGAGAAAAGGTCGCCTACTGTGATCACAATGGCGAACGGGTGCGTATACCGTTCGATCAAGTGTTGGTGGCGCTGGGCCGCGCAGCCAACACGAGCGGCCTGAATCTGGAACGGATCGGAGTGGAAACCCTGCCCAATGGCACGGTACCGGTAGACGACGACATGAGCGTGCGCTTCCCCAATATCTATGCCTGCGGTGATGTGGCCGGCCCCTACCAGTTTACTCATGCCGCCGCCCACCAAGCGTGGTATGCCGCGGTGAACGGATTGTTCGGCCAGTTCAAGCGCTTCCGGGTGGATTATCGGGTGATGCCGTGGGTCACTTTTACTTCGCCGGAAGTGGCAAGAGTGGGGCTGAGCGAAGCCGAGGCCAAGGCCCAAGGTATCGATTATGAGGTCACTCGCTATGGCTTGGACGATCTGGACCGGGCTATTGCTGAAAGTGAAGCCCAAGGCTTTATCAAAGTGCTGACGGTGCCCGGAAAAGACAAGATTCTGGGGACGGTCGTGGTTGGCTCCCACGGCGCAGAGATTCTGGCGGAGTTCACGCTTGCCATGAAACACGGGTTGGGGCTGAACAAAATTCTGGGCACCATTCACCCCTACCCGACCTGGAACGAATCCGCCAAATACGCAGCCGGTGAGTGGAAGCGGGCCCATGCGCCAGACAGGGTTTTGGCGATGTTGTCTAGACTGCATGCATGGCGTTTGGGAAAACGTTGATGGTGCGTGTAACAAATCACGGCCGGCTGGGTCTGTGTTCAAGATAATTTATAAAAACGAGGAGCAACCATGCCCCTGACGGAACCTCAGGCACCTAAAGGTGAACGCATTCCTGCGGTGGAGGTGCTGGCGCCCAGAGCCAGAGACAGCTGGACCCATACCCGCAACGGCGACCCCCGCGGCTACATCGATGCCGACCGGCTGAAGGAGCTGTGGATTCATACCGGCACCGCGTGCAACCTGGCTTGCCCGTTCTGTCTGGAAGGTTCCCACCCGGGTGACGGGCGTATTCCGGGCATGAAGCTCAGTGATGTAAAACCGTTCATTCACGAGGCCATCGAGATGGGTGTGGAGCAGTTTTCGTTCACCGGCGGTGAGCCCTTCGTGATTCGGGACTTCGTCAACACCCTGAACTACGCCAGCCAGCATCGCCCCTGCTTCGTCCTGACCAACGCCACGGAGCCGCTGTTGAAGCGCAGGCATCAAGTGCTGCCTTTGCTAGATAACCCCTATCCGATTCATTTCCGCGTCAGTCTGGATTTCCCCGACCGCGCTCGGCACGACAAAGACCGCGGCGACGGCAGTTTCGAGCTGGCGTTGGAAGGCATTCGCTGGCTCATCGAGCAGGGTTTTAAAGTGTCCGTTGCTCGCCAGACCGATCCGGGCGAAGTGTCGGCAGAGGTGGAGTCGGCGTTCCGTGCCATCTTCCGAGAGCACGATATTCCGGAAGATCTCGCGTTTACCGCTTTTCCCGATTTAGGTGCCCCGGGCTCGGAAGACGGCAGCCCGGAAATCACCGAAGGTTGCATGGAGAAGTACCCGACGCAGGAATCCCGCGCCCACTTCATGTGCACCTACACTCGGATGCTAGTGAAAAAAGGCGATCAGGTGCGGGTGTATGCCTGCACTTTGGTGGATGACGATCCGCAATACGATCTGGGTGGCACGCTGGCAGAGAGCATGGACGAGCGCATCATGTTGCGGCACCACCGGTGTTTTTCCTGTTATCGGTTTGGGGCTAGTTGTTCGGCGCCTGTTTGAGTTTAGTTTGGGAGTGGTCGGCCTTTCGGGCTGGGGTGGCCCTCCAAAACGAAAATCGTGGATTTTCTAATAGTTTTTGAGGGCCACCCCAGCCCGAAAGGCCTATTGGACTTCCATATAGGTTCCTTGCAGACCGTGCCGAAGTACGGGGCATCAGTCGGGGGTAGGAGGTCAAAACCATCAGAAAATCCACGATTTTCGTTTTGCCCTCCTACCCCCGACTGATGCCCTTCTCCAAAACCAACAAGCCAAAAAGGGCGAACCAAACAATGAACGCGACTGAAGGCACCCTGTTCTGGGGATTTCTCGTGGTTTACGGCGTGGTGATGTATGCGCTGTCGCCAAAAAGCAAAAACGCCAATTCGTTCTACAAAGGCGCAGATGATCAGGGCAATCCCGTTGGTCAGTGGTCACTAACCGCCAGTATCTTCATCAGTTGGATCTTTGCAAAATCGGTAACCAACGCAGCCAATCTCGGTGCAAGTTATGGCGTGGTCGGTGGTCTGGCCTATGCCAGCTATTGGCTGTCGATCCCGGTGGCCGGTTATGTGATCTACCTGATTCGCACCCAAACCGGCGCACGCAGCCTGCAAGAGTTCCTGACCTCACGATTTGGCCGCTTGGCGAGTCTCGCCTTTGCTGCCGCCATTCTGATTCGGCTTTATAACGAAATCTGGAGTAATACCGCGGTTGTCGGAGGTTATTTCGGCTTGCCGGGTGACTGGGAGTATTACGCCGCAGCGATGCTTTTCACGTTCTTTACTCTGGCCTACAGCCTCAAAGGCGGGCTGCGCTCTTCGATTTTCACCGATGTGATTCAAACCTTTGTTTTTGTGTTTTTCGTCGGTGCTGTGTTGTTTTTGGTGCTACCAGAAAACAACACTCGGTCGTTGCTGACCAATGGCGAATTTCGGTTAGAAGCCGGTGTGGATTTATTGCTGGTGGCGTTGCTGCAAATGTTCAGCTACCCGTTCCACGATCCGGTGCTGACCGATAGAGGCTTCGTCAACAAAGAGAAAACGATGCTTAAAAGCTTTGTGGTGGCGGGCCTGCTCGGCTTCGTGGCGGTGTTTATCTTCAGCCTGGTGGGGGTTCATGCCCGGTTGCACGGAATTGATTCCATGGGCAACGCGCCTGCCGCGGTTGGTCAGTCTTTGGGGCTGGCGGCATTGTTCTTCATGAGTGTGATCATGATGACTTCGGCCGGTTCGACGTTGGATTCTACCTTCACATCCCTGGCGAAATCCCTTGCGGTTGATTTACCCCGCTTGATCAAACGGGCCGGTAACAAGCTGCCCAGCATCCGCGTTGGCGCTGTGGTAATGGTGGTCTTTGCGTTGCTGGGTAACGTGCCCATGTTTGCAGGCACGGACATTCTGAAAGCCACCACCATCTCCGGAACCATGGTGATGGGGCTGGCGCCTGTCTTTCTATTCTATGGCTTTACCCGCTGGTCGCCGTGGAGTTTCCATTTGAGTTTCTGGACCGGGCTTGGTTTGGGCGTGCTGTTGACCCTCGGCTTGATTCCCCAGAGTTGGGCGATTGGTGAAGGTAAATACGCTCTGTTGTTGGGCGTCAATGCGTGGGGCATTTTGATTTGCAGCGCAGGGTTCTTTTTGCCGCTTGTCGTGCGCCGGCTGGCCGGTTTTTGGCTGGCTGGGCGCAAGGACGGTTCTGGTGCCTGGTAGTAACAAGGGGGCCCATCAGAAGGCGTTCTGGCAATGATGTTTGGAGCCCTAAAGGTTTTGTTGGTGATTATTTTTTATTGGCGCGATTTTAGTGCTTGGTCTATGTTTGGTGTTAGAGGGGCGAAATTCGGCTGATTGCCTGCGCTGCAGTGCTTTTGGCGGTGTTTGGTTCGGGTTTTGACCCTTGTGATCGCACGGTAGGGCGCGATTAAAAACAGGATTTCAAGAGACAGCCTGTGGGTAAATTGGGGCTTTCTCTTGAAATATATTTCGTGCTCTATATAATTTATGCCTAAATTTTGACGTGAAACGACAAAACATGACCTCAGAAGGATCGAATACCACCGCCATTACCTTGCGTACACCGACCAAGGATGATGGCTTCAGGCTCCACCAGTTGGTGGCGGAATGTCCTCCGCTGGACCCCAACTCGATTTACTGCAACCTCCTGCAGTGCAGCCATTTTGCCGAAACCGGCGTGGCCGCGGAGAAAGACGGCGATTTGGTCGGCTTTATCTCCGGATACATCCCTCCCCAACAGCCCGAAACAGTATTTGTCTGGCAGGTGGCCGTGCACGAGAAAGGTCGTGGACAAGGCTTGGCCAAGCGGATGCTGAAAGAAATCGTGGGCCGTGACGCGTGTAAGGGCGTTACTCATATGGAAACCACGATTACGGAAGACAACGACGCTTCCTGGGCTTTGTTCCGCTCGTTCGCCCGTGACCTAGGTGCAGAGCTCACCTACCACGAGCACTTCGAGAAAGGCACCCATTTTGGTGGCAAGCACGATTCTGAGTTCTTGCTGCGCATCGGACCCTTTACGAAGCCTGTCTGAGAGCTCTGATTCACAGCTAGTGAATTATTGACCGCGATTTTATACAGCCCGGGCCGCCCGAGGTGGGCCTGTTATGTGGCTGAAATAAACGCCCGGTAGGTTTGTTGCGACCGACACGTTTTACCAGCAAACCGCCGAGCACAACCTCGAACCTACTATGCTAAGAGGCAAGACAATGGAAATTTTTAAGTCTACTGAATCCGAAGTACGTGTTTATTCCCGCGCCTTTCCGGTGGTTTTTAACCGCGCCAAGAACGCGCATTTGTACACCGAAGACGGCAAGCAGTACTTGGACTTTCTGGCCGGTGCCGGTTCACTGAACTATGGCCACAACAACGATACCCTCAAGAAAGCGCTGCTCGAGTACATCGAAGCAGACGGCGTGAGCCAGGGCCTGGACCTGTTCACCACTGCCAAGCAGGACTTCATGGAGTCCTACAAGAAGAACATCCTTCAGCCCCGTGGCTTGAACTACAAAATGCAGTTTACTGGCCCGACCGGTACCAACTGTGTAGAAGCTGCCATGAAGCTGGCGCGTAAGGTGAAAGGTCGTACCAACATTATCTCTTTCACCAACGGTTTCCACGGTGTGACCACCGGCGCTGTAGCGGCTACCGGTAACAAGCATCACCGTGGTGGTGTGGGCATGCCGCTGGGCAATGTTGATTTCATGTTCTATGACGGCTATCTGGGTGAAAATGTGGATTCCCTGGCTATCATGGACAAGGTGCTGTCAGACAGCTCTTCGGGCATCGAAACTCCGGCTGCGGTAATCGTGGAAGCGGTTCAGGGTGAAGGTGGTTTGAACGCCGCCCGTGCTGAGTGGTTGAAAGGTTTGTCAGAGCTGTGCGAGAAGCACGACATTCTGTTGATTCTGGACGATATCCAGGCAGGTAATGGCCGTACTGGCGAGTTCTTCAGCTTTGAATTTGCCGGCATCAAGCCGGACATCGTCACCGTTTCCAAGTCCCTGAGTGGCTACGGCCTGCCGATGGCGTTGGTACTGTTCAAGCCAGAGTTGGATATCTGGGAATCCGGTGAGCACAACGGTACCTTCCGTGGTAACAACATGGCCTTCGTTACCGCCCGCGCCGCCATTGATACTTACTGGAAAGACGATGCCTTTGCCGACTCGGTGAAAGCCAAGGCGAAAGTGCTGGGTGATGAGCTTCAGGCTATCTGTGACCGTTATCCCGGTGAGTTCAAGGTGAAAGGTCGCGGTCTGATGCGTGGTATTGAAGCTGCGAATGCCGATGTCACTGGCCCGATCACCCAGCTGGCGTTCGAGAAAGGTCTGATCATCGAAACCAGTGGTCCGAACGACGAAGTGATCAAGTGCCTGATGCCGCTGACCACCAGTGAAGACGATCTGCGCCGTGGTGCCCAGCTGCTGGGTGAAAGTGTCGATGAAATCATGCAGAAGGGAATCAGCGAGGCGTCTTAAGGCGCCCGCATCGAATTTCTCCTATTCTGTAGATGGCAGAGGCAAAATTATGACTACGGCACAGCATACCGTCGAGAAAATCGGCGGTACCTCCATGAGCAATTACGAGGCCGTGCGCGACAATATCATTATTGGTAATCGCGATGAGGCGGACCTCTACCAGCGGATCTTCGTGGTTTCAGCCTACGGTGGCGTCACTAACGAACTGCTGGAACACAAGAAAACCGGCGAGCCGGGCGTTTACGCCCTGTTTGCCGATGCAGAATCCGATTGGGCGTGGGGCGACGACCTGACCACCCTGATCAAGCTGCTGACCGACATCAACGGCGACCTGTTTGCCGACCCGATGCTGAAACAGCAGGCCGACCAGTTTATTACCGACCGCATTGAGGGGGTTCGGGGTTGCCTGATCGATCTTCAGCGGCTGTGTTCCTACGGTCAATTCCAACTGGAAGAACACCTGCTGACGGTACGGGAAATGCTGGCGGGTATCGGCGAGGCCCACAGTGCCTTCAACACCGCGTTGAAACTTCAACAAGAAGGCATCAACGCCCGCTTTGTGGATCTGACCGGCTGGCGTGACAGCGAGCTGCTTCCGCTCGATGAAAAGCTGCAACAGGCGTTCGATAATGTAGACCTGAGCCGCGAACTGCCGATCGTGACCGGTTACGCCCAGTGCAAAGAAGGCCTGATGCGTACCTTCGATCGTGGCTACAGCGAGATGACGTTCAGCCGCATTGCCGTCATGACCAACGCGTGCGAAGCGATCATCCACAAGGAGTACCACCTGAGCTCTGCGGACCCGAATATCGTCGGCGAAGACAAAGTGGTTCCGCTGGGTCGCACCAACTACGACGTAGCCGACCAGCTGGCGAACCTGGGTATGGAAGCGATCCACCCTCGTGCCGGTAAGGGCTTGCGCCAAAACGAGATCCCGCTGCGGGTGATGAACACGTTTGAGCCAGAGCACACCGGT
This sequence comes from Marinobacter sp. MDS2, assembly GCF_030718085.1. NCBI lineage: Bacteria > Pseudomonadati > Pseudomonadota > Gammaproteobacteria > Pseudomonadales > Marinobacteraceae > Marinobacter > Marinobacter sp. MDS2. The sequence continues at coordinate 1,984,614 of NZ_JAVAJF010000001.1, forward strand.
ACGCTGATCACCGGCGATTACGTCAGTGAAAAGCCGCAGGTTGAAATCATTGCCGGTGCCAAGGGTGTTTTTGCCATCGAAGTGTTCGATCAGGACATGCAAGGTGAGCCGGGCTCTGACCGTGCTTTGCTGGATATCCTGTCCCGCTACAAGGTGCGCTTTATCTCCAAAGACACCAACGCCAATACCATTACCCACTACGTGGATACCACGCTTAAGCATGTGAAGCGGGTGGTGAAAGCGATGGAAGAAGCCTTCCCGAATGCTGAGCTGAGCACCCGAAAGGTGGCTTTGGTTTCCGCCATTGGCAGTGATATGAAAGTGCCGGGAATTCTGGCGCGTTCAGTCAAGTCGCTGGCAGATAAAGGCATCAGCGTACTGGCGATTCACCAGTGCATGCGTCAGGTGGACATCCAGTTCGTGATCGACGAAGACCACTATGACTCTGCAATCTCGGCGTTGCACGGTGCGCTTATCGAGCCCCACAACCACGAGTACGCGATTGTTGCGGCGTCTGAGACGCCCTGAAAATTACCCGCAGACGAACACGGTCGCTTCGTCTGCGGGTAATGGAGGTTGTCTTGCCTCCCGATCGGACACCCGGTCGGCCGTTTAATAGATGGCCGGGTGTGTCCGATCACCTCTTCCCGAGGTTCCTTCTCTGTTTTTCTCTCCGAAACTTAAAGCCATAAGGCTTTGCATTCTTGATGCGCTTTGCAGCTAACCAGATGGTCATTGACCATGCCGGTGGCCTGCATGAAGGCGTAGACGATGGTCGGGCCTACAAAATTGAAACCGGCTTTTTTCAAGGCTTTTGACATAGCTTCCGATTCGGGCGTGGTAACCGGGACTTCTTCAATCGAGCGCCAGTGGTTTTGTATCGGGCGATGATTCACGAATTTCCAAAGGAATTTTGAAAACTCTACGCCCTGCTCTTGCAGTGCCAGGTAGGCGCGTGCGTTTCGAATGATGGATTGCACCTTCAGGCGGTTGCGGACGATACCAGGGTCATTCAGCAGTCGGGCTTGATCCTGTTCGGTGAACTGGGCGATCGTTTCCGGATCAAAGTTGGCGTAAGCCGCCCGGTAGGAGTCGTGTTTTCGTAAAATGGTTAACCAGCTGAGCCCGGCTTGCTGGCCGTCCAAGCATAACTTCTCAAACAAGGCCTGATCGTCATGCTCGGGTCTGCCCCAGACCGTATCGTGGTAATGCACGTAGAGCGGGTCTGTGCCGCACCATGGGCATCGCTGCTGAGTGTCCGGCATGGTTGCTCCTAGCGTTTGGCTCGAATCGTCCGATGGTAGAGTGGGTCCCAAATGGTGTCCAGAGGCTCTGCCGGTGCCAGGTTATAATCCTCCGGTGGTGGCTCCAGCAAGGTAACGGCCGGCCAGTTTGCTTCCCGGTCGGGGTCGTTGGTCTGATACACCAGTGTGGAAAGAAACCCTTCGACGTAACAGCAGCAGCTTTGCCATTGTCGATCGGGTTGGTCGCCATACAGCTCAAAGTCTTTTCGGACTTCCAGTGTTTGCAGGTTGCCGGCAATACCCCGGCGTGTGGCCTTTAGCCAAGCTTCTTTCAGCGTCCAGACCTTCAGGAAACTGTAGGGGTCGTTTGCCCGCAGCAACCACTCTTGCTCAACGGGCGAAAACCAACGTTTGGCAACGCCCTGCCAATTCGGCTTGCGCTGGCTGGGTTCCACATCGATGCCCAAAGGCGTTGAACCGATCGCAACGGCGTTGAGGCCCTGGCTGTGGCTGAGTGACAGGTGCCAGCCAGCCGGAAACCGTGAGGCTATGGGGCGGCCATTGACCGGTTGGCACTGGTCCGCGGGCTTGTTGCTGATTTTGCTCAAGCCTTGGCGAATCAACCAGCGGCTGGACAAATATTCACCGCGGCGTGGGCCATCCAGTGTTGCCAGGGTATTTCGCTCATACACCGTCAGCCAGTCTGGCAAAGCATCCGGTACGCGGGATATTTGATGGCACAGCCAGATTTGTGGTGTGTCAGGGTTGCAAGCGTTGGATTGTCCAGGCATCCGCTTCTCTTACGTATTCAAATCGGTCGTGAAGTCGGCTGGGTCGTCCTTGCCAGAATTCGATTCGCTCCGGAACCACTCGGTATCCACCCCAGAAATCAGGAAGAGGAATTTCGCCAGAGCTGAATTTGCGTTTCATTTCCGCCACTTTTTGCTCGAGCAAACCTCGTGAGGTAATCGCCTTGCTTTGTTCGGAAACCCAGGCGCCGATCTGGCTGCCCCGGGGTCTTGAGGTGAAGTACCTCAGTGATTCCGATTTGCTGACTTTCTCAACCGTGCCTTGAATCCGAACCTGACGGTTCAGGCCAATCCACGGGAACAGCAGCGCGGCGCGCGGGTTATCTTCGAGTTCCCGGGCTTTACGGCTGCTGTAATTGGTGTAAAAAACGAAGCCGCGTTCGTCGAAATACTTCAGAAGCACGGTTCGTATATCCGGCATCTGGTCGGCGCCGCTGGTGGCCAGGGACATGGCGTTAGGTTCCAGAATGCCAGCCCTGCGGCTGTCTTCAAACCAATTCTGGAATTGAACGATGGGGTCGTCATGCAGGTGTTCCAGGTCCAGGCCTTCACTTTCAAAGTCCCGACGCATATCGCCGATATCCATACAGCTTTCTCCGTTGGCGGTCACAGGAGTCGTAAGGTGTTGAGGATATCCGGTTCGGCGGCGGCTGTCAGGTTTGGCTGACAAGGCCGGGGTGTGAGCGCTATGCTTGGGAGACAATCATCGTGTGACCAGATCGGGTAAGGGAGTAATTTGTGGGCCAATCGTCGGCAGGAAGTCATAAGGTCAGAAACCTGTTGGTCGGGGTGTCTGTTTTGCTGGTGCTGTATGCGCTGGCAGGTTTCCTGATGCTGCCCTGGTGGCTTGAAAAAGAGCTTCCGAACCAATTGCAAGAGAGAATGGGGTGGCAGGCCCAGGTTTCGGATATCCGCTTCAACCCGTTTTTATTCAGCCTGGAGGCGGATGCGTTTTCGGCGCTGGATAACGACGACAGGCCGGTTGCCGCATTTGAGCAGTTGCGGGTCAATCTGGATGTGTTGCAGCTTGCCAGAGGGGTGGTCGGATTCGATGAAATACGCCTGACCAAACCCGATGTGCGATTGGATCTTCTGGAGGACTATTCCGTCAATTTTGCCCGGGACTGGAAGCGTGCGAATCCTGAGCTGGCAGAGGATACATCTGAGCCTGATGCGGCAGAAACCGACCCGCCAAAGCTCTACTTCGGGCACTTGGCCATTGAAGAAGGCCGCTTGTTGTTCCGGGATTTTACTCAGAACGACACCGTCGAATTGCAGATTGAACCGTTAGATCTCTCCGTTGACGATCTGGCTACCTGGTCGCGGGGTGAAGACGATAGCCGCTACTCCATTATTGCTGCCATTGGCGATCAAATCCTCGAATGGGAGGGCGAACTGAGCCTCAACCCGCTGTATTCCGAGGGGCATGTCCGGTTTTCCGACATCAATTATCAAACTTTGGCCAAGTATCTTACACCGCACCTGCCCTGGGCGTTAAAGGCGGGGCGGGTCACGGTTGAATCGGACTATTGGCTGTCGAACGAAGGTGGTTTTCAACTGGAAACCTCGAACGGCAAGTTAGAGCTCAAACAGCTGGCGTTGGCTCTGGCCGAGGATATTGAGGAGCCTGCGCTGAGCCTCGAAGCCTTGTCGGTAGACGGCATAGGCTTTGATCTGGCCGCGCAACGGGCGCGGGTCGGCATGGTGACGATCGAGCAGCCGTTCGTTTCAGCAACCCGGCGAGCTGATGGCCGTCTTGACTGGCAAGCCTCGTTGTCGTCCGACGAAGCAAAGTCGGAGGCGGATGGAACGCAAAACGCCGGGCAAGGGTTCCGATGGGAGGTGCAAGGCGTTGAGTTAACGAAAGGCCGTTTGTTTTGGCGAGACGAGGCTGCGGCACAGCCCGCGGAGCTGGAGTTGCTGGATCTCGCCGTCACCTTGGGCGAGCTTTCCCACAGAACAGATGAGCCCGCGGCCTACGAGCTATCCACCCGACTGGCCAGTGGTGGCCAAATTACCGCTAAGGGCCAACTTACTCCCACTCCGTTCAATTTTGAAGCGGCTTTGGCGGGGTCGGGTATTGCTTTGGTGGCCGTTGAGCCCTATATCCAGCTCGGAGCCAATGTTGCGGTATCCGATGGCCTGTTGAGCTTTGACGGCAATCTGGATCTGGATGGTCAGGACGCGCCGGTAACCGGTACCTTCAGCGGTTCGGCGCAGGTGACAGACTTTGACCTGCGCCTGCCCGATCAGGAGGGCGAGTTGGTAGCCTGGCAACTGCTGCGACTGGCGCCGGTGGAGTTCAACGTTAACCCGGCGCGGTTGGAGATAGGCACGGTGACGCTTGAGCAGCCGTCGCTTAATGTGGTTCGTGAGAAAGGTGGTGCCCACAATGTCGAGCGTATTGTTAAATCGGCCCCGGATGCGCAGACCCCCGAGCCTTCAGGCGATGGCGCAACCAGTGGTCAAGCCGGTGGCGAGCCCGAGTTTATTTTCCGGATTGGCGAGCTGCTCGTTGAGGGCGGGTCGGTGGGTTACACCGACCGAACGCTCAATCCCGTGTTTACCACCCGTTTCGAGGCGTTGTCCGGTTCTGTCAGCGGTATCAGCAATGTGCCGCCACAGCAGGGACTGGTGAATCTGAGGGGCGAGCTGGCGGGTGGTGCTCCGGTGACATTCAGAGGCACATTGGGGGCTCTCGGTACGGACGAAACCAGCGATTTAAAGCTCACCATGGACGGCTTGGCGTTGCCGGTGCTTTCACCCTATCTTGGCCGTTACCTGGGTTACACCGTGGATGCAGGAAAGCTGGACCTTGAACTGGATTACCAGATCACCGGCACGAACTTGAAAGCCTCGAACCATCTGGTTCTTGACCAGATGCGGCTGGGCCAATCGGTTGCCAGCAAAGAGGCCGTCAATGCGCCGGTAAAGCTGGGGCTGGCTTTACTGACGGATCAACAGGGCATTATCAAAGTGGATTTGCCCGTTGAGGGCGATATGACGAATCCGGATTTCCGCATTGGCCAGGTGGTGATGCGAACCTTTGTGAATCTGTTGGTCAAGGCGGCAGCGTCACCGTTCAGCATGTTGGGCTCGCTGGCGGATTTTGCCGGTTTCAGCAGTGAGGAGTTGGGCCGGGTCAGTTTTGTACCCGGAAAAATTGCGCTGGCAGATGGCGAAGCAGAAAAAATCGCCGCCTTGGCCAAGGCGCTGAACGACCGGCCGGATTTACTGCTCAGTATTCGCGGAGCGGCAACCCCGAAGGCAGACGGGCTGGAGTTGTTAAAAGAGCGTATGAGGGCAGCGGGTGAGGTCAGCGAACAAGCCTGGGCCCAAGCACAACGGGAATACCAGGCGGGTGAACGCCAACTGGCACCGGAAGCCTTGAGTCAACTGGCGGCCAAGCGGGGGCAAGCGATTCACCGGCTGTTGATAGAGACGCACGGGGTGTCCGGTGATCAGCTTTTTTCACTGGATACTCTGCAACAAACGGAGCTGGACGAGCAAGGCAACGTGATCGTGCCCTTCACGCTGGATGTGCGCTGATTGCGACCTGACAGGAAACCTGGAATGAGTCTGAACAAAACGGCGGTGAGCCATTTTTTTGCCTATGTGTCCCGGCTGCGCTGGATCAAACGCTGGGGCTTGATGCGTAATGCCATTGAAGAAAATGTGGCGACCCACTCGTGGGAAGTGGCCACCATTGCCCATGCGTTGGCGCTGATCCGAAACAGCAAATTTGATGGTCAGGTAAACGCTGATCGCGTTGCGACCGCCGCGCTCTATCACGATGCCACTGAAGTGATTACCGGTGATTAGATCTAAAAAAAATTTGTGTAACACTTGTATTTATTTCTAAATAGATCTATAGTGTAATAACTGTCGGATTCAAAGAGTTATGAACATGGTCAGACAAAGCGCCTTTCTTGCCTGGATTTTCAGAATGCCTCTGATCAAGCGCTGGGGCTTGATGCACTGCGTAAGGCCCGAGAACGTCGCAGAGCATAGTCATCAAGTTGCAGTCATCGCGCATTTGCTGTGCGTGATTAGAAACGAGCGATACGGCGGTAACCTAAATCCAGACAAGGCTGCAACTGTCGCGATCTTTCACGAGGTGTCTGAAACGAAGCTTCAGGATCAGAATCATGTTGTGAAGTACCACAATGCTGAATTCACGGAGCAGTATAAGAAGCTGGAATTGCTGGCTGAGCAGGAATGTATTGACTCGCTTCCTGCTGACTTACAAAAGCACTACAAGCAGCTCGTAATACAAGAAGAGGTTGATTCGGACTATAAGCAAATCGTAAAAGCTGCGGACATCATTTCGGCTTATTTAAAAGTGCTTGATGAGCAAAAGTTCGGGAACGTAGCGGAATTTGAGGGAGTCCGGAAGAGCACAGAAGCTCGGATTGATGCGATCAAGAAAAATTGTCCGGAAGTTCAAGATGTCTTGGATGTTTTTGTGAAGAGCTGCCTCCTTCCAGTTGACGATATATCAAACTAATGGAGGCATTATGAACTATTCGGAGTTCGCTACAGAGTTACGAGCAATCGCAAGGATCAAGCCAGACCGACACGCAGCGACAGCGCTCTTGGAGTTTTGTCAGGCAAAGTTTGGAGATGATCAAATCCCTGCCCAGCTCGGTCTGTGGGAATTTTCCGAATTTGTGGAGATGCTCAGTGCGTCAAAGACAGAAATGCAGGCATACAGTTTTAGTACGGCTTCGCGACGATTCTGTCGAATTATCGAAAGTGACGGAGTTAGGTTCAAGACATCTCCTCAAAACTGGAAGACTCCGCCAAAGCCTGATCGAGACAGCTTTGATTCACTCTCTCGCGAAGACTATGAGAAGCTCTGTGATTATCTCAGCATAGTCATTGATCGAATGAGAGACCGTATTCGACTCGTTACAGAGGCAGAGTCACATACTTTCAAGGGTGAGTTGACTGGAGAAGCTTTTGCGCGGCGTGAAAGGCCTTTTTCGAAGTATCAAGTTACCTTGGTTGATGCTGTATCAGTGCTGTTGGAAGCTTTTCCTGACTTTCCCATCGAGTGCGAAATGGAGGATCTGCTTGAACATGGAAAATACGGCATAAATAGCTCAAAAGTAGATTATGCTGGCATGAATAATGCTGTCAAAGTGTTGCGAAAGCGTTTCACAATGCAGCGAATGAAGTACTTTTTACCCGCCTTGTCTGATGGCCCTGATTTATCCTTTCAGGACGTCGCTGACATTTTGCTGCCATCTGAAGAAGAGGCAGCTGCGATTCGTAAAGCAATTTGCCTGGAAACCGGCTGGTCACCAGATCTCGTTGCCAATATCGATCCTCATGATTTTGCGTTTCAAGAGATTGATCCGACTAGTGACATCGTTTGCATAAAAACATTCAAAGAAAAAGGTACACAGCGTGGCGAGGCTTATACAGAAGCTAAGGTGATGGTCGCCTTGTCAAGCAAATCGAAGCCTGATAGTGCTTATAATTTGATCAAGCTCTGGTTGCAGCGAACCAAGATGCTTAGGAAGACTCAGCTCTTTCGGAAGCTGGTTGATGATCACGGCTTCGAACCCTTTTTCGTTGTCGCCTCGCAGATTACGAACTTGACAAAAAACAACGCTGGTCGTCTTCGGTTTTTGCACCCTAAAGCTGAAAAGGGCCGCAACAATACGGCTCTCAACCGGATCTATAAAAAAACTCTTGGCATAACGCTTGATGAAAGGCAGCTTCGCCCGACCCACTTGTATTTTCGCCTGAAAGATCACGGTGTCCCTTTCGCGCTCATGGTTACACTCTTTGGCCACTCCTACAGCTCCATTACAGATGAAGTCTATCGATCAGGTAAAGCATTTGAGCAGGATCGAAAAGATCGTTTGTCAGCTGCCCTTAACGAAATTGAGGAGTCAATTTCCGATGGAAGCTTTGCTGGTCAATTGATACCGCTAAGAGAACAAAAAACGATGGAGGACAAAGTCTTTACCGTATTCTCCGATCATTCGAATGAAAACCCCATAGCTGTTTGTTCAGACCCCTTCAATCCCTCTTGGCCAGGCCATGATCGTCGCGTTAGTTCCGGAAAACGTTGTAAAGCTTTCAGCAAATGTTTGCTCTGCTCGAAGAGCCGGGTTTTTAGCAACAACCTTCCGTTCGTCGTCGACCGGTATTTGTATCTCGAAAAACTGAGTCGGTCTCTGCGGGAAGATCAGTTTTCCATACATAATGACGAGTACCGTGCGGCTAAACATGTTGTCGAAATGTGGCCCTATCAAGAAGACGTTGAAGATGCAAAGGAACGAACTTTTCTAGAGGGACACATTCTGCCGCCAGTGTTGATGGGAGACGCCCTATGATCATCAAGAATCTCAATGAGGTACAGTCTCTCTATGAAACTGAAGTCGCACCTGGCGTGCGTTTTGGTGAACCCACTTGGCGCATCAATATTGGTCATTCAGAGCACGTTACTTTCAATTTTAGCTCTGTGCTGGACGCTCAGCATGCGCGTAGTTGTGACTATCCTGATCTTATCGATTTTATAAAAATTCTTACGGCTTATACTTTCCCTTCATCCCCGACGAATGAGATGCGGAGTTGGCGTTCATCGTTAGGAATGTTCGCTACGATCCGTCGTTTCGCACAAGATTTTCTGTTCGAAAAATTCTTCGTCGCAAAAAATACCATCAGCCTTATTGATCCCAGTCAGATACGTCAGTTTTTGAATCGGTCTGCTCAGCTCTATGAGCATTCGACGAAGCACCAAGCAATCATACTGTGTGTTCCAAGACTTCTTCGTATCTGGTGTTTCGCGTCTGAACTTGATGCTATGCCCGACTGGTGTCGTGCAAATTTCGTTCTATCCGAGGTTGTGTCCAAAGACGTGGAGGCGGCACAGAGAGCCTTGTGGGAGCGTCAGGAGGATGGTGAAGGCGGTTGGATGCCCCTTACAGCCCATCAGATAAAAATGTCTTACGACGCAGCCCATGACTATCTGTATATTTTTTCTGATGCCATATGTGAAGCGTCTCGATTGATCCTGACCCGACCGCGTTTTGAAGGTGGCCAGCTCATGCCAGTCAGAAAAGATGGCAAAACCAAAAAGCTGTTTAAACAACTTGAGGAATTTGAGGCACCGTTCTTCCCAAATACAGATAACCGTATCTTCGAGTTTATACCGAAGACAAAGTCCGTGAAGTCAAAAGGGTATACGTCCGGTTACCAAGACCGAACCACAATTGATATCGACTCGGTCCGTCCGGAAGTGATCAATCTCAAAAGGGCGTGCATCTTTGTCATTGGGTTGCTCACCGGAATGCGCCGAGCCGAAATAGCTCACTTGAAAACGGGTGCTTTATTCGTTCGTGATGGTGTCTATTACCTTACGATCACTCGTTTCAAGACCGCGTCTGACCCGAAAAAGGGTAAGCGAGACACTATTCCTGTTCCTCCGATTGTTGTCAAAGCAGTTGAGGTACTCGAAAAGCTCTTCGCTCATCAACGTCAAGCAATTGGATCTGATTTCCTACTTTTGTCCGACATCGTTACAAGTAAGCAGTTCGAGAAAATAAAGATATCAACGATCGGCAAAGACGTTCACGCATTTATACTTGAGTCATCGGGCGAGCCGGGACACGCACATCAACTGCGGAAGTCCATCGCTTGGCTGCTGATCTCGAAAGGCGAAGAAAACCTGGATTTAATACGCCAGTTGTTTGGGCATAAAAGCTACGGCATGACGCTGCGTTACGTTATGCGAAATGAACTTCTGAGTGGTTCAGTTATGGAGCTACTAGAAGAGAACTACACCGAAGACCTACAGAAAGCACTGACAAAAATTGCCAACGGAGAAGCTGTTGGTGAACTGGCTGACGCGCTTCGTAGGCGTTCTGCACAGCTATATCCGGGACAGATTCTTGTTTCAGAAGTCGAAGCTTTTGTGCGTGCAAACTTGGAAGCTGGTGTTCCGCTTTTTATCAGCCGAATCCCAATCGGAGGTTTTTGTATCAGTCAGTCAGATTTGAAGGAAAAAAAACCACCTTGCATTGAAGGCACGGACGATGAAAAGCCGAACCCGGAATTTTGCGACTATATAAATTGCCCACATGTGCTTCATACCGATGAGTCAACGAAGAATGTAGAGCGCCAGATCGTTTATTATGAAACGAAGAGATCTTATCTTCCGGAAGACGGCGATGATCGGATAGAACACTATTACGAGTCCAGGATTGAAGAGAATAAATTGCTTCTGGATCGTTTGAGGAAAGATAAACAACGCATTATCGCAAGGGAGGCGGCGAATGCGGATTGATCAAAAAGCCTTTGATAAAGCTGTCAGAGAGCTTGAGAAGAAAGGGGAGATAACAGTTTCTGACTTAGCGGCCAAACTTGGTGTCTCGCGTGGTTGGCTATATGACAATTTCCCCACCGTACGTGAATTGAATCAGCGCTTGACAGACGATGAAGTGATCGAAGTAATTGAGACTCTGCGCGCAGAGAAGCCTTCTGAGCAAATTACAATTGGAGAAATCTCAGCGCGGCTCGGAATCGTTCGTCAGACGTTTAGTCGACGATTTTCTCATCTTAAAAAGTACCTATCGCCAGATGCTGAAGTATTTTCTCCCTCCTCAGCGGAAGAGAGGTTGCTGGTTCAAGTTAAAGGGCTTGAAGAGAAAGTGAAGGCGTTGCAAGAAGAACATGCAGCTGCGTTGTCTAGAAAAGAGGATGAAATATTTTCCCTCTTTATGCGTCGAGATGCTGAAGATTTCGAGACGATGTCGATGCAATCAACAATCAAAAAGTTTCAAAATCAAGTCGAAGAACATGCTGAAGATGCGAAGAAAAAAACTAGAGAAGTCATAGATCTTCGATTGCAATTAGCAAAAGTTAAGAGTCAACAGCCGCAAGGCGGTTGTGAAATAATTAGTCACCTTAAACCGGATTACTCCGCCATTTCAGAAATAGAGAAGCCGTCACTCAAAGATATAAATAAATTTTTCAAAGCTGCTGAGAAAGAAAATTTTGAGCAAGCAGAAGAGATAATTGCTGATCTACGGCCTGACTATGTAGTTCTTTTTCAGCCGTTTTTTTCGTGTGACTATACTTCTATACCTGCACTTCCGAAAAGAGGAAAAGTAGTTCTCGTCGAGTCCAATGTGCCGCTTGCGGACGAACGACAACAGTTCTTATCAAATATTCGCTCAGAAAAAATCATTGGAGTATGTGCACAAACATCTTTAGCCAAGACAAAACTATTTGTTCGCGGTCTTAAAGTCCCGTTCGGCGACGAATTCGTTTCACGGTTGCATGCGAATTCCTTGGTGCCAGTTTTGAAAGATGGTTTTAGTGCAGTAATTGTGTTTGATCCTGGGGTGCTTTAGGTGTCGGAAAAGAAGAAAAATGGCCAGCAAATAGCGAAAGAGACGGTCGCCAGGTTTGATGCTTGGGTAAATCGAATGTCTAACGAAGACTTTTTGGCAATCGAATATCGGGGGAAAATAAAGCGCACAGAAATCATGAGAAACTGTGATTGTGGCCGCCCTGCCCTCACTCAAAACACGAAACTTGAAGCAAGAATTGAAAAAGTAGAAGAGCGTCTTAGGCGAGAGGGGGTCTATCCTCCGAAGCTACCAAGAAAATCTGAGAGTCACAAAGAAAAAAGCTCTGAATTCGGTCGGGATGCTTATAAAGAGATGGATCAAAAAGATCACTTGTCACAGTTGGAGCATGAAAATCTAAGTTTGAAAGCCAAAGTAGAATTTTTGGAAAGAGAGCTTTCTCGATATGAGGAATTGTCAGACTCGCTCTACGAGCTTGGAAATCTGACACGATGATTACGCCGCTCGAAGTTACAGTAAGAATCACGTCGGTCGGATTTCAGACTCGATATAAGTCATCAATGATTGGAGTAGAGGTTGATGACGACGGCTTGAGAAAAGGTGCTAAAAAGCACTTTCTTATTTCAGTTAATCGAAAGCTGCTTCCGTGCGAGCCAGCACAGGGGCAAGTTTGGAAAGTTCGGGGCCGTTCCAGTTCGAGAAAAGTCAACAAGCATGGTCGGGAAATTTTTGAGTCCAGGGTCTCTGCTGATTCAATGGAATTTGTCCTTCCATATGGAGGTGAAGCGTTTATTCGGTTTGTCGCAGACCAACGTGAATTTTCCGGGATTGGCGAAAGAAAAGCTCGAAAACTCTGGAACGAGTTTGGGCCGAAAATTTTCGGTGACATAAAAGACGGCAAACGGGAACGATTCAGAGGAATCCTCAGTGAAGCCTCAATTACCGCGCTTTTCAAAGGATTTGAGAGGTTTAAAGCGCTTGAGTACTCCGAATTTTTTGCAAGGCATGGTATTCCGCAAGGCGTCATGCAACGAATTTTCAGAAAACATGGGGGCAGTATTAAACAGCGAATCGAAGAGGATCCGTTTCGACTGCTGTCCTTCGGTCTGACGTGGTCTGCTGTAGACAATATTGCAAGGAAGAGTTTTGGCGTATCTGAGGACTCTAGTATCCGCTTGTCCGCCGCAATTGAAGCGTCTTTGTTAGAGGAGTCAGGGCGAACAGGTAACACAGTCATTTCACTTGGCGGTTTGCGGAAAGTCTTGAAGAAAAAGCTCAAAACGAACTCGCTGGTGACTCAAGCATTAGGCCAGACTCACTTCACGGGCTCCTTTGCGGTTTCTGACAAAGGTTATCATCCGGCTGGCAGCTTGATCATGGAAAGTGTCATTGCCAAAAGGCTCACCAAGAGGCTTTATGATACGCCAGCAGAGCCAGGTGAAAACCTTATTGCGACTGAGGCCTTCGAGAGTGCGTGCGAAGAGATGGGGATGGGAGTTGATTCAGGGAGAAGCGCCACGGAGCAGCAAGTTAACGCAGTAATTAGTTCTGATCTGTATTACGTGATGGCCATCTCGGGTGGGGCTGGTACTGGTAAAACAACAACGCTGGGACTGATCACAAGAACACTGGGTGCATCAGGTGTTGAAGTGCACTGCATTGCGCTCTCTGGCCGAGCTGCAAAGCGCATGGGTGAAGTCGCGGGTATCAAAGCAAAGACAATAGCTAAGTTTTTGAGATCGCCGCCGTTGCGACCGGAGAAGCGCTCCATCTTGGTCATCGATGAGGCGAGCATGCTCGATACGCCGACGATGTATAAGATCGTGACTCATGTCTCGTCAGATGTACGTCTTCTCTTTGTTGGCGACGTCGACCAACTGCCACCCATCGGCCCGGGTCATGTGTTGCGCGATATAATAGACAGTGGTGTCATCGAAACCATCCAGTTGGATGTCGTAAAGCGACAGAAGGGTGATTCCGCTATACCGAGTTACAGTCGTTCGATCCGCGATGGTGTTGTTCCCCAGGATCTTTCAATCGGTCAAGTTTTTTTCCACCCAGTTGATGATGCGGATCTCAACTCGACGTGCATCGAGTTGATGAGAGCAGACCCGGAATCAAGCATGATTGTTGGCGCGACATACGCCTCTGTCCATGGTGGTATTGATGGGCTGAATCTTCTCGCCCAAGAGACTTTAAATCCTGGTGCAAAAAAATGGGAGTTTGAAGTAGATGGAGTGCGTAAGCATCTGAAAATCTATGCTAATGATCCGGTGATTTTCACACGTAATGACAACGACTCGGACGTGCAGAATGGAACCCTCGGTCGACTTGTGTCTATCGAGCAGCAACCTGGAAGCTATGGTGTCGTTCAAATTGATGGGGGGGAGAGGTTATCAGTCACGCAGGCTCTCTTGGAGTGTGTTGAGCCTGCGTACGCAATCTCCGTGCACAAGGCCCAAGGTTCGCAGTTTAAGCGCGTTATTGTGCCGTTGTCTCCATCGAAGCTTGTTGACCGGAACTGGCTGTATACAGCAGTTACGAGGTCCGAGCAGGAATTGCACATCGTCGGGGCAGAGTCGCGATTTAGTCGAGCTGTAGAGTTTGACAGTGCCTCAAGCAAACGCCAGACCTATCTTAGAGAGCTTCTGATTAAAGAGGGAAAGCTAGATTTGGCCGGGGTGTCCTGAACATGAGTGTTGTCGAGAAACGAGTCGTCAATTATCGCTTCGATGAGCGCGAGTACACGCACTATGTGCTTTACCTTCAGCATAATGATAAAAAGATTCTGCTCTCTCCGATCAATCTTTATCTCAAGCACCATTCCTCGGGAAGTTTAAAAACCTCTGAAAAATACGCGGGAACGCTTGTTCGATTTTTAAACTTTCTTTTTGAGCGTCACAAAGATGATGGAGAAAATTTTTGGCGTTCAGTCACGGAGAAAGATCTACGGGAATGGCAGCAAGAGCAAGTAAGAGAGCGAGATAAAGCGAAAAAAAAGCGCCCCGGGGACAAAACCATTTCTGATAACGCCAACTTCATACACACTGTTTATGCTTGGCTAAAGCAAAAAAACTTTCCCATTTCGATGAAGTTCCAATCGAAAGACTGGAAGTTTGCATTCAAAGACGAAAGTCTCTTGAGGCACTTGCGTCCTCAGGTTTTGTCTAGGAGCACTGATCACGGGAGTATTTCTACTGGAGATCGACGCACTCAGGACGGTAACAAACACGACTTAGTGATTATGTCCCAAAGTGATCAAATTAGGTTAATGTCTGCTTACTCAGATCCCGTCTATGCGGTTTGCTTCCTGCTCTCTCTAGGAACAGGGCTCAGGGAAGAGGGAGTTTCCAAGATGCCTTATGCCGGTATTGGGGATAATATTCACATACGACCTTACCCAGAACTACTTTCTGAAATGAAAGGCAGCAAAACATTCAAGTATACCGTTGTTGAAAAAGGAAAAGAGCGGACACTGGAAGTGCAAATCGACGTTTGGAGAGCGGTCTGCGAAATCTATCTGCCCCTGTATTTTGAACGCAGAAAGCTGCTTAAAAAAAAGCATCCAGAAATTAACCCAGACAGCGTCTTTTTTATAAACCGGCTTGGCAACCCAGTCACACCGAAAAAGATCTCTACGATGACAAATGTCGCCAAAAGGAAGCTCGATAATTTTCCATGGACGTTTCATCATGCCCGCTCCTGGTACGCCACAAAGTACATGATCTCCCACTTAAGCAAAAATAAGATAGATAAGTCATTTTATGACGCATCAGTTGAGGACGGGCTCAGAAAGCAGATCGGTCATAAAGATATCCGGACAACTTATATGTATTACATACGAATGGCGTCACTCGTCCTAGCTAGCGCCAACCACAGAATCGGCCAACATACCTTTCGGGAGCTTCAAGATATATCTGAGTCTGCGATTCAGAGATTTGGTGGTTAAGCGGCTTACTCTATCACTCAGTCACTCATAAGATAAACTAAATTAATGTTTTTCGACTGTTGAGTGACTGACTGATCGCGTGAATGGCGGGTTATTGCTGGGGAGACGATTTGCCGCAAGGCTCGGATGCCGTGCAGAGAATCTCGATGGTAGTAGCCTGGGCGCTGGCCATGCCAAGCGAGCCGGTCGCAGGCATACCGGCAAGCAATAGTGTTTTGGTTATCGTTGAACGGTACATGTGACACTCCTTTGTTGCGGTTGCAACCTGATCCTTTCCGTTGAAGAGTCAGCAGGATGTGTGCCAGATTCCTCGTCACTTGTTTTTTGTGTGTTTTCGGAAGACCTGAAAGCAATGTGTAAAGTTTTTTTGACGGTGTGGTTGCGGCGGCTTCGAAAAGCAGCGGGAGAATAGAAAGAAATGGTGGGCCCAGCTGGACTCGAACCCTTATGTGGTATAAAAAAGGAAGAGATCGGCAACTGTCCGTCCGGTTTTTCTGAGGATAAATGAGCCTAAACAAGGGCTCAGAGGGCGCTTTACCTGATTCTATTAAGATTTTTTCAAATACTGCACCGATGTTGTATTTGAAGTGGTGTTAGGGTTGGCGGTAAACAACCCCTCCTCGCCGGGATGCGGTTTTCAGTTCCACTGAAACCCACGTTGCAGGCTATCTCGTACAGCATGGCATCAAGGAGGTTAAAGGGCTGTAGATCATACGAATCCTTTGCCCTCTGAGTAGTGATTACGACAAACTTTCTGAAGTTTATTTAGATTTACCAGAATCAATATATTCATATATTGCCTTGGACATGTGCTGGTAGCCAGAAACGCTGAGATGAGTATCATTGGGCAGATACAGATCAGTCAACTCTTCTGAGAGAGCCTCGAAAGCCAATTTCAAATTAATGGTTGGAGCTTTCGATTCTTCCATCTTTTTCCAGAAATTATTTTTTGGAAGCACGTCCGGTCTTAATAAAAAACGGCTATACACTGTCGATTTGTCTGGGGTAATTAAGAGAATTGGGGTGAGGCCAATATCTGAAACCTGTTCAGCGTAAAATTCAAAGGATTCAAACGCTAGGTCAATAGCAGTGTCCGTCCATGAAGACTTGTTGGCAATATCATCTTTATAGAATATTAGGTGATCGGACCTCTCACTGGAAAAGTGGGTTGCCCTGTCCAGCTTGGCAACATGCACATCGCCCTGACTCCAGAAGTCTCTACTTGTTATACTTTTTAACTGTTCATAAATGAACACTTTTCCTAGAAAAGAAAAGTCCGAGATATAGCCTTCGCTTGCTCTCTGTGGAGAAGTTTTCCCTTCCATAACTTTTCTCGGTGTGAGCGTGCGAGGATTCTGGCAGTCGTCTTCGCCTAGAGGGCGCAGTGCCTTCATTCTTGCCACTGCGTGCCGCTCCACGGATTGGATGATGATGGTGTTCAGCATTGGATACTCTGCAATGGCGGCTTTAATCGAACAATATGGGGACCTTAAGAAATTGTTCCAAGGTATAGTTACGCTGCCAAGTCCTGAAAGCTCTTTCAGGCTCGATTGCCAAACATTGCCCATGGAAAAGGAGTCACCAATAACCAATATTTCCGGATCAGTCATCGGGGTTTGAAAAACCTTTTGTACGGGTTGTGGGTCATTCCAGCCATAATAGTTCTCTGCGAGATAACCTAGTCGGGTTAGGTCACCACTCAGTGGCTGGTAATACATCGTTAGAGAACCAAAAAGTAAAAGTAGAGCCGTAGACGTTGAAAAAAAGTACTTGAGATAGGCCATAAGTTAGAAATTAAAGTAGAGGAAAGGGCTGACTGACGAGAGCTGGCCAATCGACCAGACAAAGATAACTGCCAACAATATTGCCATTGCACGTGATTGTCGCCATGCGAAACCCGTCGGTGTGAGACTTTTCAGATCGGAGCTAACAACTGGCCGAGTCCGATTCATAAACTGCGGAACATTGGGCAAAGCAAGCGCGATGAAGGACAAGATAGCGATCCACGTTATTCCAGCAATAGGCGATCCAAAAACATTATTCCTCCACATTCCAGCAGAAATTATGCCTTTTTCTGCAATGCCAGGCGCAATGGCCGTTATTCGAGAAAGTAGGGTATCAGGCAAAGCGATGCCATTTAACCCAAACATAGATTTGAGTATTCGGCCTGCGCTCCCAATGCTTTCAGCACGGAATGGTACCCAAGCAACGACTACTGCAAGCATCGTAAGAGCCCATGCTAGCACGTGTGTTAATGGTGAATACCTCCGAGCCGGAAAAGCCTTCCTGAAAAGGTGGTTAGCAATCAAATAAACCCCATGCAAACCACCCCATAAAAGAAATGTCCATCCTGCGCCGTGCCAAAGCCCTCCTAACAGCATAGTAATCATAAGGTTAGTTAGACGGCGAGACTCCCCTTTCCGATTTCCACCGAGAGGTATATACAGGTAATCACGCAAAAACGTCGACAAGGTGATGTGCCAACGCCGCCAGAAATCAATAATATTCGTGGACTTGTATGGTGAATTAAAATTTAGAGGGAGCCTGACGCCGAACATCCGCGCCAGTCCGATTGCCATGTCCGAATAGCCTGAGAAGTCAAAATAAAGCTGAAGCGTATAGGCGAGAGAGCCTCCCCAAGCTTCGAAGATAGTAAGCTCAACCCCTCTTTCTGCTGCACTAAAGACTGGCGTAGCATAGATAGCTACGCCATCAGCAAGGACCACCTTTTTGAATAAGCCGAGTGTGAAAATCGTGATGCCCACAGCCAAATGGCTAGCCCGGAGCCGGTATAAAGAATCATGGGAGAACTGCGGAAGCATCTGTTTGTGATGAACGATGGGGCCAGCAATCAACTGAGGGAAAAAGGTGACAAAGAGGGCATAGTGAAGAAATCGATATTCTTGGGTCTCACCGCGGTACGCATCTACAAGGTAGGCAATCTGTTGGAAGGTAAAAAACGATATAGCGAGTGGCAGAATAATTGATTCCAGAACAAAGTCCGTTCCAACAAGATTGTTGAGATTATCTACAAAAAAGTTGGCGTACTTAAAGTAGGCTAGCAGCCCAAGGTTGACTGCAATTCCCAGAGTAAGCGTAACCTTTTTAGGTCGAGAGTTAAGCGCGATTCCGACTCCATAGTTGAACAGCATCGAGCCCAAAATTAACCCAAGGTAGGCGGGGTTCCACCAGCCATAGAAGAACAGTGATGCACCTACAAGCCACGCGAGCGCGACGCGGTGCCTGCCACGCGATCCTATAAAATGAAACCCCAGTAGTGTTACCGGAAGAAATAAAAAGATGAAGATAAAACTATTGAAGAGCATTCTTTTTTTTCAGCCTTTGGATCCATTGCTAGCGTACTGCTACGGCTTTTCCGAAGCGGGCTAGTATACTAACTATATGGGTGGGCTGAAACTAACGTTTTGGGCCGCGTAACCCAATAAAATAGGCAACATGGTGAGCAGCAGCTTGGGTTGTAGAGCTGAGGCTCTCAATTTACTTCGTTCGCGGACGGTAAATCATAGCACATAGTAGACCATTTGAAGCAATATGCTTCGCTCTAGGGAAGATCTGAATAACCGCTGATTTTTGCTGATCTTGGTTTTAGCCGGCAAAAAACCGAAGATTCAGACGCTATTCTCCCGTTATTTGTGTGTTTTTTGTCTATTTTCCGCCATTTTGTCGGAAAGCAGAACAGGCGCACTAACCCTACGCCAGCAGGTATTTTTCACCAGTCAGCAGGTTGCTGAACGCGGCCCGAAAATGGAGCCAGTTGTTGTTCTTGGCAAGACCGCGATAGCGGACCTTGCTATAGCCGAACACCTGCTTGATGTACCGGAAAGGATGATCGACCTTGGCTCGAATGCTGGCTTTGATTTTATCGGCATCCTGTTTCTTCCGGGTGCCAGGGCGTTTGGCAATGAACCAGGAGGCGTCTTCGAGGTGCTTATGCTCATCCCGCTTTTGAATGCCCAGGTAACCGGCGTCGCCGAAGGCTCGTTGCTCTTCACCGTGCAGCAGCTTGTCGGTGAGTACGATGTCGTGAACGTTGGCAGCGGTGGTATCAATGCCATGAATCAGGCCCAGCGTGTCGTCGACACCAATGTGCCTCTTCATGCCGAATTGCCACTCGTTGCCTTTCCTGGTCTGGTGCATCTCCGGATCGCGCTTGCCAGCCTGGTTCTTTGTAGAGCTGGGAGCAGAGATAATGGTCGCATCTAGGATGCTGCCTTCGCGCAGCATCAGACCAGCGAAGTGCCGCATGGACTCGATCTCGTACAGAGCGTCTTCCATGGCCGGGTCGCTCAGGTTATAGAACAGCTGCATACAATGAACCCGCAGCATGGCAGGCAGCGGATAGGGAGGCCGTCCGTTCTGGCCCTTGGGGTGATAACGGGCCACCTTCTTTTCCAACTACTTCCAGGGAATCAGCTTGTCCATCCGTTCCAGAAAAATCTCGCGGCGGGTCTTACGCCTCTTGGTCTGGTACTCGGCTTCGGAGAAGGTGATTTGATCCATGGTGGCAACGAATCCTATGCGGTTGTCGATGGCCGTATTATCGCTGATTTTGAGACTTATTCAGAGTCTCCCTCGTCAGGCTTGTCTATGAAAGTACAACCAAAAGACCTACAAACACGCGATAGACTCACAGATTGAAGCCGACACAGAGAGTTTCACTTCGGTTGGGTTTGGCGACAGCCGCTCTAGCTATATCTTGATCCCCGACTATTAAACACAGCTTCTTAGACTTGGTGAGAGCTGTATAAATCATACTCCGTTCAATGAATTTACTTTGCACAATAGAGCAGATGATAGTCTCATTGTATTCGCTACCCTGCGATTTATGGACAGTGATGGCATAAGCTAGCTGAATTCCTAGTGTCCAAAGATCGGAGCAGTTGAATTCGTAAAGCCTTTCAGCAAAAGAAAATTTTGCTACTAGCTGGCCCTCCTCTTCTACCAAATCTTCCATGATGCCAGTGTTCCCGTTGTATAAATCATGCTCATAGCTGTTCTGAGTAACGATTACCGGATCTCCAACCTTTATCCAGTAAGCGCCCATTTTTATGCCCTGCCGATGAAAAGCTTCTTCGAAATCTTCTCCCTGCATATTCCGGCCCATCGTGACCGCTCATTCCGTTTTATCGTGACCGATTTCGGGCGTTTTTCCGGAATCGCCGGTCACGTTCCTCCGGAATCACTGCCAACACGCTGGAATTCTTTAACTTTATCCGGCATACCCGTTTCTTTTTCATCACGAGGACCTTCGTGACCTAATACAAGGGAAAGTAGATAAGATTTTAGAGCGATCACAGGCCTAGATCGCCACATTTAACGATGGACAATTAGAAAATGGTGATCGTGCGGCTCAGGCCAGTGTAAACATCCCTGTTTCAGTTGCACCGCTGATTAGAGTTTCCTTTATAACTGCTCTACGTTTGTCACCGAGCTGCAACAAACTGCAAAACAAACCATCATGCATCAACAAGTTCGTCCAGTAACGATCTGATTGCACCGATACGTCCAGATAGCTCCAAATATTTTGCATTGAGTGAAGCGGTTTTTTTCTCAAGAGCTGCGGCCAAAGGCGGCATTTCATCTGCTAGATCCTGAGTTTCCTTGATCGATCCCATAAGCATTTGAGTCGTTCGGCGATATACCTCAATTTTATACTTTAAGTCGTCGATTCGTTTCGTTTCCAAAGGTTCTTGTAGGGGGCGATGAAAAGGCTCTGGTACGATGCTGACTGGGCATTCTCCAAAGTGCTGGCTAATCTCATAAACCTTTCCCTCACAGCTATCTGAGCGCTCTAAGGTTCTCACCAATCCATAGCTTCGTAACTTTTCCATCTCCGTATATACGTACCACCAAAGGTCTTTTTTCGGGGGTCTTACATTTTCTGAAATGCTATTAGTGTATTGATTTCGAATCCGGATCAACTCGAATCGATTGCCAGCCGCTTCTGAGAGGATTTCGTGGAGGATCCTATCCATAGTTGGGGCGTTCTCGGACATATTCTTCCTCACCACTGACAATTTCGACATTGCTCAAATGGGTATTATATGCCGTGGTCTATTTAACTCAAGAGATTGATAGTTTGGGCCTCAGTCAGAGGCACCTATGGATACAGTTCGACTAGAGTTTGGTAAAAACCTCAGGAAAATCAGAAAGCTCAGAGGGTTTTCGCAGGAGCAACTCGCTTACACCGCTGGTATTGACCGAAGTTACATTGGGAAGGTCGAACGCGGACAGGTCAATCTCACCATCGAAAAGCTGTATATTTTGGCTGGCACTCTTGACTGCTCACCGAAAGATTTGGTTCCGGACTTGAGCAGGATGGGAACTGATGGCTCAAAACCAAGAACCTAGAGTGATCGTCTCCAAGCCCGACGTGTGTTACTAGGAATCTGCTCGTTGAGGTTGCTTTGGTAATATCTACTTCTCGGATTCAGATCTTGCTAGGGTGGCCCTCGACACTTGTAACGCGTATTTCTATATACGTTGTTGACAGGTGTAACATGGACGCTTTATGCGAACATTTCTGACAAATGTTCCAGTGTTTCGGTTAAAAGCATTCGAATCTCGGTCGGAGGCCTACTGTGGGGGGGGTTCGACAGATTGTTACTCAGTCACTCACTCAGGCAGTATTAGATATAAGGGCGATATGCCGACCCCGGTGAAGTACCACTCGAAAGTGATGCGGGAGGTGTTCGGCGACATTGAACACAAAGCCGAAGCCGAGTTATTGGCGTTGTTGCCCGGTGAGTTGCAGGATGCCTTTGCGCCCTACCTGCGCGAGTCCCAGTGGACTGAAGAAGAGCAAGAGTTGATCAAATCCGCCGACCGGTTGTCGGCGCTGTTGAAGTGTCGGGCTGAAATCCAGACCGGTAACAAAGAGTTCGAGCCGGCAGCCGAGCAGATACTCCGCCGCCTGCAAGAAGACGCGTCACCCGAGGTGAAGTACTTCCTTGAGGTATTCGCGCCCAGTTACGAGCGCCCGCTGGACCACCTGTTGGGTTAGCGAGCGCCGGGTTACGTTCAGTTGGTGCCGGCTGAGGCAACCATGCCGCTGCGCAAGCTATCACGCACGGCAT
Source organism: Marinobacter sp. MDS2 (assembly GCF_030718085.1). Taxonomy (NCBI): domain Bacteria; kingdom Pseudomonadati; phylum Pseudomonadota; class Gammaproteobacteria; order Pseudomonadales; family Marinobacteraceae; genus Marinobacter; species Marinobacter sp. MDS2. Next base: position 2,007,042 of record NZ_JAVAJF010000001.1, read on the forward strand.
CTTCGGGGCTGCCGGCCAACTCGCGGAACATGCCCATAGAGCCCAACAGTGCGGTCGATTCATAAGGCACGAATACGCGCTCGCCGTCTTGGGCCATGGTTGGCAAGGCTTTGATGTAGCTTTGGCCGAGCAGGTAGCCCACTACCGTGCGTTTGTTTTCCTCGTTCTCGCCGATGGCATTCAGCACCAAACGGATGGATTCCTGCTCACCTTGTGCGCGCAGGATGGCGGATTCCTTGTCACCTTGGGCGTTCAGGATCGCGGATTCACGCTGGCCCTGAGCCATGGCAATGGCTGCGGCTTTTTCGCCCTCGGCTTCCGTCACTGTGGCCCGACGCTTGCGTTCAGCGGCCATCTGCAGACGCATGGCCTCTTCTACTTCTTCCGGCATGCTGATGTCTTGCACTTCCACACGCGTGAGTTTCACGCCCCACTTCGATGCAGCTTCTTCCATTTCCGCCTGAATGGCGCTGTTCACTTCGCTGCGGGACTCAAACAGCTTATCCAGCTCCATTTTGCCGACCACGGAACGCAGCGTGGTTTTGGCCAGCACTTCCACCGCCTGGCTCATGTTGGCGACCTCGTATACGGCGCGGCGAGGATCGATGATCTGGTAGTAGAGCGCGCCGTTGATTTTCACGGTCACGTTGTCGGTGGTGACCACCGGCTGGCCGGGGAAATCCATTACGGTTTCGCGGCGGTCGATGCGAATTTCATCGCTGGTCACCGGATGGTATTCCTCGCCCATGCGCATGTAACGAATCATGCTGATCGGGCGGGGCTTTTCGATAAACGGGATGATGATGTTGATGCCGCTCTCGAGCACGCGGTTAAACGAGCCCAGCCGCTCGATCACCATGACTTCGGATTGGCGAATGATCACCAGACCCTTGGCTATAATAAAAATGCCAACAGCGACAATAATTAAGCTGATAACCAGCCCCGGAGTGATGAATGCTTCCATGTTTAACCTTCCTGTTTGGGTTGAGCCAGGTGCACGATGGCGGTGGTGCCATCAAATTTGTCGAAAACTACTACAGTGCCTTCCGGCAAGTCGGGGCTGTTTCCATCCGCGAACTTCAGACGGTAGAAGTCGCCGTTGATCTTGATACCGGTGGCGCCATCGAAATCGCGCAGCAGCGTTTGATAGGTTTTGCCGTGTTCTACACCGGTTCCGGTGGTGCCGTAGGCCACGCCTTTGGGCGAGAAGCGAGGGCGTATCCAGCGGATCGCCACAGGCACCAGAATGCCGGACATGACACCCATGGTGACCAGTTGCCACTCAAACGGTGCGCCCAGAAAAGACACCAGTGCCGTCAGCGCGGCCGCAATGCCCAGAGCCAACAGCAGCAGCACGCCGGAGGTGAGCTCGGCAAGGCAGAGAACCAAAGCCAGAATCAGCCATAAGTGGGTGAGACTCCATTCCATAATCAATTCCAAGCGAAGAGCATGAATTCAGAAGAGCCTTGATTGTAACCAAAGGATTTCCTGACGTCTCTGACAGCTTGCACACATTGAAGTTAGGTCGTTTAGCTAAAGTGACCTGCGCCGGTTCATACAAGTGAGCGGTTGCGAAACTGTTAGGGAAAACGGGGCGCCGTGTTTTATAGTCAAGTCATGGGCGATAATAATTAAAAGCCTGATTTAGGCCAGCATTAGTATGGATATGTTAAACCACCCCGATTTGGGCAAGGCGCTGACGCACAGTCGCTCAGGGCTGAGGGATGACCACCGCCGATCACTCGCCAGGTTTCTGTTCTGGGTGACCGGGTTGTCACTCATGGTATTTGCCACTCTCCAGCTGTTCAGTGGCTACCCATGGGTGTCGGCTGTCGAAGTTGTTTTTGGCACCTTGGCGTTTGTCGGTGTCGCCCGAATCAACCACACACCGCACTTTGAGCGCTGGGTTTACGGCTACCTGCTCACCCTGTTCTCGTTTTTCATTGTCATCATGTTATTGCCGGATGCCTCGATGGCGGCGTTCGTGTGGGTATTGATGATGCCCGTGCTTGCGTACCTGTTGCTGGGCAGGCGCGAAGGCATGATTTTGAGCGTGCCGTTCATGCTCCTGGGCTGCATCGTGTACTTCATTTTCCTCGGTGGCGTACCGGGGCTTAGCACCGCCGATTTCGTGATTGATTTTCTGAACATGGTGCTTTGTGGCAGCCTGATGCAGGTGTTCATGCACATGTATGAAATCCGGCGCGAGGAAGCCGAACAGCGTTTGATAGAGGTGGCTCAGACCGATGCCCTGACCGGGCTGGCGAATCGCGGTAATTTCCAGTCCACCCTGATCCGAACCATCGCCGAAAGCGAGCGCAGCAACGCGGCCTTTGCGCTCGTGATGATGGATATTGATCACTTTAAAGTCATCAACGACAGCCATGGCCATGAAGCCGGCGATTATGTGTTGCAGGAAATCGGTCAGTGCTTGCAGGAAAGGTTACGTGCTACCGACTTCGTGGGTCGCTTGGGGGGTGAAGAGTTCGGCCTGATCCTGAGGGATGTGCAGCCGGTAGCCGCTTATGAGCTGATTGAAGAACTCCGCCAGCGTATTGCCGCTCGAAAAATGCACCTCGGTGGTTCTGATTTTTCAGTCACCGCTACGTTTGGCATGGCGCAATGGCCAGAAGATGGCCGGCAAGCCGACATCCTGTTCTCGGTGGCCGATCAGCACCTCTATCGGGGAAAACGGGCGGGTCGGAATCAAGTTGCCACGTCCTTTGACCCATTGACCTCGCAATCGAACGACGCAGCGGCTGGAGGTGAGGGCTGAATACGGTATGCTTACGCCGACCGTTTATATTGCTCGAGGAATTACCGAACCATGTGTGAACTGCTGGCCATGAGCGCCAACACCCCGACAGACCTGTGTTTCAGTTTTACCGGTCTTACTCGGCGGGGGGGTGAAACCGGGCCTCACAAAGACGGTTGGGGCGTGGCCTTTTACGAAGGCAAAGGCATCCGCTGCTTCCACGACTCCGACGCCAGTGCCAGTTCGCGTCTTGCCGAAGTGGTACAAACTCATCCCATCAAGAGTGAAGTGGCCCTTTGCCACATTCGGCAAGCCAATGTGGGCGAGATTTGCCTCGCCAATACCCATCCGTTTATCCGCGAACTCTGGGGCCGTTACTGGGTATGCGCACACAATGGCCAGCTCACCGGTTTTCGTGCGCCGGAGGGCTTTTACGAGCCGGTCGGCAGCACCGACAGCGAAGCGCTGTTTTGCGACATGCTTAACCACCTGCGCAGCCACTGCCACCGGGATGACAGTCTGGAACAGATGGTTGAGCAGCTGGTCATATTGTCTTCACAATACGCCAGCCAAGGCGTGTTTAATCTGTTGCTGAGCAACGGCGACTGGCTGTTCACCTATTGCACCACTAAAATGGCCAGCATTACTCGCCGGGCGCCGTTCGGCCCCGCACGCCTGAAAGACACCGATGTAACCATCGACTTTGAAGCGGAAACCACCCCGAACGACGTGGTCAGCGTGATCGTCACCGAGCCGTTAACCACCGATGAAAAGTGGGACATCTACCAGCCCGGGGAGTGGCGTTTGTGGCGTCAGGGTGAGGTGGTCATGAGAGGTGGAGCAGACTAATTAGGGGTTGTTTGAGAGAACTCATCTGAAGCACATATCCGGGAGGATGCAGACAAACATGATAGAAACCGGCAATACCCACAGTAAGATTATTGGTTACCTGCTCTGGATATTCGGCTTTTTGGGTTCACACCGGTTTTATTACGGTAAGCCCATTACCGGCACTATCTGGTTTTTCACGCTGGGTTTGTTTTTTATTGGCTGGATTATCGATTTGTTCCTGATCCCTGCAATGGACCGGGAGGCCGACAGTCGATTCCAGCAAGGTCAAACCGATTACAACATTTGCTGGATACTGCTCACCTTTCTGGGCGTATTTGGCGTGCACCGCATGTACATGGGCAAGTGGATAACCGGCATTATCTACCTGTTTACCGGCGGGCTGTTCTTCATTGGTGTGCTGTACGATTTCTGGACTTTGAACAGCCAGATTTCCGAGCGCAACAGCGAAGTCCGTTTCGGTTAAAAACGCATTGAAGGCCGCGCCCTAGGGGTGCGGTCCCCGCAAGGATTTCACTCTATCTTCCAGAGCTTGAGCGTTGGCATCTTCCGGTTGCACGGGCTGGCCAGCAAGAAGATGAATGCGTGACCAGAAGCGTTTGGGTAAGTGCGTCAGTGCCGGCCCGCCGCAATGACTGAAAAAGCTGCCCCACAGCCCCCGAAGCGCAAGCGGCACCACCGGCACCGGCCGGCGCTGCAAGATCAGCTCAACGCCGGATTTGAACGCCGCGACTTCGCCGTCCGAGGTCAGCCGACCTTCTGGGAAAATACACACCACGTTACCGGCCGCCAGTTCCTCATCGATCCGTTCAAACGCCGCTTCGTAGATCTCTGGTACTTTCGCTTTCGGGCCGATGGGGATGGTTTTGGCCATCCGGAAGAAAGTGCCCAGCACCGGTGTCGAAAAAATGTGGTGATCCATCACGAAGCGAATCGGCCGTTTGACCGCCCCGGCGATTACCGGTGCGTCCATGTAGGACACGTGATTACACACCAACAGCACGGGCCCTTCTTCGGGAATGCGGTCCAGATCGTGATGTTTCACCCGGTAGATCGTGTGCGACATCATCCAGATCACGAAACGCAGCGCAAACTCCGGCACCTGTTGGTACACGAAGGCCGCGACAATAAGGTTCATGATCGACAGCACCAAGAAGAATTCCGGAATACTGAGCCCGATCACACCGAGCACCAGCATGCCTAACAGTGCGCTGGCCACCATAAACAAGGCGTTGAACACATTGAGCGCGGCAATCACTCGGGCCCGGGTTTCCGGTGGGGTTTCCTGCTGCACAAAGGCATACAGCGGCACGATAAACAGGCCGCCCGAGACACCGATACCCAGCAAATCCAGCGCGACCCGGCGGTAACTGCTGTCGGTAAAGATCATCCACCAGTCCGAAGGGACGGGCTGCGCCGGCATATTCAGGTAAAGGTCAATACCGAAGACGCTCAGCCCCAATGAGCCGATGGGGACAATGCCCAGCTCCACCTTGTGGCCGGACATGCGCTCACAAACCATGGAGCCCACCGCAATCCCGACCGTAAAAATGGCCAACAAGACCGTGACCACGGTTTCATCACCCAGCAGCTCATCCTTCGCAAAGCCGGGGAACTGAGTCAGGTAGGCCGCGCCTAGAAACCAGAACCAGGAAATCGCCACCACGCTCAACAGCACGTTGTGGTTCTCTTTGGCGATGGCCATCAGCTTCCAGGTTTCTTTCAATGGGCTGAAATTGATCTTCAGGTCTGGCGCAGCCGCTTCGGCCTTGGGAATTTTCAAGGCGGAAAACAGCCCCAAACCCGCCACCACCAACACCGCGATGGCGATCATCGGCCCCGGCAAGGGGGCTTTCATCATCACCCCGGCCACCAACGTGCCGAGCAGAATCGCGACGAACGTGCCCATCTCCACCAGCGCGTTACCACCGACCAATTCGGAGTTATCCAAAGCCTGCGGAAGAATCGCGTATTTAACCGGGCCAAAAAACGCCGACTGAACCCCCATCAGGAACAACAGCAGCAACAACATTTCATGCCAGCCGAACCACAGCCCGACCGCGGCCACCGCCATGATGGCAACCTCTGCGAACTTGACCCAGCGAATAATGCCCGACTTCTCGTAACGGTCGGCAATCTGGCCTGCGACGGCGGAGAACAGGAAAAAAGGCAGGATAAACAGCATGGCCGCCAGATTGACCACCACGCTGGAAGAAAGACCAAACAGGCCGCCGGCGTTGTAGGTCACCAGTAGCAAAAGCGCGTTCTTGAACAGATTGTCGTTAAACGCACCGGCAAACTGGGTAACAAAAAACGGTGCAAACCGCCGTTCCGACAACAAACGAAACTGGCTGTGATCTTCCATAACCTGGGGCACTCCGAATCCGCGGGGGTTTGCCGCAGACTATACGCGGCACCCCACCCGGTCAAGCGCCTTGAAATGCCCGCATCAGGCCGCCTGGAACTCTGCGCGACCGGCCGAAACAGGAAGCTCCAACAGAATTCGATCACCGTCCAGCAACACCGGGTAAGTCGTTAACTGCACGCTGTCGTCCTCGAGACAAACCCCGGTGCGCAAACTGAAATGCTGCTTATACAGCGGCGAAGCCACCACCGGCTCACCGTCCACATCTCCGGTAATCCCCCGCGCTAGCACGTTTGATCCACTGAACGGATCGGTATGGCAAACCGCAAACAGCGCGGGTAACCGATGCGGCAGATAAAACACCGCGACTGGCCCGGCCTGCGTCCAAACCGCAATGCCGGAATCCGGCACCAGGTCTTCCACCGTACAAACTACATCCCAACGGGTTTGAGCTTTCATAGATGTTCTCCAATTATGCTTTCTAGTATTTCACCAAGGCCTATGAGCCAGGTGGTGTGGGGATGCTTTTCTGCAGGAAAAAAGATGTCTGAGCGAAGCGAGTTATTTTTTCCGAAAGAAAAGTATCCCCATGCCGCCGGGCTCCGCCCCCCAAGCCAGAAGGCTACAAAGAGGCCAACTCCAAAACCGGCCGACGCTGCCCCCGCTCCGAAGTCCACTGCTGCACCGGATCCTTCCGCTCCGGCGCATTCACAAACTCCCGGAAACGCTTGCGCTTTTCCGGATCCTCAACCGCCGTCTTCCACTCACACTGATAGGTATCGACAATCTCTGCCATGTGCTGCTCCAGCTCCGCACCAATACCCAAACTGTCCTCCAGCACCACCTGCTTCAAATACTCCAAACCGCCCTCAAGGTTCTCCAGCCAGACACTGGTCCGTTGCAACCGATCCGCCGTGCGCACGTAAAACATCACAATCCGGTCAATAGCCTGAATCAGCGCCTCATCGGACAAGTCCGTTGCGAACAAATCCGCGTGCCGTGGCCGCATACCGCCATTGCCACACACGTAAAGGTTCCAGCCCTTCTCCGTGGCGATTACCCCGAAGTCTTTGCTTTGCGCCTCGGCACACTCCCGGGTACAGCCCGACACGCCCATCTTCACCTTGTGCGGGGCTCTCAGGCCCTTGTAGCGGCTCTCCAGCAGGATCGCCATGCCGACACTGTCCTGCACACCATAACGGCACCAGGTGCTGCCGACGCACGACTTCACCGTACGCAGCGACTTGCCATAGGCGTGGCCCGTCTCGAAGCCGGCCGCGATCAGCTTTTCCCAGATCTCCGGCAGCTCGCTCAGGGTGGCTCCGAACAGATCGACCCGCTGGCCACCGGTGATCTTGGTGTACAGGTTGTACTCTTTCGCCACTTCGCCCAGCACAATCAGCTTGTCTGGCGTGATCTCGCCTCCCGGAATGCGCGGCACGATCGAGTAAGTGCCGTTCTTCTGCATATTGGCCATGAAGGTATCGTTGGTGTCCTGCAATGGCACATGATCCGTGGCCAGAATGTGATCGTTCCAGCAACTGGCGAGAATAGAGCCCACCGTAGGCTTGCAGATGTCACAGCCCTGACCTTTGCCGTACTGATTCAGCAGGCCGCGGAAGGTGCGAATGCCGTTTACCTTTACCAGATGGAACAGCTCCTGACGGGTGTAAGGGAAGTGCTCGCACAAATCGGTGCAAACCTCCACGCCCCGCTTCTCGAGCTCGCTGTCCACCACCTTCTTCAGCAGCGCGGTACAGCCACCGCAGCCGGTGCTGGCTTTGGTCTCAGCTTTTACGCCACCCAGATCGGTACAGCCGGCATCCAGGGCGCCACAGATGTCGCCTTTGGTAACGTTATGGCAGGAACAGATTGAGGCGGTGTCAGGTAGCGCATCGGCACCCAGGGTGGGTGCGCCGCCTTCGCTTTCGGGCAGAATCAGCACTTCCGGGTTACTGGGAAGGTCCAGACCGTTGAGGGCGTATTGCAGCAAGGTGTCGTAGTGGCTGTTGTCGCCGACCAGAATGGCCCCCAAGAGCTTCTGGCCGTCGGAGCTGACCACCATGCGCCGGTAATGGCCGGTCTGCTCGTCGTGGAAGCGAATGTTGCGCGCTCCCGCGGTCTGGCCGTGAGCATCGCCAATGGAGCCGACATCGACACCCAGCAGTTTCAGTTTGGTGCTCATGTCGGCGCCGGTGAAGGCGGCCTCGGCGTCGTTGTTGAGGGCCGCAGCGAGGGTTCGGGCCATGGTATAGCCCGGCGCTACCAAACCAAAGATTCGGTTATTCCACAGCGCGCATTCGCCGATGGCGTGGATGTGGGCATCGGACGTGGTGCACTGGTTGTTGATGATAATGCCCCCGCGTTCGCCCACGTCCAAACCGCAGTCTCGGGCCAGGGTATCCTGAGGCCGGATACCAGCGGAGAATACGATCAGGTCGGTCTCGAGATGGCTGTCGTCAGAGAAATTCATGCGCAAGCGTGATTCTGTGCCGGGCACAATGGCGGTGGTGGCTTTTTCGGTATGTACCTGAACGCCCAGCTCTTCGATCTTATGCCGCAGCAAAGCGCCGCCTTGGTCATCCAATTGCACCGGCATCAGGCGCGGCGCAAATTCCACCACGCTGGCCTGCAATCCCAGACTTTTGAGGGCATTCGCAGCTTCCAGCCCGAGTAGACCACCGCCCACCACTACGCCAGTTTTGGCGGTGTTGGCGCTGGCGCGAATGGCGTCCAGGTCGTCCAGTGTCCGGTAAACAAAACAGCCGTTGTGATCATTGCCGGCAATCGGGGGGACAAAAGGATAGGAGCCGGTGGCGAGTACCAGCTGGTCATACTGATAGACGCCTTTTGGCGTGCTCACCACCTGATTGTAACGGTCAATGGCGATGACCTGCTCGTTCAGGTGCAGATCAATACCGTTAGCGTCGTACCAGTCCGCTGTACCCATGGCCAGGTCTGCGTGGCTGGAGCCTGCGAAGTATTCGGACAAGTGCACGCGGTCGTAAGCCAGTTGTTTTTCTTCGCCGAACACCAGGATCTGGTACGAATCAGCCGCAGGGGTCTGCACAAACTGCTCGAGAAAGTGATGGCCGACCATGCCATTGCCAATCACGATCAGGGTTTGTTTACTCATGGTGTCTTCCTCTCTCAAGGCAGCGCTCACGCTGCTGCTTCACAATAGGGTTTGCCGAAAGCGATGGTGTTCCGGTAGTCGGTAATGTCCTGCGCGCTGCGAATCAGGTCGGTGTACCAGGCGCCGTTGGCGGTGTCGCCGAGCAACATCGCGCCCACCAGACGATTGTGTTGAATCAACAACCGGCCATAGCGGTGCTTGGGCCTGTCGCGCCATTGAATGGTTTGGGTGTGCGGGCCGGGCTCTACCTGGCCACAGGAATAAATCGGAATGCCGCTGATCTTCAGGCGTGTGGGTATTTGCACCGGGGCAAAGCCCTGGACATCTGCCTGCCGGCACAGGTGTTCGGCGAGAGCTTGGGCCTGATGAAAGCCCGGCTCCACTAACCCGAAGGTTTCGTTGCCGAATTGGCTGCACTCGCCGAGCGCGTAGATGGATGGCTTGGATGTGCGCATCTGGTTGTCTATGCAGATGCCTCTGTCGCAGCGCAAGCCAGCTTCTGCGGCCAGTTGAGTATTCGGAGTAATGCCGGTGGCGATGACAACCAGGTCGGTGGCGAGCACGGTATCGTCGTGCAGTTGCACGGCCCGGATCTGGTTTTTTCCCAACAAGGCTTTGGGGGCGTAGCCCGTCAACACATTGAGGCCACGCTGTTCCAACAGGGCCTTGAGCATCTCGCCGGAGGTTGCGTCGAGTTGCCGGTTCAAAAGTCGGTTGCTGCGGTGCAGAACGGTGACAGCCATGCCTCGTGCACGCAGGCCTTCCGCCGCTTCCAGGCCCAGAAACCCCCCGCCGATCACGACGGCCCGTTGGTCGCTCCCGGCTTTGTCGATCATGGCCCGGGTATCGGCCAGGCTGCGAAACATCCGTACACCGTCCAGTTCTTCACCGGGGAGGCGAAGGCTGGACGGCGTTGAACCGGTAGCCAGTATCAGCTTGCTGTAGGTCTGAACTCGACCCCGGACGGTTACCACACGGTTGTGTTCAACATCGATACGGCTGACCGGTTCGTGGTTGTACACGTCAATCTGGTTTTGCGAGTACCAATCGTCCGGTTTGAGCGCAAGATCGGTCTCGGTGATCTCGTTAGCCAGCAGAGACGAGAGCTGAATGCGGTTGTAAGCAGATACTGGCTCGCCGTTAAAGACGACGATCTTGCTGAAGGGGTGTCCATTGGCGACCAGGTTCTCGATCAGGCGCTGGGCCACCATGCCGTGCCCGCAGATCACCAAAGGGGCGTTCGGGATTGCCGTCATAATGAACTCCTTTCCTGAGACCAAAAAAAACCGGGGCACCGAGCCCTCCTGAGAGAGCGCGGTGAACCGGCGCCAATGCCAACAACAATGATCTTATGGTTCAGCCGTCCGTGGCCGAATCGTCGTCCGTGATGTAATTCACCAATGCGATCTCTGTGCCAGTTTTCAAAAACTATAAATTTCAATGATTTGCCTGAATCGGTTCGGAGTTTCGTGGCTATGACTGCACTTTGATGGGGCGCTGTGCCCGAAGATGAAGCCAATGGGGCTGGCCTGTTAATTGCTCGGTTTGATTGTTGGGTGTGTAAATAAGCCAGGGCGATAACAGGAGTGATAACGTGAGCAAGACATCAGGTTCGGCCAGCCCACAAGCGGCCACCGCCGCTGACTTTCTGATTGCTTCGCGGCAATGCGAAGTTCGAAGTCTCGAGTACTTTTTGTTGATGGGACGGCTGGTCCAGAGCAGCGGGCACCTGATCCACGAGTTGCAGCGAGAACGCGGTGTCACCAGCCTTTTCCTCGGCTCGGAAGGTCGGCACTTCAGGGACGAGCGGGCGAATATCATGGTGCAGACGAATGAACGGGCAAGCCTGTTTGATCAGGCATTACAGGATATTCAACACGAACTGATCAGCCATCCGGTCAGCAGTCCGTTGCTCGGTCATATTGCCAGTGCGCTACATGGTTTGGGGCAGCTTGAGGGCATTCGCGATCGAGTCGAGGAACAGACGATTGCGGTGAACGACGCGGTGGATTGGTTCTGCGATACCATTCATCAGCTGATTACCGTGGTGTGCGAGGCCGCAGATACGGTTGTAGAACCCTCGATTGCCGGTCTGTTGGTTGCCTTGGTGCAAGTGATGACTGGAAAAGAGTATTGCGGGCAGGAGCGGGCGGCGGGCTCAACCGGATTTGCCCGCGGACGCTTTGATCGCGCACTGTCGCGGCGCATGATGCACCTTGTTGAGGCGCAGGATCGGTGCTTTGACGTGTTCGTTGCCCATGCCCCCGCGGACAGCCTCGCACTTTGGCAGCAGCTTCGCGGACACTCTCGGGAACCCGAAATAGAACGGATGCGCCAGATTGCTGTATCCATCGGCCCCTATAAACCGCTGGAACCGCAGTTGGCGAAGCAATGGTTTGCGCTCATGACGGAACGAATGGACGCTCTGAAACAAATCGAGGATTGTGTTGAAAGCGCCTTCCACCAGCGTTGCGTGGAGCGGTATAGCGAAGCCCGGCGTTCGTTAGCAGATCAGGCATCGTTATTGGCATCGCTGGAGCAAGGTGTGCAGACAAACCGGTCGATCCTGGAGTTGATTCAGGAACAGAACCGGAGATTGCAGCAGATGTCCGAAGAGCTGCAGAGCGCGAAAGAAGCACTGGAAGAAAGGCGGGTCCAGGAAAAAGCGGTGCTGATATTAATGCAGCACCGCAAGATTGGAGACGATGAAGCGCACCGGGTGTTGCGCAAGCTGGCGATGGATCAGGGCAAACGTCTGCCCGAGGTGGCTCGTGCGCTGATTGCCATGGCAGGCGTGCTGAATTGAGGGCAGCTGCCCGGGCTCTGCGGCTGCAAAACCCGGGAGAGGGTCATGCAGTGGCTTTCGCCGGAGTTGAATCGGCTGCCGCCGTCTGCTGGTTGTTCCGGCGGCTACTGATGGTTTCGAACTTCCGCTGTTTTTCGTATAGGAATGACAGCACTTCCTGACGGTAGTGAACATATTGTGGGTTATCCGCCAGAGCGACCCGGTCGCGAGGCCGTGGTAATTCGATGCGCAGATCCTCACCGACGGTAGCCGACGGCCCATTGGTCATCATGATGATCCGGTCCGACAGCAGCACCGCCTCGTCGACATCGTGGGTGATCATGATCACGGTGTTGTTTAGCTCCTGCTGAATGTCCATCAGCGAGTCCTGAAGGTGCGCTCGAGTCAGCGCATCCAGTGCCCCGAAAGGTTCGTCCATCAGCAGCACACTAGGCTTCATCGCCAGCGCCCGCGCAATGCCCACCCGCTGAGCCATGCCTCCGGAGATTTCGCCGGGGCGCTTGCCCGCCGCGTGGGCCATATTGACCAGCTCCAGATTATGCAGGATCCACTCTTTGCGTTCCTGTCGGCTCATCGCCTTTTTGAACACTTGCCGGACCGCCAGTTCGACATTTTCGTAAACGGTCAGCCACGGCATCAGAGCGTGGTTCTGGAACACCACGGCGCGCTCCGGGCCGGGGGAATTGACTTCATGCCCGTCCAGTACACAGCCACCTTTCGAGGCTTGCAGCAATCCGGCAACGATGTTCAGGACCGTGGATTTACCACAACCGGAATGCCCGATCAGGGACACGAACTCGCCCTTTTTTATTTTCAGGTTCACGTTATCCAGTGCGATGAACGGTCCTTTTGCGGTATCAAACGCCATTTCAACGCCGGTCAATTCAAGATGTAATTTAGCCATGGAGATCACCTATTTCGCTTACCGGGTGCCCTATCCGGCACCCTTCAGTGTCAGAGTCACAGTGTTGTGTTCAGCGCCCTTCGTTCCAGGCCACCTTTTGTTGAATCAATTGCATTATTCGATCGAGGATGAACCCGATAAACCCGATGGCAAGCACCGCCACCATAATCCGGCTGAGTGACTGGCTACTGCCATTCTGGAACTCGTCCCAGACAAACTTGCCGAGCCCGGGGCTCTGGGCCAGCATTTCGGCGGCGATCAGCACCATCCAGGCAATCCCGAGGGACACTCGAAGGCCGGTAAAAATCATCGGTATGGATGACGGCAGCACCACTTTGCGTACATGGCTCCAGAAGGACAGGTTGAGCACTCTGGATACGTTGAGCAGATCCGGGTTCACCGCCGCAACGCCGACACTGGTGTTGATCAGCGTGGGCCACAAACTGCACAGGGTGACGGTAATCATCGACGTCAGAAACGATTTCTCGAACATTGGGTCGTCGCTGACATAGGTAGCGGAAACCACCATGGTAACCAGTGGCAACCACGCAAGCGGCGACACCGGTTTGAAGACTTGAATCAGCGGGTTCACCGCCGCCTGAAAGTGCTGGTTCAGACCGAATAGAATACCTAACGGGACCGCAATCAGTGCGGCAACCACGAACCCGGACAGCACGGTGATCAGGCTGGTGCCGATCTGGTCCAGAAAGGTTGGCGCGCCCGGGTAGTCGCGAATGCGTACCTCGGCTTCCGGGTTGTCAGCCAGAATCCGCGCGTTGCGCTGTTCTTGCATGGTGACGAATCGGTCCGCTTTTGCTCTCTGGTCCGCGTGCTCTTGCCATAATTGACCGGCTTGCTCCCAGACCTGTACCGGCCCGGGGAAAGCACCCAGCGATGTGTTTACCTGAGGCGCGGCCAAATGCCAGAATCCCACGAACACCAGAATGCCGATGAAAGGAAGCAGCATTTTCCGGCCCGAAGCCGCCAGATTGGCGGGCGCCAGGTTTTCAACCAGCTGTTTGAGACTGAAGCCCATGGACTGACCGAGTTTTCCAGTTATCGAACTCATCTTGGTTCCCCCTTTAAGGCGTCTGGTCAGCTTTCAGACCGATCTCGAAACGATCGATGTAAGCGTTGGGTGTTTTCGGAGTGAATGGCACACCGTCAATTAACGTGCCCTGGAACGGACGCTCGAAGTTCTCGGTGGAAAAGTCCGGGAAGTCGCTGGCGGCCAACAGACCGTCGTCGATCAGTGACTGGGCGGCCTGTGCGTAGATGTCGCCCCGGTAGACTTGTGCGGCGGTTTCCATGTACCAGCTATCGGACTTGGGTTCGGGAATCTGGCCCCATCGACGCATTTGCGACAGGTACCAGATGGCATCGGACGGGTACGGGTAAGTGGCGTGATAGCGGAAGAATACATTGAAATCAGGCACCTCCCGGACATCCCCTTTCTCGTATTCAAAGGTTCCGGTCATGGAGTTGGCGATGACCTCCGGATCGGCACCGACGTAGCTTGATTGGGCAAGAATCTTGACCGCCTCGGCCCGGTTCGCGTTGTTGTTCTCGTCGAGCCAATGGGCAGCCCGGATCAAGGCGCGCAGCAAGCGGAGGTGCGTGTTCGGGTATTTTTGGGCCCACTCTTCGGTGACCCCGAACACCTTTTCCGGGTTGTTCGGCCAGATTTCGTAGTCGGTTATGACCGGCACGCCAATATCCTTGAACACGGCCTGCTGGTTCCAGGGCTCACCCACGCAATAGCCCTGAATAGTGCCGGCTTCCATGGTTGCGGGCATTTGTGGCGGGGGCGTTACCGACAGATGCACATCGGCCTGCAGGGTGCCGCTTGTATCCCCTCTCTGGGGTGCGTAATAGCCGGGGTTTAACCCGCCGGCGGCCAGCCAGTAGCGCAGTTCATAATTGTGGGTCGATACCGGGAAAACCATGCCCATCTTGAAACGCTCGCCTCGATCCCGGTACTGGTCGATGACGGGCTTGAGGGTTGCGGCACTGATGGGATGGGCCGGCTTGTCACCGTCTTTGGCAAGCTGAGGTTTAATGGTTTCCCAGACGTCTTTGGAGACGGTGATGCCATTGCCGTTCAGATCCATACTGAAAGCGGTAATGATGTTGGCCTGGGTGCCATAGCCGATGGACGCACCGAGAGGCTGGCCGGCGAGCATATGGGCGCCATCCAGCTCGGATGTAATCACCCGGTCCAGCAGGACTTTCCAGTTGGCCTGAGCCTCCAGTTCAACGAACAGCCCTTCATCAAGGAAATAGCCCTGCTCCCAGGCGATCGCCAGGGGCGCCATGTCGGTAAGTTTAATAAAGCCGAGTTTGAGGTCTGGCTTTTCTGCAGGGCCGATGTCGCCGTGCGCCAATGAAGCCAATCCCAGCAGCAGTGCCGTTATGCCTGACCGAAAGTGTTCAAGGGTTCTTGCCATGATGTAACTCGCTCTGATCTTCAGCAGTCTCTATAAGCGCAAAGGCGCCTACCCTCCGTCGCCGGAAAGCAGGCGCCTTTGCCTGAGAGAAATGCTGTCGTGTTTTGATGGTTCACAGAGTCTTCAGCATAAGCTGTGCCAGCTCCGGAAAACCCTTGGGATAACTGTGGTTGGGCGGGTGGGCAGAGGAATCAGCGGGCCCCGATGGTCACCTTGGCTTGGCGTGTTCTGGTGCACGAATGCACCTCGTGCACCAGTGTGACTCTTTTCCCGGGGCGGAAATGTGGATTGGTGCGGCCTATCGAGGCTGGCCCTTAAATTGCTTCATTTAGAACAAATGAACAGCTAATGAAGCGACAAAGAGGGTACTCCGTGAGTCGTCATCCGAATACGTCAATCCCCACTGCTACCACTTGCCCATACTGCGGCGTAGGCTGTGGCGTGCTGGCTCGAGCTGATGGTGTTGAAGGTGATCGCCAGCATCCGGCGAATCAAGGTCGTTTGTGTGTGAAAGGTTCGGCACTGCACGAAACGCTGGTGCCCAGTGGCGAGCGCACCTTTAGCCCCAGAGTGGACGGCAGGGACGCCAGTTGGGAGCAAGCTATTGGCCGCGTGGCATCAGCCATCACCGACGCGGTCAGGGAGCACGGCCCGGGATCTGTCGCTTTGTACTTGTCCGGTCAGCTCCTGACCGAGGACTACTATGTGGCCAATAAACTGGCGAAGGGGTTCATCGGCACGCCTCATGTGGATACCAATTCCCGGCTGTGCATGTCGTCTGCGGTGGCAGCCCACAAACGCGCCTTTGGCGAAGATTGCGTGCCGGGCTGTTATGAAGACCTGGAGCTGGCGGATTTGTTGGTATTAGCCGGCAGCAATGCCGCGTGGGCGCACCCGGTGCTGTATCAGCGCATGAAAGCTGCGCAGCGGGACGGCCGAATGGTGGTGGTCATCGACCCTCGGGAAACGGCAACCAGTGAACTCGCAGATTTGCACCTGAAGCTCCGGCCCGGCACCGACACCCTGTTGTTCAACGGCCTTCTGGTGTGGCTGCATGACCGTAAGGCGCTGGATGCCCACTATTTAAAACAGCACTGCACAGGGTTGGAGAGCGCCCTGAAAGCAGCAAGATTGTCAGCGCCCGACACCAAGGCGGTTGCTCACGGCTGTGATCTCGCCGTGGAGGATGTGGAAACCTTTTATCGATGGTTCGCGAAAACCGGGCGAACCGTGACGGCATTTTCGCAGGGCATTAACCAGTCGGTTGCCGGAACGGATAAAGGCAATGCCATCATCAACTGTCATCTGGCCACCGGCCGTGTTGGCAAACCCGGTGCCAGCCCTTTCTCGTTAACCGGCCAGCCTAACGCGATGGGAGGGCGCGAGGTGGGAGGACTGGCGAACACGTTGGCTGCACACATGGAATACGACACGCCAGGAGCGCGACAGCTCATGGCGGAGTTTTGGCAAACCGAACAGCTGGCGGGAGGGCCGGGACACAAAGCCGTGGATTTGTTCGAGGCGGTGCATCGGGGCGAAATCAAAGTGCTCTGGGTGATGGGCACCAATCCGGCCGTGAGCCTGCCTGACAACGCGCGTGTTCGTGAAGCCCTGGCTCGGTGCGACACCGTGATTGTGTCGGACTGCGTCAGTTCAACCGATACCACCGCCTTTGCCGACATCCTTTTGCCTGCTGCGGGCTGGGGCGAGAAAGATGGCACGGTGACCAACTCCGAGCGGCGCATCTCGCGGCAGCGGCGGTTTCTCCCCTTGCCTGCCGGCGTGAAGCCAGACTGGCAGATTATCAGTGAGGTCGGGCAGGCGCTCGGCCACACAGGGGCGTTTGCATACCGCAAACCCGCAGACATCTTCCGGGAGCATGCGGCCTTGTCGGGTTATGGCAACACCGGCACGCGGGTGTTCAATATCGCCGCGCTGGCACAGCTAACGGACGCGGATTATGAACAGATGAAACCGGTGCAGTGGCCGCTGACAATTGGCGAGTCTGGTGCTGTGCGGCAAACACACCGCTTGTTCAGTGCGGGCGGCTTCCCGACCCCGGACGGTCGCGCCCGGCTGATACCCGTAACCATGCAGGCTGCCGGTCAGCAACCCGGGCAACGTTATCCGTTGGTGGTGAATTCCGGTCGTATCCGCGATCAATGGCACACCATGACCCGTACCGGCTTGGCCTCGAAGCTGTTTGCCCATCGGGATGAGCCGTTTATCGAAGTCCATCCTGCGGACATGACGGATGCCAGACTGGTGGAAGGAGGGCTGGCCATGCTGACCGGGCCTTCGGGCCGGTTCGTCGGCCGGGTTCGGGGCACCACCAACCAACGCCAGGGCGAAGTCTTTGTTCCGATCCATTGGAACCGCCAGTTTGCTTCGTCGGCTTTGGCCTCAGACCTCATCGCTTCGACGGTGGATCCGATATCGGGGCAGCCTGAAAGTAAGCACGGGATAGCGGCCGTCACACCCCTGAAGGCGGAGTGGCAGGCGCGGCTCTTGTTACCGCAGCAACAGACTGTCTTACCCACGCCGATGGCCTCAAATTTTGATTACTGGAGTCGCCAGGTGTTGCCGAACAGCACCGGGTGGTGGCTGGCGGGCAGGCACCGGGCAGATTGGTCTGAATTGGGCTGGCAGTGCTTTGGCCGCGAGCCGGAGCTGCTCATGGAAGATGACGCAAGTGGAAGATTCCGAGCGGTTTGGCTCAAGGACGATCGGTTGGAAGCCGTGCTCATGGTGGAGTCGGAAGCCGGCTCGATGCCGGGCGTGGAATGGCTGGATCAATGCTTTGCCCAGACAGGGCCGGCGCTCGAACATCGGTGGTCGTTGCTCGCTGCGGGCAGTGCTGACATTGAACCGGCCGGTGCTCTGGTGTGCAGCTGTTTCCAGGTGGGTGAGAACGCCATAATGCGCGCCATCGAAGCCGGTTGTCACAGTGTCGAAGCGCTGGGTAAGACTTTGAAATGTGGTAGTAACTGTGGCTCTTGCCTGCCCGAAGTGCAGGCTCTGCTCGCTTCAGCGACCGAGCCGGAAGGGTTGCCAACAGACTTGTCAGCCTAGCGGGCTCAGGAGCGAGAAGGGTACACGGTACAGCAGGTTGTGAGGCTGATGGGCGACCTCAACCGTGCAGGTTTTTCGGTTGACCCGGAGTACTTTGCCCTGCTTTTGCTGGTGGCCAGTGCCGAAACAAACCTGATCCCCTGCTTGCCACCGATCAACCTGCAGCGGCTGACTGATCGTCTCAAACGCGGCGCGAGACAGCGTTAGTTCCGCCTCGGTCGCCCGCTCATCCAAATAGTGACGCGTCGCCTCGGCGGCACCGCTGGCGTGCAGCTGGTCCAACACTGCATAAAAGTGCCGGTTGTGAACCGAGCCATAGCGACGTTGCCCGGCGCTGTATTGCAGCAGGTGGGCAAATTCATGGCAACAGGTATGCGCCAGCAAGTTTAACTCACTGACCTTCCCGCCGAAATAACCACGTTCGCGAATTTCCCGGGACGACAGCCAGCCATGGGCGGTTTCCGGCTGGCGCTTGGCTGCAATCATGCGCACACCGTAATTGATCAGGTGCTGTTTGGTGCGTGGATCGTAGCGGTGATAAGTGGCCTGCCCCGAACCAACGCGGAGCACCAGCGCCGCCCGACTGTTGCTCTCACGCACCCAAGCCTGCGCCGGCTGCCAGAGGATGGTCCGGGTGGCCTGGCACATGAGGGTGCCGATATTTTGGCTTGTATGAAGAGAGCTGGACATGAAATCCCCAAGTGTCTGGGGGCATGTTAGACATGAAAACGTGAAGGCTCAATCAAAAACGGCCAGACCGAAGGCCAGCCGTTTTAATTTCATCGAACCTGAGGGATCAGGCTTCGATCGGCGAACGCCAGTCGTCAGCACCGGAAGTACCGGCAACAGCGTGTTCCCAGGTAACCTTGCGGTAGGACAGAGACACGGTGACCAGCTGCGTGAAGTCTGCGTTGGCCGCGTCCTGGCAGTGAGGCATGTTGCAGTCGATATCAATGATGGTGGCATCTTCGAGGATGGTGGAGAAGAAGTGCTCCTGCTTACCTTCCACGGAAGTGCGGTACCACTTCAGTTCAACCTTCGGCAGCATTTCGCCGGAGGCCAGAGCGTTGTACATCAGCGGAGTGGACTTGTTCAGAGCGGAGGTGAACTTGAACGGCTTGTGTACGCGCTGACCAGAAGGCTGACCAGACTGAGGATCCGTCGGAACGGTCACAACGTGGCTGAATTCCTGAACCAGCACTTCGTCTTCGTGACCTTCCACGTAGATGTTACCTACGGAGTCGGAAGTGAACGCACCCGCGGTGATGTTGCCCTGGGTTTTACCTTCAATACTGATATAACAAGGAGTTGGCATTGTCTGCTCCATGACGTGTGAATGAATAATGGTCCGATGGGTGATCCCTGGACGCGGTTATTCATAACAAGGACTGTGCCAGTTTTATAAATGTGTTTTAAAACAAGTAGTTGTTGTAAATCCGGGTAGTATTAAGTGTGGCGTGAGCAAACGATTGCTTGGCCATCGAGCGAGGTCTTGCTGGTCGGGCAAAAGATTGCCCGGCTGTGTTGGCGGCGCCTGGCGTTACCGGAGTTGGAATCGCACTGGTAGTGCGTACGTGAACGTTTCGCCGCGCATCTTTGCAGGAACTTCAGGCAAGGGAGCGGCCTCGGACAGCATTTGTAGTGCGGCGTCGTCGAGCAAGGTATGGCCGGAACTGTCGCGGAGGGAGTGATCAATGAGCGAGCCATCCCGGCGGAATTCGAACACCACAACCGGAGCGCCCTGCTGGCCGAGGCGGCGAGCCCTTCGGGGATAGTTGTAATAGCGGGCCAGGTGCCGGCTGAGTGTGTTCAGATAACTCTGGATTTCAGACGCACTGCCTGCGGTTTGAAGTGGCACGGAGGCTTGTTGCTGTTCGGCCTGGCCTTCTTCGCCGGAAGTTACCGAAGCCTCTGGGGTTGGTGCTTTCGCGGTTTCAGGTACAGAGGGTTCAATCGGGGCTGGCGCAGGCTCCGGGTCCGGCTCAACAATGGGCTCTGGCTCTGGCTCTGGCTCTGGCTCTGGCTCTGGCTCTGGCTCTGGCTCTGGCTCTGGCTCGGGTGTGGGATCTGGTTTAGTGACCGGCTCGGGGGCCGGAGACGATTCAGGCTGCGCAGCAGGCTCCGGAGTGTCGCGACCCGCCAGACTGATTTTAATGGCCGGTGCAGAATTGACCGCGCTGTCGCCGAGTGTAGGCAGTTTCAATGGCTTGCTGGGCGCTGCCAGCACCCAGGCGATCGCTGTGGTGCAGACGGCAATCACTAAAAACAGAAGCTTGATGCCTTTTGGCGTCGGGTTCATGCCCCTGGCTCCGTCAACAGCAACACCTCGGTGTAACCGCCGTCTTCCAGCCGCTGCAGCAGGTGCTCCAGATCGGCCATCGTGAGGCTCTGATCCGCGGCGAGTTTAAGGGGTTCCGAGGGGTTTGGTTCGGGCAGTGCCGACAACAACGATTGTTCCGTCACTGTGGTGCCGCGGACCTGCCATTGGCCATCGGCTTTCACAATCAGATCCGCCTCCGGGGCTTGCTCTTGCTCTGACTGAGCGCCTCCGGGCAATTCCGGAAGAGGTTGTTCGCTTAGTTGCCCTGCCACGATGAAGAACATCAGCAGCAGGAACACCAGATTGATCAGCGGTAACAGCGCGTCTTCAACCCGATCCAACAGCCCCTTGCCGGACGTGGACGGTGGTGGCACCAGCTCAGTCATGGCGTTTCACGCTTCCAGTGGGCGGTAATGTCCGCGCTGTCCAGGGCGCTCAGAGTGCGGGTGAAATCGGCCAGCGCGGAATCTGGCGTCGTGCTCAGGTTGGCTTCGCGGATGCCTGCCGCCTGCAATGCTGGCAGTAGTTCCGACAGTGAATACTGGCTTTCCTGCCACTGTACGGAACCACCGGCGGAGATTTGAAGCTCCGGCAAGGGCTTGCCTGCAACGTTCTGGCGGTCTTTGGTGCTGTTGGCCAATTCAAGATGATCCAGTGGCATCAGCCGGGTGGTCAGCATGAAGAACACCAGCAGAATAAACACCACATCAATCAGTGGCGTAATCCGGATTGGCATTGGGCGGCTAGGCCGTGGCTCAACCAGCTGCATGGGCAAGGCGCGGATTGCTGTCGAAATCGGTGGACGCGTGAGCCTGCTCTTTAAACGGTGCTTCGGTGGTTTTCGGCTCGGCCTTAGCCGGCTCAGGTGCTGTCGTGACCTCCTCAGCCGGTATGACGTTGAAAACACTCACCAGTGCACTGTTGATGGTTTTGTGAATTCGGCGCAGGCGAAACTCGATCCACGCCGCCAGGGCGGCGAACGGAATCGCAACCACCAGCCCGGCCGCCGTGGTGGCCAAGGCTTCGTAAATTCCGCCGCTCAGCTGGCTGGCGTTGGCCCGACCCTCGGTGGCGGCCATGGCGCTGAAGGCTTCCATCATTCCCATCACGGTGCCGAGCAGCCCCAATAAGGGCGCAAGGGCGGCGATCACTTCGATAATTTTGAGGGGGGCTTCAAAGGGCTCGAGCGCATTCTGAGCATCTCGCACTGCGGTTTCTCGCACGGCCGCGAGGTTGTTGCCGGACTGGCAGGCCGACATGGTGCCAACCAGAAGGTGCATCAGGGGGTTGGTGCGACCGAACAGGCCGGCATTGGATCGGGCGGCCTGAACCGGGGTGTCGGAGGGCGATTGTTGCCACTGTGCGATGAGTCGCTGTAAGGATTTATTCAAGCGGGGCGTATAGAAAGCGCCGTACAGCATGAGGTACAGGAAGGTTGCTGCACCAATAAAAGCAATAGCGATCAAAACGACCATCACCGGGCCGCCCATGCTGATTAAATCGGCGAGAGGGCCGTTCTCGGTAAGGGCAGAAATTGTGCCTTGGGATGAAAACATACTGGATGCCCGATCATTGGATAATAGATCGTAATGGTAATGATTATCAGTTGAATTGCAAGTTACGATTCAGTGCTGGGCGGAACCTTGTTTGATTATCCCGTAGCCGCCTGCCACAAGAGCCGCAGGGCCAGTAGCGTGAGCACCACGTTGAAGGCAGTGCTGAACCAGCGGTTGCTCATGGTCTTGAGAATGTGAAGGCCAATCCAGGTGCCTGCAAACCCGCATGCAATCATGGCCAGAATAAACAGCAGCCAGTCGGAAAACACAAAGCCCGCGACGCCGAAAATCAAAGCTTTCGGGGCGTGTTGCAGGGTCATGGCGGTGGCGAAAGTCGAGACGGTTTTGAAACGGTCCTCATGAATCTGCTTGATGAACGCTGCCACCAGCGGGCCGGTGGCGCCGACAAACAGGCTGATGAAGCTGGTTATGCCGGAAGCAATGAAAATACCGGCAGGCCCGAACGAGGTTTTCGGAAGCTTGGGTCCCCAGCACAGATACAACACAAACACGGCAATGGAGAGTTGCCAAAGCTGTGCGGGCATGTCGATCAGCAGCCAGGCACCAAGCACAGCACCCACCAGCACGCCCGGTGTGAATGCGGCGATCACGCGCCAGTCTATGTGGCGCCAGGTCAGTATTGCCCGGCCAGAGTTAGAGCCGAGTTGAATCATGCCGTGAACGGGAATAATGGCGAGTGCGGGCATCCACGACGCCATCAACACCAGCAGCAATACCCCGCCCCCGGCACCCAACATGGCCGTGAGCATCGAGGTCACAACAGAGGCTGATAAAAGGAACAGGGCAGCGCCAAGGCTGAGGGCTTCGGGAAGTAGGGGTAGGTCCATGGTACTCGCTCAGGTAATCACGTAAGCTCCGGAGTTTCCGGTTTATAAGACAAATGTCTATAGGTCTTTAGGTAGATAACAAAAACAGGGCAACCGATGAAACAGTCTGAATATCTGAGATATGACGCCACTGCGTTGGCGGATTTGATGCGCCGGGGCGAAGTGACATCGCAAGAAGTCGTGGAGGCGGCGATCGAGCGCGCCAACACAGTAAACGGAGAGCTGAACGCGATCTGCCAACCTCAGTTCAGTGAAGCCAAGATGCAATCCATCCCGGCTGACGGTCTGTTTTCAGGTGTCCCTTTGCTACTGAAAGATCTGGCTCAGGAACAGGCGGGTTACCCCTGTACCTACGGCAGCCGGGCGTATCGCGACCACGTACCGGCCCGTGATTCGGAATTTGTTCGCCGTGCCCGGAAGGCAGGCTTGTTGTTTCTTGGTCGCACGGCCACGCCTGAGTTTGGTCTGAAAGCCGTGACGGAATCGGAACTGTGGGGCCCCACTCGAAACCCGTGGGACCTCAGCCGAACGCCGGGCGGTTCCAGTGGCGGTTCAGGTGCAGCGGTGGCTGCCGGTATCGTGCCGATGGCAGGTGCTAACGACGGTGGTGGCTCGATTCGTATCCCGGCCGCGTACAACGGTTTGTTCGGTCTGAAGCCGTCGCGGGGACGAATTTCACCGGGGCCTAACGTGGGTGAGGCCTGGACAGGCGCCTCTGCCGATCATGTAGTGACCCGCACGGTGCGAGACAGTGCAGCCATGCTGGACGTGCTGGCGGGGCCGGCCAGCGGCGATCCGTTCAGAATTCCCGAACCGGAAACATCGTGGTTGGAGGCCATGCAGCAATCGCCGGGCAAACTGAAAATTGGCGTGTTTACGTCATCTCCTTACGAAACCGAGGTTGCTCCGGAATGTGTGGCGGCGGTCGAGGAAACCGCCCGAATGCTCGAGAACATGGGCCACGAGGTGGAATACGCTCGCCCCGAATTTGATGGCCTGGCACTCGCCCGCTGTTATCTCTCGTTGTACTTTGGCGAGGTGTCGGTAATGGCTCAACGAGCCAAAGAACAGTATGGCGCGACCGACAAAGACCTGGAGCTGGATACTCGCCTGCTGGCGATGCTGGGTAACACCATGCCCTTGCCTGACTATGTTGCGCGTCGTCAGCAGTGGAACGACTTTGCCCGTGCGCTGGGGGCGTATTTCGACCGTTTTGATTTGTATCTGTGCCCCACAGCGGGACAACTTCCGGCCAGAATAGGTGAGCTCGACACGCCGGCGCATCTGAAAGTCGCGGCCAAACTGATGTTGGCGCTGAAGGCCGGTAAGCTGGTGCACCGCAGCGGGCAGGTCGATCAGATTGCCATGGAGAGCCTGGCTCGCACCCCGTTCACCCAGTTGGCCAACCTCACTGGCACGCCGGCTATGTCAGTACCCATGCATTGGACCCAAAGTGGCCTGCCCGTCGGTGTCCAGTTTGGTGCCGCGCATGGTGGTGAGGCCCGATTGTTGCAACTCGCGGCCCAGTTAGAAGAAGTTAATCCGTGGTTTGAGAACTATGAGCGCCTGAACGACGTATTCTGAATAACCCTGCAGGATTTGGGCGCAGGGTTGAGATCTGCGCCCAAGCCCCCACGTTTATCTTTTCTACAGTGAACACGCTATGCTGTAAGTCAGGGGTCAGGTCCCCTGACCACTCTGATGGCATCGAGGAGGCAAGCATCTTATGAACCAATCGATGGCAATCGACGATCTGGTATCCGTAGCACAGGCGGAAGCCATGGGGGAGTTAGATGCCCCGATGATGGCGATCGTTCTGTCCAGTGACCAAAGCTATGACCTACCCATCCAATCTCTGGAGACCGATGCCGACAAGGCCCGTTGGGGTTTGATTCTGCGGGCTGCTCGTGAGCACGTCGAAGCGGATGCCGTGGCCGTTCTGTATCCCGCGTGGACTACCGTGCGACGCAAGCCGACCGCTGATCAAGCGCAGGAAGACGTCGCTGACGATGATGAGAACCCGGAAGACGATGCCGGCCCAATCGATACCCTGTTTGTGCAGCTGCACACCCGGGAGAGAATCTATTGGCGGGGCTTTGAGCAAATTCGTGATCCGAGACACCAGCGTATTATCGGTTTTCGACGGATCAAAGCGCTGTCCTCTGATTATGACCGGGACAGCGCTCCCAACATCGCAGCATGGTTGAACACCCTGTTTGAGCCCTTGCCCGACGAAGGTGAAGAAACCGATATTGATCGGGAGTTGGCAGACCTGCTGGAAGAGCCGGAAGTCAGTGCCGCCCTTTACCCAAGGCAGTTGCGCTCCTTGCACTGATCAGAGCGGGGTGCTTCCTGCTCTGCGTACGGGCAACTACCCACAAACGGCCCTTGGACAGTGGTTCGGGTTTGGCTGCCGAATACGTTATAATCGGCGGCTTTCACTCTGCCCCACGACGCTTTGACGAAAGCGCTTATCCAAGGCACTGACCATGATTGTATTTGACGAGGTAAGAAAGTCGTACCAGGTAGGTGGCCGGGACATTCCCGCGTTGCGCCCGACCAGTATGACCATCGAAACCGGTGAAGTTTTTGGCATTGTTGGCCATTCCGGCGCAGGCAAGTCCACACTGATTCGGTTGATTAACAAGCTCGAGCCGGTTTCCGGTGGCCGGATTCTGATCGAAGGCGAAGACATCACCGGCTATTCCTCAGCGGAGCTTCGCGCTTTTCGCCGCAAAGTGGGGATGATTTTTCAGCACTTTAACTTGCTGTCATCAAAGACGGTTGCCGATAACATCGCGTTTCCGATGAAGCTGGCGGGCATCTACAGCAAAACCGAGATCCGGGAGCGGGTGGAAGAGCTATTGGCCCGGGTGAGCCTGAGCGATCATGCCGATAAATACCCCTCGCAGTTGTCTGGCGGGCAGAAGCAGCGTGTAGGCATTGCCCGGGCGTTGGCCTGCCGACCGACGGTCTTGTTGTGTGACGAGGCTACCAGCGCTTTGGACCCCCAAACGACGCAGTCGGTTCTGAAGTTGCTGGCAGACATCAACAAAGAGCTGGGCCTGACCATTGTGCTGATTACCCACGAGATGGACGTGGTGCGCCGGGTTTGCGATCGCGTTGCGGTGATGGATGCGGGGCGCGTGGTGGAAATGGGGCCGGTCAGCGAAGTCTTCCTGCACCCTCAGCACCCCACCACCCGGGACTTCGTGCTGGAAAGCGAGAGCATCGACGGCGATGAGCTGCAGGAAAACCTGCAGAAGGCGGAAGGCCGGATTTTGCGCCTGACCTTCAAGGGCGAGTCTACCTACAAGCCTTTGTTGGGCAACGTGGCCAGACAGTCCGGTGTTGATTTCAGCATCTTGTCCGGTCGTATCGACCATATTAAAGACACGCCCTATGGCCAGCTGACCCTCTCACTGATCGGCGGCGATGTCGAGGTGGCACTGAAAGCCCTCGAAGCCGCAGATGTACATGTGGAGGTGGTGCGCTGATGGAAGCTTTAATGGAAAGCCTGATGGGCAACGTGGATTGGGCCGAGATTGGTATCGCCAGCTGGGACACGCTGGTAATGGTGGGTATGTCGCTGCTGTTCAGCGTGTTGATCGGGTTACCGATTGGTGTGCTGTTGTTCCTGTTCGGCAAGCGCCAGTTGCTGGAACAGCCGGTGGCCTATGCTGTGCTGTCGTTTGTGGTCAACGTACTGCGGTCGGTGCCGTTTATCATTCTATTGATCGTGATGATTCCGTTCACGGTGATGCTGATCGGCACCTCTCTGGGTGTGGCCGGTGCAATTCCACCGCTGGTGGCGGGTGGTGCGCCGTTCTTTGCCCGCTTGGTTGAAACGTCACTTCGGGAAGTAGACCGGGGCATTATCGAAGCCACACAGGCGATGGGCGCGAACATCCGACAGATCGTATTCGGCGCCTTGCTGCCGGAAGCACTTCCGGGCATCATCGCGGGTATTACCGTTACGGCGATCACATTGGTTTCTTATGCCGCTATGTCCGGTGTTATCGGCGGTGGCGGCTTGGGCGATCTGGCCATTCGATTCGGTTACCAGCGTTTCCAAACCGATGTGATGGTTATTACCGTCGCTCTGCTGGTGATTTTCGTGCAGTTGCTGCAAATGGCGGGTGATCGTCTGGTGCTGTATTTCAGTCGTAAGTAATCAAGAATAATGAGCTTTTAAAGCAGGAGTATGTGTAGATGAATCTGAAGAAAACACTGGTGGCTTTGGCCGCCGCTGCGACTTTTTCAACCGCGGTATCCGCAGAGTCACTGTCTGTAGCCGCCACTCCGGTACCTCACGCCGAGCTGCTGGAATTTGTGAAGCCAGCACTGGCGGAACAAGGCGTAGAGCTGGACGTGAAAGTGTTCACCGACTACGTTCAACCAAACATCCAGGTTGACCAAAAGCGGATGGATGCGAACTTTTTCCAGCACCAGCCGTACCTGGATGAATTCAATGATGGCCGTGGCACCAGCCTGGTCACCGTAACGGGCGTGCACGTTGAGCCGTTCGGTGCCTATTCCACCAAGATCGAGTCTCTGGACGATCTGGAAGAAGGTGCGGTTGTGGCTATTCCGAACGATCCCACCAACGGTGGCCGTGCCTTGTTGCTGCTTCAGAAAGCCGGTCTGATCACTCTGAAAGATGAAAGCAAGATCACTGCAACGCCGCGTGATATTGCCGACAACCCGAAAGATCTGGACTTCAAAGAGCTGGAAGCCGCCACTCTGCCGCGTATCCTGAATCAAGTTGACGTTGCCCTGATCAACACCAACTACGCGCTGGAAGCAGGTCTGAATCCGTCTGAAGACGCCCTGATTATTGAGGGTTCCGAGTCTCCGTACGTCAACATTCTGGTTGCGCGTCCGGACAACAAAGACAGCGAAGCCATGCAGAAGCTGGCCAACGCATTGAAATCCGATGCGGTTAAAGACTTCATCAAGGAAAAATACGAGGGCGCGGTTGTTCCGGCTTTCTAAGCACCGGCGATTGCTAACTTGTTGATACCAAAAAGGGCAGGTGCTTCACCTGCCCTTTTTGCGTTTATAACCGGTCGTGATTAATCACCACCCCAGTTGGTTTTGGGGTCTGGCGTCATCCGCAGGTAAGACTTAACAGCCTTATAGCCTTTCGGGAAACGCTCTTTGATTTCGTCTTCATCCTGAAGCGAGGGCACAATCACCACATCACCACCCTGCTCCCAGTTGCCCGGTGTCGCCACTTTGTGGTCGTCGGTCAGCTGCAGGGAATCGATCACTCGCAGAACTTCGTTGAAGTTGCGGCCGGTGGAGGCCGGGTAAGTGATGATCAGGCGAACTTTCTTGTTCGGGTCGATCACGAACAGGGAGCGAACCGTCAGGCTGCTGTCTGCGTTCGGGTGGATCATGTCGTACAGCTCGGAAACCTTGCGGTCCTGGTCTGCAATGATCGGGAAGTTCACCGTGCAGCCCTGGGTTTCGTTGATGTCTTTGATCCACTCATGGTGAGAGTCGACAGGGTCAACGCTCAGCGCGATGGCCTTCACGTTGCGCTCGGCGAACTTGTCTTTCAGCTTCGCGGTCAAACCCAGTTCGGTTGTGCACACCGGGGTGAAATCGGCAGGGTGCGAAAACAAAACGCCCCAGCTGTCTCCTAACCATTCGTGGAAGCGGATAGTGCCTTCACTGGATTCCTGTTCGAAATCCGGTGCGGTATCTCCTAGGCGTAAACTCATGCTCGTTCTCCTTTCACGCATTGTCGTCGATCTGTGGTTTTTGCCTGCGCGTTGGCGCAGCCAACTGGATAGTCCAGTGTATACAAGTAAACATGGAGCCGCAGGAAGCAAATGCAAGGGCGGCTTGATCTAACTCATTTGCAGCGCCCACTTCCGTGTGGGCGGGTGATTGGGTTGAATCAGTTAACGCCGGGGCTCATCTGCTTATCAAAATAGTCTTTGGTCAGCCGGAATACCACCGGGCTGAGCAGCAGCAGGGCAATCAGGTTGGGCAGGGCCATCATGGCGTTCAGCGTATCGGCCAGCAGCCAGATGAAGCCCAGGTTGACGGTTGCGCCCACCGGAATCGCAATGATCCAGACAATCCGGTAAGGCACAATCGCCTTCACACCGAACAGGAACTCGATGCTGCGCTCGCCATAGAAGGACCAGCCCAGAATGGTGGTAAAGGCAAAGATCGCCAATGCAATGGCCACCATGTAATTGCCCAGCCCCGGGAGGCCGGTTTCAAACGCCAGAGAGGTCAGGGCTGCGCCGGTTTCGCCGGATGTCCACACGCCGGACGTGATAATCACCAGGCCGGTAATGCTGCACACGATGATGGTATCGATGAAGGTGCCGAGCATGGCAACCATGCCTTGGCGAACCGGGTCTTTGGTTTGCGCAGCGGCGTGCGCGATGGGGGCCGACCCCAGGCCCGCTTCGTTGGAGAAAATACCGCGTGCAACACCAAAGCGGATAGCGGCCCATACGGCCGCACCGGCAAAGCCACCTTCTGCAGCCGCCGGGCTGAAGGCATAGCTGAATATCAGATTGAACGCTTCCGGGATTTCATGGGCGTTGATGGCGAGAACCACCAGGCCGATCATCACATAAGATACCGCCATAAACGGCACCAGGGCGCTGGCGACCTGACCGATACGTTTGATGCCGCCAATCAGAACCATACCCACCAGCACCATCAGCACCAAACCCGTGGCCCAGTGCGGGATGCTGAAGTTGGCTTCGAGAACATCCGCGACGGAATTGGCCTGCACGGTGTTGCCGATACCGAATGCGGCTATCGAGGCAAAAATGGCGAACAACACGCCCAGCCAGGCCCACTTCTTACCTAAACCGTTGCGGATGTAGTACATCGGACCACCCACGTGGGCGCCGCGCTCATCCACTTCACGGAACCGGACCGCAAGCACCGCCTCGGAATATTTGGTGGCCATGCCGACCAGTGCCGTCAACCACATCCAGAACAACGCGCCGGGGCCACCTAAAAACACCGCGGTGGCCACGCCAGCGATGTTGCCTGTGCCAACCGTTGCCGACAGCGCGGTCATCAGCGCCTGAAACGGTGGAATATCCCCTTCGTCGTCACCGCCCCGAGCCCGGCCATTCCACATCAACCGGAATCCGGCGCCGAGTTTCATGATGGGCATGAGTTTGAGGCCGAGGCTCAGGAACAAGCCGACACCCAAAATCATGACCAACATGGGCGGCCCCCAAACCAACCCGTTGATTTCACTGACAAATTTTGAAATTGCTTCCATGAGGACTCCCGGTGTTTGCAATGGTTTGTGAGGCGGTTTTGGTGCGTAAAGAGATAACTCTTTGAGTTTAGTTGATAATTTCCGCCTATGAAACGCTTGCCTGTGACAGTTTCCTATTTCGGCAAGGATTGCCTATGGTTAAAGAGAGGCCTGCCGGCCTGATACGAGGTTAATAACCACAATCAAGGGGGTTGCCGATGCATTCATTGAAGGTTTCTGAGGTTATGTGGAACCACATAGAACCGATTCGGTGCGGGGAACCGCTGACCCATGTGGTCAAAACTCTGCTGGACAATCACGTCACCGGGTTGCCGGTGGTGGATGCGCAGCGACGAGTGCTTGGGTTTGTGTCTGAGCAGGATTGTATCCATGCGCTGCTGGTCAGTAACTATCACAGCGAAGGTGAGCCCAACGTAGACGACGTGATGTTCCGCAATCCCGTGACGGTCAATCCGGATATGTCTGTGGTGGATCTGGCGCAGAATCTCGGCGCTGGCAAACCAAAAGTCTATCCGGTGGTCGAAGACGGCAAATTGGTCGGAGTGGTCACCCGCTCAGCCATATTGTCGCAACTGGCGAAAGCCGGGCAAACCATGGAGCGATCACGGTTTGTGAGCGCTGACGACTAGCGCCCCGCTGAGTTACAGATTTCGGAATCCCCAGATCAGGCTGAAATCCATGGAGGGCATTGCTTCTGCATCTTCGAGTCGGGTGATGGCGTATTCCGGTTCGTTTGTATTCCGCTCGAACGTTCCGGTGTAGCGGGTTCCTCTTGGGCTGATAATGGTACTGACTATGGCTCCCCGTTGGCCTTCGGGCCGCTTTTTTACCACCCCGATCTCATCGTTCGCCAAGCGAACCACCACGCCTGGGGGGTAGTCACCGAGAATTTCGAGCAAGGCTTTCGGGATGGCGGGTCGAAGCTGATCGTTTCCGAGAGTGCGCAACAGTTTTCGGGCCCCAACAATGTCCATCCTATCTCGGTAGGCTCGCTTTGTGATCATGGCGACGTATCGTTCTGCCAACGCCAAGATCTCCGCTTCCGGCAATATGTCTGAACCACTCAGGCCGAAAGGGTATCCCGAGCCATCGGCTTTTTCGTGATGCTGCATGATGCATTGCAGCATGCGAGAGTTTGATATGCCCGCAGCCTGGAGTGCCTCTACAGCCCGTTCAGGATGTTTGCGAATAACGGCGCGTTGCTCGGCGGTTAGCACATGTTTCGAGGCATTTAATTGGTCGATGACGGGAATAAGGGCGAGATTAGCGGTCAGCGCGGAGAGAACGAGCGATGTGGTGCGCTTGTGTTCCAGGTTAAATTGCCGGGCGATGAAATGGCTAAGAATGCCGTAGAACAAGGTTTGTTCGTAAATAGTAGGGTTGATGGAGTATAAGTGAACCAGCGCGAGAGTAGCATCAGGCGCCTGTTTGCAAACCCGCTCTAGCATGCGGGCCGATCCCAGTAAGCGCTTCTTTGCGCTAGGTGCTTGTGAGGTTATGGCAGACAGAGTTGCCTCAAGCGTGGCCAGCAGGTCGCCGTATTCGGCAAAGGGGTTACTAGCGTGCTGATCCGCAAGTTGCCCAAATTTGCGGGGCCGTGAAACAACGGGTTTGATCTGGCCGCGCTCATACACACGCTCGAGTTGGGCATCCGAGGGAATGATGTAGCCTTGGCGTAACAGTACAGCGCCACTCGTATCGAACACATCCCATGGCAGTGGTTTGCCAATCACCAGTGCGCCCGGCGCAATGCGTATAAAATCAGCCAAAACAACGCCCCTGATTATGCCGTCAAGCGATACATACCGGTATTATGATCGTATATACGTTGCTAATACAATGTAGTCAGGTTTGCCGGGTGCTTTCCCGCTAAATTGTGTCTTTCAATGCATATTTGTTAAGAATCGTAGCCGCTTGGCGACCGTCGCCCGAGCGTGCGCTAGGCTGAGGATTCTTCTCAATTTTTCTGGGCTCTCTGCGGCATGCTCTATCGCCTGAAGAATGATTTTCGGTTGTCCATCGTGACTCTGCTGTCTGGCAGCGCGATTCTTGGCATTACGCCGTTTGCGATCATGCGGTTTATTGATGGCAACCTGCTGGCAGGTTTCATTGACCTCGGCATTCTGGCGGCTCTTGCCGGCAGTCTGGTGTATGCCTGGGTTACCCAGGACACCTACCGTTCTGGCATTTTCCTGGCTATCTCCTGCTGCACCGGTGCAGTGGTGGTGAGCATGATGGTGGGCGAAGTCGGTGTTTTCTGGCTCTACCCCTGTTTGGTGACAACGTTCTTTCTGGCCCCCAGCCGAATTGCCGCTGCCCTGAACCTGGTATCGGTGCTTGTGATGGTGTCGGTGGAGAACGCGTTTACTTCTTCGGTGCAGATGTGGACCTTCATCGCCAGCACCTCCATCGTGAGCGCCTGTTCTTATGTGTTTGCCATGCGCAATAAAGAACAGAGGGACCGTCTTGAGCAATTGGCGACAATTGACCCGTTAACCGGCGTGAAAAACCGCCGTTCAATGGACCAGGAATTGGATTTGGCAGCGGCGAATGCAGAACGTACCGGGCTGCCCTATGCACTGGTGATCCTGGACATTGACCACTTCAAGGCAATCAACGATGAGTACGGCCACGGTGTCGGTGATAATGTTCTGTGCGATTTGGTCGGTCTGATTGCAGAAAACACCCGCCGAACCGACCAGCTGTTCCGGTATGGTGGGGAGGAGTTTGTGGTGCTGTTCCCGGGGGTGGATGGAACAAACCTGAAGACCGTGGTTGCCAACCTGCAGCAAGGCTTGCGAAAGTCGCTTAAAGGGCCGGGCGGTCCGGTGACTTCGTCTTTTGGTGTGGCCATGCTGCGTCACGGCGAGAGCGTGGCAAGCTGGTTAGCGAGAGCCGATCACGCGCTCTATCGGGCCAAGGAGTCCGGCCGCGACAGAGTCGTGTACGGCGATGACTTCTGAAGAAGCTGCAGCGCGTGACGTTGGCTTGTCGATTAGTCAGCGGGTTCCATTTTGGGTTGATAGCGGAACAAGCGCCAACCCAGGAATACGCTGGCGGATGTTAGACCAGCGGTAAGCCCCACCCAGAAGCCAGCTGCGCCAAGCGCAGGTGCGATCCAGTCGGTAAATGTCAGCACGTAGCCCAGTGGCAACCCCACCCCCCAAAACGAAAACAGCATGATGAGCATGGGCACCCGGGTGTCTTTGTAACCTCTCAGGGCGCTGATACAGGTCACCTGGATAACATCGGCGATCTGGAACATGGCGGCAAACGAGAGTAGCCGGATGGTAACCGCCTGTACCTCTGAGTCGTTGGTGTACAGCGCTGCAATGGCATCGGAGAAAACGAAAAGCAATGTCGCAAACACCAGAGCAACGGCGGAGGCCAGTAACAGAGAGCTGCGTGAGATCAGCCGGGCGCTGTCAGGTGCTCTGGCGCCAATCAGGAAACTCACCCTCAAAGTGAGGGCCATACCGATGCTCAGGGGCAGCATGAACAGCAAAGACACCACGTTCAGGGCGATTTGGTGGCCCGCAACGATTACCGGCCCCAACGCGGCCAAAAACAACGCGATCACGGAAAACATGCTGGCTTCGACGAAGATGGTAAAGCCGATTGGCACGCCAAGTTTTAGTATGTAGCAGATGCCCGCCATATTGGGCTTAACCCGCTCTGCGAGCAGGTGAAACTGCTTGAAGGTTTGGCTGCGATTCAGGTAGATCAGAAGTGCGATGGCCGCGATGCCGTTTGATAAGGATGTAGCCCAGCCACAACCCACCCCGCCCATCGCGGGTAGTCCAAGCTTGCCGTAGATGAAAATGTAATTAAGTGGAAGGTTGATCAGGGTGCTGAGCACCGAGAACATCATGATCACCCGGGTGTGGCCCAAACCGTCTGTGAGCCCGCGCAGCGCATTCATCAGCAGCATGGCTGGAATACCCCAGGCAAACGCATTCAAATAGCCTTGAGTGATGGCTGCGGTATTGGTGTCCATCTTGAGCAGGGCAAGTACCGGGTGCACGTTGGTGAGCAACAGCGCCATGATCACGGTGCCGCCCAGCGCAATGTAAATGCCCTGCCAGGTTGCCGGCATGATTTTACGGGTGGTGCGGGCGCCGTTGTAGCCGGAAATGATCGGCTGAAGGGCTCCAAGCAGGCCCATGAAAAACAGGAACAACGGCATCCAGAGGCTGCTCCCTATGCCAACGGCCGCCAAGTCTTCGGCACTGGCATGGCCTGCCATAACGGTGTCGATAACGCCGTTTGCCATTTGCGCCACTTGCGCGATCAGTATGGGCCCACCGAGCAGCGCCAGGGTTTTCCATTCGGCAAGCGTGCGGCTCACCAACGGCTGTCGGATTTCGGGTAACGGCTGGTGTGTCTCGTCCATGGTGCTTCGGGCTTGGCTTCAGGTGTGTGAGAACATGAGGTTTCAGTAGAAACAAACATCTTACTGCATTCCGCGAGGCGGCACTTATAGGGATTTGCACCGCTGGGGACGCTGCAGGACAGGGTTAAAACGAGTAAAGTACTGACCCGGAGCTGCTAAGGTATATCGATATGGTATTTTTGATTCTGGTGACGGTCCTGTGGGCTTTTTCCTTTAGTTTGATCGGCGAGTTTCTTGCCGGGCAAGTGGATAGCGATTTCGCGGTATTGAGCCGGGTATTGCTCGCCTCTTTGGTGTTTCTGCCGTTTACTCGTTGGCGGGGCGTGCCTGCTGGTATGAAATTGAGCATCATGGCTACTGGCATGCTGCAGTTCGGTATTACCTACGTGTGTCTTTACCGTTCTTTCGCCTACCTGTCGGTGCCTGAAGTCCTGCTGTTTACCATTTTCACGCCGTTGTACGTCACGCTGCTGGACGATGCGTTGTTCCGTCGATTCTCCCCCGTGGCGTTGTTGGCTGCCGTGGTTGCAACGTTGGGCGCCGGTATCATCCGTTACGATGGGTTGAGTGAAGACTTCCTTACCGGCTTCTTGTTGTTACAGATCGCCAACATGGCATTTGCGGCCGGCCAGGTTGGCTATAAACATGTGATGCGAAAATACCCGTTGAGTCTTCCCGGCTATCGCACCTTCGGTTACTTCTTCTTCGGCGCACTGGTGATTGCTTTGCCGTCGTTCCTGATTTTTGGCAACCCCGACAAATTGCCGGCGACGACCCTGCAATGGGGTATTCTCGCCTGGTTAGGACTGGCGGCATCCGGCCTTGGTTTGTATCTCTGGAATCGCGGCGCCTGTGACGTTGACGCGGGTACGCTGGCGGTGATGAATAACGCGCTGGTACCCGCCGGCCTACTGGTCAATTTGTTGATCTGGAACCGGGATGCAGACCTGGCCCGGTTAGCACTCGGTGGCGCCGTGATTGCGTTCTCGCTCTGGGTGAATGCACGGTTTCATCCGCGCGCACGAATGCAGTTGGCAAGCTAAGTTACGAAGAAGGAAGGCGTGCCATGCCGCAATTCAGCGCATGCTATGCTTTTAAACTATTCAATTCATCTCGGGGTGCCCCGTACTATGCGTAAGAATCTCCCGGTCACCGATAAAGAAATTGAGGTGGCCGCTGGCATGCGGCTGATCAGCGCGACCAATCTCAAGGGTGTCATCACCTACTGCAACGATGATTTTGAAACCATCAGCGGGTTCGCCCGCGATGAGCTGATTGGCCAGCCGCACAATGTAATTCGCCACCCGGATATGCCGGAAGCGACGTTTGCCAACATGTGGAGTTACCTGAAAGCGGGTAAAGCCTGGATGGGCGTGGTAAAGAATCGCACCAAGTGCGGTGGTTACTATTGGGTCAGTGCCTACGTTACCCCGATCTGGGAAGCGGGAGAAAAAGTCGGCTATGAATCGGTCCGAGTTGCGACCACTCGTGATCAGGTCGAGCGGACGAAAAAGCTGTATGCGCGGCTGTCAGTGGGCCAGGTACCATCGGCACGTATCAGCCGGATACTGTCTACTCTGCGCTCAGGTGCGCCGTTTATTGTATCGCTGGTGCTTACCTTGCTGGCGTTGCAACTGACCTCGCCGGTTTGGGCCGTCGTTGTGGCTACTCTGGGGCACGGCTTTGCTGCCTGGTTGATGTACGGATCGTTGACCAAACGCCTGAAAAATATTCTTGGGCTTCGGGACGATGCTTTTCAGGACCCCTTAATTGCTCAAACCTATTCGGATGAAAAAGGGTTGTTCTCAAAGCTGGCGCTGGTCATGGTGAGCGAAGAAGCGCGTTTGCGGACGGCGCTGGCCAGAATTGATGATCAGGCTGAGTATCTGAATGATCAGGCTCAGGCTACCCACTCCTTTATTACCGACGGTGCCGAAGCCATTGCCCGCCAACGCGCTGAAACCGATCAGACCGCATCCGCGATCAATGAAATGACGGCGTCCATTCAGGAAGTGGCGGCAGCCGTCACGGAGAATGCGCGGGAAGCCGAACAGGCACACCGTTTGGCCCACGACGGCAGTGCGCGCAGCACCGAAGCTTTGGCCGCCATCGAGCAGTTGGTGGACCGGGTCGGCAGCATTGGGGCGTCTGTGAGTCGCCTGGGCGAGTCCACCCATACCATCGGGGAAGCCGCGAATCTGATTTCCGACATTGCCGATCAAACCAATCTGTTGGCGCTGAATGCGGCCATTGAAGCGGCGCGAGCCGGAGAGCAAGGGCGTGGCTTTGCCGTGGTTGCGGATGAAGTGCGCTCTTTGGCCCAGCGCACGCGGGAGTCTACGGTGAAGATTCAGGAGGTCATCGAAAGCTTTCGGGCTCAGGTTGAAGAAACCAATGAAGCGGTTCGGGCCGGTGAGGCCATCGCAGGTGACGGCCTGAGTAAGGTTCAAGGGGCGGTTGGCGCGCTGAACGCAATCGTCAGTTCGGTTGACGCAATTTCAGACAGCTTCATCACCATGTCGGCGGCGTTCGAAGAGCAGAGTCAGGTTTCGGAAGAGATCAATCAGCAGATTGTCAACATTGCCGCGCTGGCGGATCAGAGTGACGAGCAAGCTGAAGCGGCCCGCAGCAGCAGTGACAAGCTCAGCACCATGGCCCATGGATTGAAAGACCTGGTTTCGCGTTTTATCCATAAAAACCGTTAAACATCTGGAGGTTGGAAGCAATATGCCCGAGCCTTCGGGGGTGCGCTGAAAAGACCGGCACTGGCATCATGTCGTCAGTGCTGGCAGAATCCTGCACCAACTGCGTCTGAGCGATACGCCGGCGCGCATAAATTGTAGTTTCCTCAGCCAAAAGCACAGGAAGAAAAACACATGACACAGTCTAACTCCGCAGCTGGTTCGCGCGGACTTTGGTCGTCAAGACTCGCGTTTATTCTGGCGGCGACCGGGTCAGCCGTCGGCCTGGGTAACGTTTGGAAGTTCCCGTATGTAACCGGTGAGAACGGTGGCGGTGCCTTTGTACTGGTATACCTGCTTTGTATTTTCATCATCGGTATCCCGATCATGATGGCGGAAGTGTTTATCGGTCGAAACGGCCGTCATAACCCGATCGCCAGCTTCCGTTTGGTCGCCGAGCGTAACCTGGCCTCTCCAGCCTGGCGCGTATCGGCGATTGTCGGCATGTTGGCCGCTTTTATCATCCTGTCGTTCTATTCGGTGATCGGCGGTTGGGCCGCATCTTATATTGGCCACTCGGCCATGGGCGATTTCACCGGCGGTACCGCGGATACCGTGGGTAAACTGTTCGGCGACCTGCTGGCCAGCCCGATTCAGCTGCTGGCCTGGCATACCCTGTTTATGGCTCTGGTGGTACTGGTGGTATCCCGTGGCTTGAAAGGTGGTCTGGAGCGTGCGGTCACCATTCTGATGCCGGCCTTGTTTGTCCTGCTGTTGGTGGTGGTTGGTTATGCGACCACAACCGGGCATTTCGGTGAGGCGGCCAGCTTCCTGTTTACACCGAATTTTGAGGCGCTGACGGTCAAAGGCGTACTGGTGGCACTGGGTCATGCCTTCTTCACGTTGAGTTTGGGTATGGCCATCATGATGGCTTATGGCTCGTATCTGAGCCGGGACGTGCCCATTGGTCGCACCGCCGTGAGTGTTGCGCTGATGGATACGGTTGTTGCCCTGCTGGCCGGCTTGGCCATCTTCCCGGTGGTATTTGCCAACGGCCTGGAAGCGGGTGCGGGCCCTGGCCTGATTTTCCAGACGTTGCCTTTGGCGTTCGGTAACATGCCGATGGGTAGCCTGTTTGGCACTCTGTTCTTTGTATTGCTGTTGTTTGCGGCCTGGACCTCCGGTATTTCCCTGCTGGAGCCCGTGGTCGAGTGGGTTGAGGAAAAGACCGAGATGGGCCGCACCGGTAGCGCGATTCTGGCCGGCGGCGCGTGTTGGGCGCTGGGCATTGTGTCGATTTTGTCCTTGAACGTTTGGTCAGATGTTACGCCGCTGGGCATGTTTGCCGCGTTCGAAGGCAAAACCATGTTTGACCTGCTGGACTACTTCACAGCGAACATCATGCTGCCGTTGTCTGGTTTGCTGACTGCCCTGTTTGTGGGCTGGTTTGTCGCCAAGGAAACCTTGCAGTCTGATTTGGTCATGGAAGGCGGTGCCTTTACGCTTTGGCACGTGCTGATTCGCTACGTCACCCCGGTGGCTGTTGTGATTGTGTTTGTATACAACCTGATTGGTTGATAAGCACAAGTCAGATAAAAGAAACCCCGGCGCTGTTCTCAGCGTCGGGTTTTTTTGTGTCTGCTCAGAAGAGGTTGTCGCTTCGAGCGTGCTGCGGACTAGACTTTCCCTCCGAGTAAAATCCGCACAGCCGTGCAGGCATCCTCGAGCTCATCTTCTCGGGGCTCCCGGCCACCGATGAGATCACTGTACAGGCAGGATTCCGCAATACGAACCATGAAGTAAGACAAGCTTTGAATATTCATGGGCGGGCTCAGGTGCCCGGCACGGATTTCATCTTTTAGTAAGCGGGTATTCACTTCGACGGTTCGGGCATGCAGCGTCGAGTGCGAAGAGGTGAGCATCTTCAGCGCGTATTCCGGGTCTTGATGCAGAAACTTTCGCAGCGGTGAAAAGTGCAAAATAGTGATGTTGATATGGCGGAACACACCAACCACGTAGTCCACACCGTGCCCCGGGGTTATTTCGCGGGCTTCTTTGTACAAGGGTTCGTAAAGCGACCATAAAATTTCACCGATCAGCAAATCGCGATTACCCACCCAGCGGAACAGGGTCGCCCGACCGATGCCCAAGTCGTCGGCAAGGGCGGCAAGGCTGATCTTTTCCCCTTTCAACCACATTCGGCGAGCCCGTTTGAAGGCATCGATGGGGGTTGTCTTG
The DNA here is from genome assembly GCF_030718085.1 of Marinobacter sp. MDS2. Lineage (NCBI taxonomy): Bacteria > Pseudomonadati > Pseudomonadota > Gammaproteobacteria > Pseudomonadales > Marinobacteraceae > Marinobacter > Marinobacter sp. MDS2. The sequence continues at coordinate 2,046,682 of NZ_JAVAJF010000001.1, forward strand.
ATGATTGATTCGGTCACTTTTAGCTCTTTGGTAAGTTTGACCTCATTCTAGCGGTTGCGGAGGGCTTGGGCTACGGTGGCCTATACCCATAGGTCGCCAATGGGTGTGTCCGGGCTGAAATGATGCGCAATTTGCGCTTGCAACAATTCGGCTGTTGCAATGGCATCGATCAGGGCATTGTGACCGGCGTAGTGGGGTAAGCCATACCGGGTTCGACTGTCAGGCAGCCGTATCGATGTCGGTTTCTTGCCCATGAGTTGCTGCCAGCGCGAGGGGCGTCGCCTCGGGTGTAAGTAGGCTTCGATGGCCATCGTATCGATGACTGGAAAGCGAAGCTGTTCGTTCAAGCGCCACTGCAGAGCCATGTTGAGAAAAGGGCGTTCGATGTTGCGGTAATGCACCACAGGAATGCGCCCGTTCAGATGCGCGAACAGGGGGCCAAGCACCTCTTCCAAATCGGGAGCGTCCTTGATTTCAGCATGGGTGATGCCGTGAATGGTGACTGATTCCTGATGCAGTGGCAGTTTGGGGCGCACGATCTGATGCCAGGCCTTACCGAGCTGAATGCCGGACAAGGTGAATGGCACCAAACCGATACTCACGATTGAGTGCTGAGTAACGTCTAATCCGGTGGTCTCGAAATCCAGCGCCAACAGCGGAACATCTTTAATTGGTGTTTCCGGACTGGGGCAACCGGCTTGGTAAAACGCACGGATCCGCGGATCGACGGCCTTGGCCGCTTGTGTACGATAGTTTTCCGGCCAGTTCTGTTTGCTGTTCCGGCTTTTGATGTTGCTAGGCATTCCTGACCGTCCCTGCGTTGTAGCGGAATCTCAGGAATCGCTGAGCGTTGCTGACAATCTGGAAGGCGTCTTTCAGGTGGCTGCGCTCAAACGGCGACAAGTCCTCGGGGCGCACGTTGTTGTCCGGCTCGCGGCCCTCCTCAATCGCAAGTGCCTGGTGGCGAACCCTGACAATGGATATAAACTCCAGAGCATCGCGCAGGTTACCCGCGTCGTCATCAACCAGCAGTTTGGTTTTGGCGATGTCTTTCAAACGTTCAAAGGAGTTTTGTGAACGGGAGCCACAGGCCAGTGCGTGCACGCGGATCAGATCGGACAAGGGGGCGGTGCCACGACGTTTCAGGTTGAAGGTTTTTTGGTGCTTGCCGTCTTCTTCCAGCACAAAGGTGCGGAAGAAGCCCAAGGGCGGTGTACGGTTCAACGCGTTGCGAGCCATCAGGGTCAGAAACCGCTGGCTGCTGGACGCTTTCTCGGCAACCAGGGTTTTCAGCTGTTCAGCAAAGTCTGTTTCTCCGTGGATGCCGTCCAGATCGAAGAAAATGTTGCTGTTGAGCAGGGTCTGGCCGTTGGGGTTTTCAATCCAGTCGGTGAAATATTTCTTCCAAATGTGCAGTGGCTGACGCCATTTGGGGTTGGTGGCCATGATGTCGCCGGTGCAATAGGCGTAGCCGCAATCAGCGAGCCCGTCTGAAACAAACTTGGCCATCGCCAGAAAGTACTCGTCGTGTTCTTCCGGGATGAAGCTGTCGTCCAGAATCAGAGCGTTATCCTGGTCGGTGACCACCAGCTGCTCGTCCCGGGCCATAGAGCCCAGTGCCATGAAACAGTAGGGAACGGGTGGTGGGCCGAGCTTTTCTTCCGCCAGTTCCAGCAGGCGCTGGCTGAAGCTCCGGCCAATGCCGGCCATGGCGCTGCCCACCATGTGTGAATTGGCGTCTTCATTGACCATGCGTACGAAACTGTCGCGCACGTCCACACTGATTTTTTTCAGGCCTTTAACATCCTGCTTGTGGAAGATGTTGCTGACCAGATAGATGCTGCTCTGGCTCTCGTATTTGATGATGTCCGACAGCGCGATGACCCCGCGCACTTCATTGCCGTCCATCACCGGAAGGTGATGCACGTTGTTGTGCAGCATCGTCAGCATGGCCTCGAAAATAAAGGCCCGGCTGCTGATGGTGATCAGACCTTCGGTCATGATTTCACTGACCGGGGTTTCAGAGGCCAGGGCATGGTTCACCGCCCGGGTGCGCAGATCGCGGTCGGTAATAATGCCCACCAGTTTTGGCGTGTCGCCGCTTTCATCCATTAGCGGCAGCGATGAGACACCGTTTTCGGTCATGATCCGGGCCGCTTCCTGCAAACGTACCGTCGTGGGCGCGCAAACCAGTGCCCGGGAAATCAGGCGGGTCACTCGGGCAGTCATTAACTGGTTCGATTTTTCCCTGCGCGAAACGGCTGAACGCAGGCGGCTGCGGTCTTCAATTTCAACGAAATCGGCGAAGTTGTCGTCATGCTCCCAAAGGTAATGAAAAACATGATCGGGGATTTTGTAGATCAGGCTGTCTTCAATGGCCTTGACCGGGAAGCGAACCTTTTTATTCATCATCAGGCCGAATTGGCCGAATATCTCGCCTTCACCCACCCGACTGTACAGTTCGCCCGAACGCCGATAGATCTCAACGGCGCCACTGCGAACGTAATGCAGGCTATCGGCCTGATGACCAAGCTCGACGATCTGGGTGCCGGCCCGAACGTAAACCACCTCGATGTTGGTGACGATTTTGTCCAGCAGTTCGTCGGACATTTCGTCAAAGGGCGCGTATTGGGTAATGTGATTTTGAATGTCCAGCAGTTCGGCCTGCATGCTTTCTCCAGCAAATACGAGTTCTGGCCAAACTATAGCAGTTGTGGTTTTTTTTGGTGTACCTTTGGGCCCTTTCTCACGGGCCTTCGGGAGGCTTGGTATGGCGATAAAGTTGTTGGTAACCGGCGGCATTCGCTCCGGCAAAACCGCGATGGCAGAACAACGCGCGCAGGCGGCGGAAGAGCCGGTGGTGTATGTGGCGACCGCCACGGCGGGCGATGAAGAAATGGCGCAGCGTATTCGCCGGCACCAACAGCAGCGCCCGGCTGACTGGGGCTTGAAGGAAGAGCCGTTGCGGTTGGCCAGCGTACTTGATGATTGGCAGGCCGAAACGGCTAACCCACCCCTGTTGCTCATCGATTGTATGAGCCTGTGGCTGAGCAATTTATTGTTTGCCGGTGACGAGGTGTTCGATCAGGAACGGGAGGCGTTTCTTCGTGCTATCGAGCGCTATCCCGGTTCGGTGGTGGTGGTCACCAACGAGGTGGGGTTGGGAACCATTGGCATGGACCCGCTCACCCGGCGCTTTGCGGATGAGCTGGGTTGGCTGAATCAGGCGCTCGCCCAGCGCTGTGATGAGGTGGTGATGTCGGTTGCGGGGTTGCCGCTGACCCTCAAAGGCTAAGGCTGATGGCTGATTACGCTGCGAAACACGCCAAACTCGGATTGATCAATCTGAATACGGCTGCGGCAGGCGTAAGGCACGGCAAAGCCGGTGAAGGATTTGTCCAGTGGTATGCCCAATACATCGGCCAGCACCATTCGGATAACACCGCCATGGCAAACCACCAGCACTTTTTGCCCCGCGAGCGTTTCTTGCCAGCGATTGATGCTGTGGATAACACGGTGGTAAAAGTCCGGGACCGGTTCGCCACCGGGTGGTATGCAGTTGATCGGGTCTTGCCAGAAGCGGCTCAGATGATCACCGTAATCTTGCTCGACCTGCTCTGCGGTCATTCCTTCCCATGCACCAAACCCGATTTCCCGAAGCTCATGCTCAATATGCAGTGGAAGATTTTTTTGATCGGACAGGGTTTCGGCGAACCGTTGGCAGCGCGCCATAGGGGAACTGACAATCGCGTCCCAGTGGTCGGTGCTGGCGATGGCGTCTCGCATTTGCTGCCAGCCCTGCTCGCTTAACGGGTCATCTTTGCTGCCCCGGAACATCGGGCCGCCTTCGGGTTCGCCGTGGCGGATCAGGTCGATTGTGGTGGTCATGGTGTTTTACTCTTCTGACTTTCCGCTGATATTGGCATCGGCAAAGCTTGCCATGTGATTGTGCAACGCGCAGGCGGAACGAAGCAGGGGTACCGCAACAGCCGCTCCGCTACCTTCGCCCAAACGCATGCCAAGATCCAGCAAGGGGGAAGCGCCCAAGGCTTCCAACACGGCGTTGTGCCCGGGTTCGGCGGAGCGGTGGGCGAACAACAGCCAGGCGCGCACGCCCGGTTGCTGATGAACCGCGATCAGCGCGGCGGCCGAGACGATGAACCCATCCACCAGCACCGGAATGCCTCGGGCTGCGCTGCCCATAATTGCACCGACCAAGCCCGCAAGTTCGAAGCCGCCTAACGATGCCAGCACCGTGAGTGGGTCTTTGCTGTCACCGTGGCGCGCCAAAGCGCGTTCAACCACGGCCTCTTTGCGGGACACCCCTTCGCTGTTTAAGCCGGTTCCCGGACCGACCAACTGCTGAGGATGGTGTCCCAGAAGAGCACAGGCGATAGCCGAAGCGCTGGTGGTGTTACCAATGCCCATATCGCCACCGATAAACAATCGACAGCCAGCTGTTTTTGCTCGTTCCGCGGCGTTGTCGCCGCTGGTGAGAGCCGCATCGACCTGCTCAAGTGTCATGGCGAAGGTCTGAGCCATATTCGCCGTGGCGGGAGCGATGATTTCGTTAATCACCCCAGGCAACGCCGGCACATCTGCAACGGTCCCCAGATTCACCACTTCAAGACTGGCGCCCAATTCTTTCGCCATGACGCTGATGGCAGCTCCGCCATGGGCGAAATTGGCAATCATTTGCGCGGTAACCGCCTGTGGAAAAGCGGACACCCCTTCGGCGCACACGCCGTGATCACCGGCAAAAATCACCATACGAACCGGGTCAACGGACGGCGTTGCGCTACCCGCAAGACCGGCGAGGGTAATGGCGACCTGTTCCAGCTTACCCAGCGACCCGGGCGGTTTAGTGAGTACTTGCTGACGAGCTTCGGCAAGCTCTAAATGCGCACTGGAGGGTGTGTGGGGCGGCTGAAGCCAGCTATTGGGCAGAGGCATGGAGTGTTCCTTGTGAACAGAAAGTGAGGATGGTCTATCTGTGGCCGAATGGTGTCAAGGTAAGGCTCGAGTCGGGTAGACTTGCCGGCATTCTTCATGAGGGTATGGTCTTGGATGCGTTATCTATGTCGGTAGCCGCGTGCTGTATGGCGGTCCTGCTGGATGTTTTGATTGGAGAACCGCGCCGTTGGCACCCGTTGGTGGGCTTTGGCCGAGTGGTTGTCTGGGTTGAGCGGTGCTTTAATCGTCGGCCGCAACAATCGAGCCGCAGTGTGATGATCGGTGGCATTGCCGCCGTATTGTTAATGATGCCCCTGATCGCCGTGGCAATGGTTTTACAGGAATTGTTGAGGGGCTGGGCGGCGTTATTGGTGCAGGCGGTTGTGCTGTGGCTGGCCATTGCGCTGCGGGGCCTGGCCGAGCATGGCAAGGCGGTATCGGACGCCTTGCTGCAAGGGCATGGTGAACAAGCGCGGGCCGCGGTGGGACGCATCGTGAGCCGTGATGCGGAATCGCTTTCTGACAGCGGGGTGGCCGCGGCCGCCGCCGAGTCCATGTTAGAAAACGGCGCGGATGCTGTGTTTGCCAGCTTGTTTTGGTTCCTGGTGGCGGGCTTGCCGGGTGTGGTTTTGCACCGGCTGGTGAACACGCTGGATGCCATGTGGGGCTATCGTAACGAGCGCTATCTTTATTTCGGGCGCTTTGCCGCCCGGCTGGATGACCTTATGAACTGGGTGCCTGCGCGGCTGACCGCGCTGACCTACGCGCTGGTGGGCAACACGCGGCTGGCGATGACGTGCTGGTTTCGTCAGGCCAAAACATGGGACAGCCCTAATGCCGGCCCGGTGATGGCGGCCGGAGCCGGAGCGCTGGGGGTTTCCCTCGGCGGCCCGGCACCTTATGCCAGTGGCGTTAAACAACGCCCCCGCCTGGGCAGCGGCCCTGAGGCAACCGCCCGGACAGTTGAAGGGGCGATCGGGCTGGTCCAGAGAGGTGTGGGGCTCTGGTTGAGTGTGCTCGCGCTGTTTGCCTTTGGTTTTTGGGCCGGAGGTGCTGTGTGATTCCGTTTCATTCACCGGAGAGCCCCGAGCACGGCGGCAGGCTGGAAGCCGCGGTGCGCAAATGGGGCATACCCCGAGACCAGTGGCTGGATCTTTCTACCGGTATAAACCCTGTTCCTTATCCGATTCCTGAAATTCCCATGGAGGTTTGGCAGCGCCTGCCCGAGCCGGATGATGGTCTGGAAGACATCATCCGTCATTGGGCCGGTGCACCGGCCGAGGCGGCCTGTCTGCCTGTGGCGGGTAGCCAGCAAGCCATCATGGCATTACCGGCCGTTCGCAAGCGCTTGCACGGGCTTGGCCGGGTGGCGGTGCCCATGCCGGGTTACCGGGAGCATGGCCATGCCTGGCAGCGGGCGGGTTTTGATGTGGTGGGTATTTCAGCGCAACAAGCGCTGGCGGATGATCTGAGCTGGCTGGATTCGGTGGATGTGGTGGTTTGGATTAACCCGAACAATCCGACCGGGCAGGTGTTATCGCCCGAGCGATTATTGGCATGGCGGCAACGGCTAGCGCGGCGCGGTGGCTGGTTGGTGGTGGATGAGGCGTTCATCGAAGGGCTTCCCGACCATACGCTCGACCCATGGGCGGGCGCAGCCAATCTCATCATACTGAGGTCGTTAGGCAAGTTTTTCGGTTTGGCCGGAATTCGCGCCGGCGCGGCGCTGTTAGAGCGTGAGCTGGCAAAACACGTCAACCACGAACTCGGGCCTTGGCCTATAAGCGGCCCTGCGCGATATCTGATGAAGCGGGTTTTGCAAGACGAGAACTGGCAAGCTGAAGCATTGATCAAGCAAAAAGAAGCATCTGTCAGATTGTTCGCTTTGCTTGAACAACACGGTCTGGGCCACCCTTCCGGTGCGTTGTTGTTTCAGACGGTAAGACACCCGCAGGCAGCGGGAATCGCAGACCGGCTCGCCCAGTGCGGAATTCTGGTGCGGTGCTTCGATACTCCCGAGGCTTTGCGCTTTGGTTTGCCCGCCGATGAGGCCAGCTGGCGGCGCCTGGCTGACGCTCTGTCGGGAATTCATATATGTCATTGACCACCCTCACCCCGGTTGGTAGTCTTGCCCGCGATTTCAGGTGCTCTGCATTTTCATTTCAGACTGGCGATAGTCGGATGAATCCATAGAGTGAAACGGGAAGCTGGTGAGAGTCCAGTACTGCCCCCGCAACGGTAATCAGGTTAATAGCAATCCGTTACGCCACTGTGTCATAGGCATGGGAAGGTGATTGCTCCGGAGCACAGTCTCCACCTGAAAGTCCGGAGACCGGCCTGAAAGACGGAGTTCCACAACTCCGTACACCAGACGTTGCGGAGGGCGACGGCGGTGGGTGATCCGGCTCATCAGAACTCCACGCCCTCCACCCCCGTCCGATCACCTTAATTGTCCTTCGCAGTAACCAAGACCGACCGCGCGGGTGCGTGCGGTGAACTGTGAGTGATGATATGACCCCTTCGAAGGCCATTCCGGCGTTACTTTTGTTGCCCCTGGCGTTTCCGGCCACTGCGGCTGACCGACAAACTGATAGCTCCACTCTTGAGCCGATCGTAGTCACAGCGACCCTCGGTCCGCTGACAGCGGGCGAAAGCCTGTCGTCAGTCACCGTGATCGATCAAGACGCTATTCGCCAGCAAAATCCGTCCGATTTTGCTGAACTTCTGCGTGGTCAGCCGGGCATTAACGTGACAGGCAATGGATCGTTCGGGAAAACCACGAGCGTGTACACACGTGGCACCGCGAATGATTCAACCCTGTTTTTAGTGGATGGCGTGCGTCTGCGTTCAGCCACCTCTGGCGGTCCCTCCTGGCAGTATTTCCCTGCCGAACTCGTTGAGCGTGTCGAAATTGTTCGTGGGGCAAAGAGTTCGCTTTACGGCTCCGACGCCGTAGGTGGCGTGATTCAGGCGTTTACGCTTGATCCGGAGGAGACACCGGCTGGATGGGTAGAGCTCGGTGCAGGCAACTTCAATACGCAAAAAGGAAGCGCCGGTGTGGCCGCTAGCGCAGGAAACACACGCTTTAGCTTAAGTGGCCTTCATAAGGAAACCGATGGTACGGCGGTGATCACGGATGGTGAAGATCGAGGTTTCCGAAACACCGCGGGAGTTGGGCGAATTGTCCACGAATTAGAATCTGGCGGCGAAGCCAGTCTGGTTGTAGTTCAGAGCGAAGGTAATACTGAGTACGAAGGTGGCAACATCGATTATATGCTCCGAACCATTGGCTTTGGGCTGGAAACTCCGGTGAGTGACCACTGGCGTCAGTCGTTGCAGTTTTCCGAGTCTCGTGACGAAACCGATAATGTGACACCTACCTTCAGCAGCACTTTTGACACACGATCCCGTGCAGCTCGCTGGGACAACACGTTTACTTGGAATGTTCACGAGTTGGTTGTTGGTACTGAATTGATGAATGATGAAGTGGGCGGCACGACAGATTATGCCGAGACTAGCCGATCTAATTTGGCACTTTATACGCAGCTGCGTTTGAATTTCGGGCCAACCGATCTGATGCTGAGCTTGCGAGGGGATGATAACGAGGCTTACGGCAAGAACGAGACCGGCAGTGTTGCCTTGGGGCACGCCTTCGATCGTTCTCACCGTGTCCGGGTGAGCTACGGTACCGCTTTCCGCGCCCCGACATTCAATGATTTGTATTTTCCGGGTGCCAACCCGGATCTTAAGGCAGAAGAATCAGCGACTTTCGAAGTTGGTTTCAGTGGACACTACCAGTATTGGTTCTGGGATACCGCATTGTTCCAGCTTGATGTAGACAATCTGATTGCATGGGCACCTACGCCCAGTGGTATGTGGACACCGATGAACGTCAACGAAGCCCGGATTCGTGGTGTGGAATTTGGTGCAGGCTTTGAGCGCGACGGATGGCGCGGTGATGCCGCTTTGACTTTGCTTGATCCTGAAAACCGGGAAACTGGCAACCGTCTTCAGCGTCGCAGTGGCAAAACCTTGCGACTCGACTTGAGCAAGGACATCGGAACCTGGAACTTTGGCGGAACGGTGGTTGCGGAAGGTTATCGGTACGACGATGCCAGTAATGATGATCGGTTGTCGGGTTTTGTCACGCTGGACTTGCGAGCCGGCTGGCGTTTTGCCAAGGACTGGTCAACGCGCCTAACAGTGGCTAACGTTCTGGATAAAGAATACAGCACTGCTCGATATTCCAGCTCACAAGATTTGGATTATATTGCTGCAGGCCGCACAGCCATGCTGACCGTCCGTTATGACATTCGATAAATAATCTGACAACGCCGGGGATATGCCAGTGATAAAGCTGAAAGCGATAGCCGTGATGTTGGGCTGGATGCTGCTGGCACTTCCGGGATTGGCTGCCCCAGTTTGCGTAACGGATGACCTGGGTGCAGAAGTTTGCCTGGATCAACCAGCAAAACGCATCGCCACCTTGTCACCCGGTGCCACCGAGTTGGTATTTGCTGCTGGAGCGGGCGATAAGGTGGTCGCTGTGGTGAACTACAGCGATTACCCCGAAGCAGCCCGCAAGTTACCCTTGGTAGGTAATCACACCCGAATAGATCTGGAAGCGTTGTTGGCGCATAAGCCTGATTTGGTGATTACGTGGCGCACCGGTAATCCCCCGGCGCAAATGGAGATGCTGAGAGCACTCGGTTTGCCCATGTTTGCCATTGAACCACGTACCTTTGAGGGCGTTTCGAAAGCCATTGAACAGCTTTCGATACTGGCGGGCACGGAACAGGAAGGCTTTGCGGAAGCAGAACGTTTCCGCAAAGGAATCGCCAAGATTGCTGATCAGTACAAGGACGCAGAGCCCATGCCGGTCTTCTATCAAGTCTGGCAGACGCCGCTGATGACCATCAACGATGATCATTTGATTGGAAAAGTGGTTCAGCTTTGCGGCGGGGTGAATGTATTCGGCGACATGCCGCGGCTGGTGCCTAGAATAAGCGCAGAAGTGGTGCTGGAGGCCGACCCCCATGCAATTATTACCGCAAGTGTTGAGGGTATCGAAGATAACCAACTCGATCACTGGAAGAGCTATTCTGGAATGAACGCCGTGGCAAAACACAATCTGTTCTTTGTGCCAGCATCTCCGATATCAAGGCCGACCCCGCGGCTTCTTGAAGCGAGTCGTGATATTTGCCAAAGACTGGATGTTGCCCGTGGACGCTAGTGACGCCGGTAAACACCCGAGTAAAGAGGTGCCGACCCCATGACCCGTTCCCTGCTGGTGCTCAGTACGATTGCGTTGACTGCCTTTATGTTGGCGCTGGCGGTAGGCAGCGTAACCATTGCACCGTCAGAGCTCTGGGCTGTCATTCAGGGCGGGGGCAGCAAGTTGCACCAGACTTTGCTGTTGGAGTTGCGCCTGCCGCGAACCCTTGCCGCATTTGCGACCGGTGGTCTACTGGCGGTTGCCGGAGCATTGATGCAGGTGTTGTTACGCAACCCGTTGGCTGACCCGTATGTGCTGGGGTTGTCCGGCGGTGCCGCGGTTGGCGCGTTGTTGGCGATGCTGACCGGAATGGGGGCTTTGCTGATCTCGGGCTCTGCCTTTGCCGGCGCCATGCTGGCAATGGTGTTGGTGTTCGGTCTTGCCCACGGCACCGGCAGTTGGACCGCCTCGCGCCTGCTGCTGACCGGTGTTGTAGTGGCCGCTGGTTGGGGAGCTGTGATCACCCTCATGCTGGCGATCACACCCTCTTATAAACTGCCAGGCATGCTGTACTGGCTGATGGGCGATGTTTCCTATGCTCGTACCCCTTGGCCTGCGTTAGTGGTTCTTGTGCTGGCGATTCTGGTGATTCTGCCGCTTGCCAGAAATCTGAACGTGTTGGCGCGTGGCCCGATGCAGGCAGCGGCATTAGGGGTATCGGTGCGTCCGCTTGAGTGGACTATCTATGTGCTCGCCAGCCTGCTGACCGCGACGGCGGTAACAACCGCAGGCAGTATCGGGTTTGTAGGCCTGATCGTACCGCATATGCTACGGCTGGTGTTGGGCAACGACCAGCGCATCATTTTGCCTGCCAGTGCCTTGGCGGGCGGCACTCTCCTTGTCTTGGCGGATACCCTCGCCCGCACCGTGATCGCGCCTGAGCAACTTCCTGTGGGCGTTATTACTGCGTTACTGGGCGTACCGACCTTCCTCTATCTACTGCACCGGAGCCGTTAATGAGCACGTTGCATACTCGCGATCTGATCATCAATGTGCCCGGTAGAGCAGACGGTTTTCCCCTTAATCTGAGTGTGGAACCCGGTCAGACGTGGGGGGTGTTGGGCCCTAACGGGGCCGGAAAAACCACTCTGCTGCATACCCTAGCGGGCCTATTGCCAGCACGCAGTGGCCGAGTTGTGTTGAACGACTCGCTGCTGATAGAGCTAAAACGCCGTGATATTGCTCGGCAGCTGGGACTGGTCTTTCAGGAGCGGCAAGACAGTTTCCCCGCAACGGTCATGGAAACTGCCTTGATTGGGCGTCACCCATGGTTGTCGCCTTGGGAGAGTGAACAAGCCGATGATCAGGCAAGAGCTCAACAGGCGCTGGCGGCGCTGGATGTCGATCAATTGTCGGATCGATTGCTCAGTACCTTGTCGGGCGGCGAGCGTCAGCGGGTTGCCATCGCAACACTGATGACCCAGAACCCGGATATCTGGTTGCTGGATGAGCCGACGAATCATCTTGACCTGCACCATCAGGTCAAGGTCATGAGTCTGCTCAGAGATCAGGCCGAGTTGGGTAAAGCCGTTTTCATGTGCCTGCACGACCTGAACCTGGCCGCGCGTTGGTGCAGTCATGTTCTGCTGCTGTACGCCAATGGTGACGCCTGTTGGGGCCCTGCGGAACAGATGTTGATACCAGAAGCGCTGGAGCGTTTGTACAACCAGCGCCTTGTTGCTCTGAAAGAAAATGGGCTGTCGGTATTTGTTCCAGCTTAATAAATTGACGTTGATGCGAGATGCCAATCATGAAAGAACGCGCTAAAGACCCCGAACGCCACGCCAAACGCATGGCCGCCAAACAAAAAATCATGCAGGAACGGATCGCCCGGGCTCAGAAAGAGCAAGGTGTGCTACTGGTGCTGACCGGCCCCGGTAAGGGCAAAAGCAGCTCCGGTTTCGGCATGGTGGCCCGTGCTCTGGGGCATGGCATGAAGGTGGGCATTGTCCAGTTCATCAAAGGCGCCTTCAGCACCGGAGAAGAAGCCTTCTTCCGGGACCTGCCAAATGTCACCTACCATGTGATGGGCCAAGGTTACACGTGGGATACCCAGAACCGGGAGCAGGATGTTAAGAGCGCCAACGAGGCTTGGGACATCACCGCGGCCATGCTGAAAGACGACAGCTACGACTTGATCTTGCTGGACGAGCTGAACATTGCTCTCAAATACGAATATATTGACCTCGACCGGGTACTGGACGACCTGCAGGCTCGCCCTGAAATGCAGCATGTGGTTGTAACCGGCCGCAGTGCGCCGCAAGAGCTGATTGATCTGGCCGATACCGTCACAGAAATGGGCGTGGTGAAGCACGCCTTCAAAGACCAGGGCATCAAAGCCCAGAAGGGTGTGGAACTGTAAATGCCCACGTTGATGGTTCAGGGCACCACGTCGGATGCGGGGAAGACCACCGTTGTGGCGGCCCTATGCCGATGGCTGGCCCGCCAGGGTGTGTCGGTTGCGCCGTTCAAACCCCAAAACATGGCCCTGAACAGTGCGGTGACGGTGGATGGCGGCGAGATTGGCCGCTCCACAGCTCTGCAGGCCTTAGCGTGCGGCCTTGAGCCTCACAGCGATATGAACCCGGTTCTGCTGAAGCCTCAAAGCGACTGCGGCGCCCAGGTGATCTTGAGAGGCCAAGTCCACGGTAATATGGATGCCTTGGACTATCACGCCTACAAGGCTGAGGCGATGGCATCGGTGATGGCCAGCTGGCGCGCGCTGAGCGAGCGCTACGACGTGATCATTGCCGAAGGTGCCGGCAGCCCGGCCGAGATCAACCTGCGAGCCAACGACATCGCCAATATGGGCTTTGCCGAAGCAGCGGATTGCCCCGTACTGTTGGTGGGCGATATCGACAAAGGCGGTGTCTTCGCGCAATTGGTCGGTACTTTGGAATTATTGTCTGAAACCGAGCGGGCGCGAACGGCGGGCTACATCATCAATCGCTTTCGGGGCGATATTGCGTTATTGGAGCCGGGGCTCGACTGGCTTGAAGCTCGCACGAGCAAACCAGTGTTTGGCGTACTGCCGTACCTTCACGGGCTGGTGGTGGATTCCGAAGACAGTGTCAGTATCGAAGGAAGTAGCGAAGCCGGCGCGTTGAACGTGGTGGTGCCGGTACTGCCCCGCATCAGCAACCACAACGACTTTGACCCCTTGCGGCTGCATCCAGGGGTAAACCTCACCTTTGTTGGTCCGGACCAACCCGTACCGCCTTTCGATCTGATCATCCTGCCGGGCAGCAAAAGCACCCGTCACGATTTGCAGTGGCTGAAACAGCAAGGCTGGCCTGAAGCTCTGCGCAAGCACCTGCGTTATGGCGGCAAGGTGTTGGGGATTTGTGGCGGCTTTCAGATGCTGGGGAAATGGGTTGAAGATCCGGGCGGCCTTGAAGGCGAAGTCGGCCGCACCGAAGGCTTGGGCCTGCTGGAAATGAACACGCGGATGGTAGCCGGTAAGCAGCTGAAGCAAGTCTCTGGCGCGCTGGCGCCCAGCGTGGCGGGCGCGGCTACAAATTTAACGATGCAGGGCTATGAAATGCACAACGGCGTAACTGAGGGCCCGGCCCTGACTCGCCCTTTTGCAGAGTTGAACGGTCAGCCCGATGGCGCGGTCAGTGATGATGGCCAAATCGCGGGTACATACGTGCATGGTTTGTTCGACGCGCCCGAAGCCTGCGATGCTATTCTGACGTGGGCGGGTTTGAATCAGGCTGCGGCACAAGCGGTGGATTACCAAAGCCACCGAATACAGCAGTTGGACCGCTTGGCGGATCACGTAGAAACCTGTTTGGATACCGATCGGCTAAGGAGCCTGTTGCAGCTATGAGCAATCACAACGACCCGTTCACTGAAGCCCAGCGAGAAGGGCTGTACCGGGCTATTTTTGAACGCCGCGACGTGCGCTCGCAGTTTCTTCCCGAGCCTATTCCGGACGATGTTTTAGCCCGAATCCTGAAAGCCGCCCATCACGCGCCGTCCGTAGGTTTTATGCAGCCGTGGGACTTCATCGTGATTGACAGTTTGCCGGTACGGGAGCAGGTGCTGGCCAGCTTCGATGAAGAGAACGCCAAGGCCGCTGATAACTACACCGGCGAGCGCAAGGAATCCTATCGCAGCTTGAAGCTTCAAGGCATTATCGAAAGCCCGATCAACCTGTGCATCACCTGCGACCGTTCCCGGGGTGGCCCGCATGTGTTGGGCCGAAACTCGATCATGGAAATGGACTTGTTCAGCACCTGTCTGGCGGTGCAAAACCTTTGGCTGTCAGCCCGGGCTGAAGGCATTGGTGTCGGTTGGGTCAGTATTTTGGATCAGGACCGGTTGTCGGATATTCTGCAGTTGCCCGATCAGGTTTACCCGTTGGCATACCTTTGTTTGGGTTATGTCAGCGAGTTTCTGGATCAACCAGAATTGCAGGCGAAAGGCTGGCGCTCTCGCCTGCCTCTGGAAGAGCTGGTGCACGGAAATGGTTGGGGGCAGCCGTTAGATCAGATTGGCCTGGCTGAGCAATTGAAAAAGAGTTGAGGTTTTTCGAGGTGGGCATGACATTTTCGGTTTTCTATGAGCAGGCCGCCGCTCGAAAAGGTGGCGAGGCTGCAATGAAGGCACTGCTGCCGCCGAAGCCAGAGCGTGAGCGGCTGAGAGAAATAGGCGACGACCGTTACCTTTCCGAAATCACCCGGTGCATTTTCAAGGCCGGGTTTGTCTGGCGCGTGATCGAGAACAAATGGCCGGATTTCGAGGCGGCCTTTGAAGGTTTCGTTCCGGCTTATTGGCAACAGGTGCCGGTAGAAGTGTTGGAGCAGCTGGCGGGTGATACGCGAGTTGTCCGAAACCTGCAGAAAATCCGCACGGTGCCCGAAAACGCCCGAATGATTATGGAGGTTGCTCAGGATCACGGAAGCTTTGGCCGCTTTCTGGCGGAATGGCCCAGTGAGGATCAGGTCGGCTTGTTGATGTACCTGAAGCGCAACGGCGCTCGACTGGGCGGCAATACCGCCCAGTATTTTCTGCGTCGGGTAGGCTGGGATGGATTCATCATGTCCCGTGACGTGGTGACCGCATTGACTCGGGCCGAAATTTTGGACGCGTCACCGAGCAGTAAGAAGGGGCTGACTCAGGCTCAAGAGGCGTTCAACGAATGGCATCAGGAAACGGGCCTGCCCATCAGTCATCTATCCCGTATTGTCTCGTTTACTGTGGATAACTAAGCCGGCCTTACCTCACAAAAACATCAATAACACCAGTTCGCTGAATACTACGCTTGCCCCCAGAGCATCGCCGGTATAGCCGCCTAGCTGGCCGCGCAGGTAGGCACCCCAGCAAAGGGCCACCAGCAGCACCGCCGGCAAGATGCCGATGATCAAAAGCGGGTGCCAGAATGACAGCGCAGCGCTGAGAATCAGCACAAAGGCCGCCGCGATGGCCAGTCGTGTATGAGAGAAACCATCCGCGACCGGTTTGGATTTGCTTTTATCCGGATCGGTGACATACGGCAGTGTCGCCATCAGCAACAAGGGCGTCAGTCGCGAAACGGCGGGCGCGACCAGCAGCGCGAGCCAGATATAACGCGCTTCTGCCAGCAAAGCCACCTTCAGCAGCAACGCCATGACCAACGCCACCGTGCCGTAGGTGCCAATCCGGCTGTCTTTCATGATCTCCAGTCGCTTCTTAACGGTATAGCCGCCGCCTAAAGCATCGACACTGTCGGCCAGACCGTCTTCGTGAAACGCCCCGGTGATAAATAAATGCCCGATGATCACCAGAATGATAGCCACCACCGGGCTGGTAACAAGGGAAAACAGCGAGAACGCAACCGCGTAGCTGGCGCCTAGCAGCAAACCGACGAGCGGAAAGTACAGGCTGCTCTGGTTCATCAAGCGCTGGGAATAGTCGATCTTGGCCAGCATCGGAATGCGGGTCAGAAAGCCAACAGCCAGCCAGAAGGCCTGCCATTCGTTGTTCGGGGAGGGTTTGGTCGCCATGATAACTCCGCTAAGTCGTAAGCCGGGCATTGTACCTTCTGGTGGGAGTGGATTCGCGCCGGATGCGTTTCGGCGGCGAGTTAATGTCCAATTGCTATGTTGGGTATTGATAAACACTACTTCACCGATTATGCCTTAATGGTATATGCTTATTCTAAATTTAATAATGAAGCCAGAGGGTCGTACTATGAGTCAGCCCATCGTCCAACACTTTTTCGATGAACCCACCAACACGTTCAGCTATGTGGTGCGGGATCCGGACAGTCAGGCCTGTGCCATCCTCGATTCGGTTCTGGACTTTGATTATGCCGCCGGGCGGACCGATGTTCGGTCAGCCGACGCCATTATTCAGTATGTACGCGATAACGATCTAACGGTTGAATGGGTGCTGGAAACCCACGTTCACGCCGATCATTTATCCGCCGCACCGTATCTGCACGAACAGCTGGGTGGAAAAACCGGCATTGGCGCCCGCATCACCGATGTGCAGGAAATCTTTGGTAAAGCCTTCAATGCAGGCACCGAATTCGCCCGGGACGGTAGCCAGTTTGATCGTCTATTCAAAGAAGGCGATACCTTCAGCATAGGCGGTTTGGAAGGTCGTGTACTCCACACGCCGGGGCACACACCAGCCTGCCTCACCTACGTTATTGGGGATGCAGCGTTCGTGGGCGACACCCTGTTCATGCCGGATTACGGTACAGCCCGCTGTGACTTCCCCGGCGGCGATGCCCGCACCTTGTTCCGGTCGATCCAGAAGGTGTTGGCGTTACCGGAGCAGACACGGATTTTCCTGTGCCACGATTACAAAGCACCGGGCCGGGAAGAGTTTCATTGTATGACCACCGTGGCGGAACAGCGTGCAGCCAACGTGCATGTGCACGAAGGCGTATCTGAAGACGAGTTTGTGAAGATGCGCACCGAGCGCGATGCCACCTTGGGGATGCCGCGTCTGATCTTGCCTTCGGTTCAGGTGAACATGCGGGCCGGTGAGATGCCTCCAGCGGAGGATAATGGGCAGGTCTATCTGAAAGTTCCGCTGAACCTGTTCTGAGTCGGGTATGAACCTCAAACGTTATTTGCCAATCCTGCAATGGGCTCCAGTGTACGGCCGTGGTGAGGCCACCAGCGACTTAATTGCGGCAGCGATTGTCACGGTGATGCTCATTCCCCAGTCGCTGGCCTATGCGCTGCTGGCGGGGCTGCCTGCGCAGGTTGGCTTATCCGCCAGCATTTTGCCGTTGGTGGCTTATGCGATCTTCGGCACCAGTCGCACCCTCTCGGTCGGGCCGGTGGCGGTGGTTTCGTTGATGACCGCTGCGGCTTTGGCGCCCTTGGCGGCACTGGGCTCTGCGGAATACATTGCCGGTGCCGTGTTGATTGCCATTATGTCTGGCCTGATGCTCACCGTGATGGGTGCTCTAAAACTAGGTTTTTTGGCGAATTTCCTGAGTCATCCTGTGATCTCCGGGTTTATTTCTGCCTCCGGTTTGGTGATTGCGGCCAGTCAGCTGAAACATATACTGGGTGTTCAGGCTTCGGGCCATAACCTGCTGGATATTGGCCGATCTCTGCTCAGTGCGTTCGGTGATATCAATGCGCCAACCCTGTTGGTGGGTGCCGGAACGCTGCTTTTCTTGTGCTGGGCGCGCCATGGCCTGAAGCCGCTGCTGGAAAAGCTGGGCCTGACATCACGCCTTGCTGACATTCTGACGAAAACGGCCCCTATCCTGGCCGTTCTGGTGACCACGTGGCTGGCCTGGCTGTTAAGACTGGACCAGCAAGGCGTGCGCTTGGTTGGCGATATTCCGTCTGGCCTGCCGTCGTTTACTCTGCCGAGCCTGGATCCTGCGCTCTGGTCCCAGCTGGCCGTCAGCGCCTTGTTGATCAGCGTTGTCGGGTTTGTTGAATCGGTTTCGGTGGGCCAGACGTTGGCGGCTAAGCGGCGCCAGCGAATCGATCCGGATCAGGAGTTGATCGGTTTAGGTGCGGCTAATCTCAGTGCCGGGTTTTCCGGAGGGATGCCAGTTACCGGTGGTTTTTCCCGCTCGGTGGTGAATTTCGATGCGGGGGCCGAAACGCCGGCGGCAGGAGCGTATGCGGCCGTGGGGATCGGGCTGGCGGCATTGTTTCTGACCCCCGCGATTGCCTGGCTGCCGCAGGCAACATTGGCAGCAACGATCATAGTGGCTGTGGTGACCTTGGTTGATTTGCCCGCCCTGCGCCGCACCTTCCGGTACTCGCGTACCGACTTTGGTGCCATGCTGGCGACCATCGTGCTGACCTTGGTGCACAGTGTTGAAGCCGGGATCATCGCGGGTGTGGGCTTGTCGATTGGTTTGTTCCTGTATAGAACCAGTCGCCCTCATTGCGCGGTGTTGGGCCGGGTACCGGGCACGGAACATTTCCGCAATGTGCTGCGGCACGATGTGGAAGTGTGCCCGAAAGTCACCTTTTTACGGGTAGACGAGAGCTTGTATTTCGCTAACGCCCGCTTTCTGGAAGAAACGGTGATCGAACTTGTGGCCCGGGAGCTGGAACTGAAAGATCTGGTGCTGGTATGCCCCGCGATTAACCTGATCGATGCGTCGGCGCTGGAGAGTCTGGAGGCCATGAACGAGCGTCTTTCAGATGCCGGCGTTCGGTTGCATCTGTCGGAAGTGAAGGGGCCGGTGATGGACCGCCTGAAAGGCACAGAACTGCTGGAACGGTTGGGGGGAAAGGTTTACCTGAGCACCTACGAAGCGTGGACAACGTTGACGGGGCATCGGGGGGACGCGCTGCCGGCCTGAGGTGGAATCAGCGCCAGCCGCATGCTCAGCAAATAGCGAGCCGCCTGACGAAAACCGGTTTGAGAGTGAGTGAACGATTCCATGGCCGCATTCTAGCAGCAAGCGATACCCGCGCCTCAGGGTAAGGTGCGACTTATTGTCTCGGATCAATCCGTGAAATAGCACACCAGCTGTTGGCTGAGGACATCTCCGGTCAGTTGCAGATGACCGGATGTCAGGGAGTGCACGTGAACGGCCGCCGCAACTGGATTATCGGGTTCAAGAGCGCTGTCAGCCTGATCGGGTGGCAAGCGGTCGGGGTGGTATTGGCAGTGCGGCATATCCGGGAACAAAGCGCCGTAGGCTATGCCGCTTTCAACCAGATCCTGAAAGAAATGAGAGCCGTAGGACAAATCGGGCACCATGTCGCCGGCGTTCTCCGATACTTCGATCAGTGCTGCGACGCCAGCTATATCCGAAAAACGCACCGGCACACCGAGTTCCGGGCTGCTGGTGCCCCAGCGACCGGGGCCGATCAGCATGGTCGGCTCAGAGGACAAACGCATGACCCGTCCAATCAGTCGGGCCACTTCATAGCGCTCGCTGGTGTTTAAATTTGCATAAACCGGCGCGTCTACACGGATGATTCGTGTGATGCCAAGGTTGATGTTGCCTCCCATAAAGTGGCCCCGAGTTTGGAACAGAAGCCGGGCTCGAGGCAAGGGATCAGGAATATGTACCGGCCCGGTTTCACCGATGGTGGCGAGTGGCCGACATTGCACCAGATTGAAAGACGTTTCGCCCTGATCATTCAGGTGCAGAGTGAACTCCACGTCTACCGGGTGACGGTATCCCGCTTCAAGGGTGGCCAACAGGCTCGACAGTTGGCGGATAAATTCGCTGCCTTTTACCAGCGGCCGGAACGTCAGGCGCCAGACCGGCCCTTTGAGGCCGATTTGTTCCGCTCGGATGGTGGCCGCCCGGTCCAGCTCGGCCAGATGCGACATGGGCAGTGTCTGAGTCGTACCGAGAAGCTGGCTCAACGGGCGGGTTTCAAGATTGCCGGTTTCCAGATCCAGTAAATCGACCAGGTGCTGCGAGTACCGGAAGCTTTCATCCTGGTCGCGAAAGGGTTGTCGCGTTGGGTAGTCCAGCGCCATGACGCAAGCATGGTCACCTTCGATACGGTCAACCGCCCGGGTGCCCAGCCCCATTACCAGCCGCACCATGCCGGCTTTCGGGTCCATCTTGCTGTCCCAGGCAAAGGTGTTGCGCGATACCCCTACTCCGGCGGCATCTGGCAGGTAATAGCGGTTATGGAACCGGCCGTTCACACGCTGGATCAGCAATGCCATGGGCTCTTCGCGTTGATCCAGCCCCCGCTGTTTCCGATACACCAGGGCGTCCTCGCTCATCGACGAGGCATAGACTTCCCGGATGGCGTTTTCCAGAGCGGCCAGGCGCTGCTCGGGCGAGCCTTGGTTCACCAGAAAAACACTGTCGTATTTGCCCGCAAAGGCGTTGCCGAAACCATCTTCCTGCAGGCTGGAGGAGCGCACCAGGATCGGGTATTGCCCGTAGTGGTCCAGCAAGCGTTCCAGCTCGACCCGGATCTCATCCGGAAACTGGCCGTTGAGGATACCTTGTTGCAAGGCCGGTGCTTCACTCAGGTAACCGCGCTCTGACCGTTGCCGCATAATAGTGGGCCACAGGCCGTTATGAACCAGAAACGCGTAGTAGGCATCGGTGCCCAGATAGCTGGAGTCGTGCGGTTCCAGCTGATCTTGCCATTGCTCAGGGTCGTCGTGCAGCAGGATGTTGCGGGCAATCAGCATGCCCGTGGCCTTGCCGCCAATATAGCCGCTGCCAATCAGCCGGCTGCGGATGCTGAGCAGGTCTTCCAATGACAGATAGCGCCGAGCCAGTTCCAGTATTTGCGGGTCCCGGCTCACCAGCACCTGAAGCACCTGTTCCTGCAAAGCGGCGATGGTATCCGGATCCTGTTCGGCCACGGCTCGGCTGGCGTCCTGAAACAGGCGGTCCCAGTAGTCCAGCAGCGGTTGATTGTGCAGGCTTTCCTGCTCAAGCGAAGCCTGAACCCGCGTTGCATCACTGCTGTAGGTAATGGGCTGGAACTGGCCGTTGTGCTCGCGATGCGGCAGAAACATGGTGGGCGATTGCCGCCGCCAGGCTTTGATCGGTTGCACCTGAACATCATCGCCATGGCGGTGTACGTCGAGCAGCACCTGGGTTGTCTTGCGGATGCGGTCCAGTGTCATGCGCGAGTGGCGGTCTGGATGCAGGGCAAACCAGGCGACGGTATCCAGTTCGAACAGGAACGGACAAATCACCCGGAAAAAATTGCCCACCATGGCATCGGTGGCCCAGGCATTAAGCAATTCGCTGAGGCTGTCACAGATGTAGAACGCGCCTCGGCCATGTTGTTCAATCAGCCGCCAAACCCGGCTGGTAAAGCTTTCAAAGCCGCCCAGAGCGTCTATTTCGATGGTGCGTACAGCGGGGTGGTTTTCGATGATCGGCGAGTGATTGCCGAAGCGCAGGTAGAGTATCTGTCGGCCTGTATCTGCAGCCGCGTCTACAAAGGGAAGGACGAAACGGCGATAGTCCTCGAGGTGGGAAACCCGCCAGACGACGTTATCGCCGATTCGAAGGTGATCCAGAACCTCGTCGAGCCCTGCCAGACCGGTGGATACCCGGTCCGGGGACTGACGAGACTCTTCGCCGTTCATAACAGGATCAGATAACGCCCATGGCGTCCATGGCCTTGGCTACACGCAGGAAGCCGTTGATGTTGGCGCCCATCACGTAGTTACCTTCGGAGCCGAACTCGGCTGCGGTCTCGTAACAGTTCTTGTGGATATCGATCATGATTTCCTCAAGACGTTTCTGGGTGTAGTTGAAGGTCCAGGAATCGCGGCTGGCGTTCTGCTGCATTTCCAGTGCCGAGGTTGCAACACCGCCGGCGTTGGCAGCTTTACCCGGGCCGTAAGCGATCTTGGCCTCTTGGAACAGCAGGATGCCTTCCGGTGTGGTTGGCATGTTGGCGCCTTCAGCCACAGCGATACAACCGTTTTCGACCAGAGTCTTGGCATCGTTACCGTTCAGCTCGTTCTGTGTGGCACAAGGCAGGGCCACGTCACAAGGTACGGTCCACAGGTTGCCATCTTCAACGTACTTGGCGTGCTTGTGGATTTCAGTGTAGGCGCTGATACGACGGCGCTCAACTTCCTTGATCTGCTTGAGTGCCTTCAGGTCAATGCCGTTTTCATCAACGATGATGCCCTGAGAGTCAGAGCAGGCGATGACCTTCGCGCCCAGTTCGTGGCATTTCTCGATGGCGTAGGTAGCTACGTTCCCCGAGCCGGAAACGACAACTGTTTTGCCGTCGAGCGAATCACCACGGGCTTTCAGCATTTCCTGAGTGAAGAAGACAGTGCCGTAACCGGTTGCTTCAGTACGGGCGCGGCTGCCGCCCCAGTCCAGACCTTTGCCGGTAAACACGCCAGACTCATAGCGGTTGGTGATGCGCTTGTACTGACCAAACATGTAACCGATTTCGCGACCACCTACGCCGATGTCGCCTGCGGGCACGTCGGTGTACTCGCCCAGATGGCGGTACAGCTCGGTCATCAGGCTCTGACAGAAACGCATGATTTCGTTGTCAGAACGGCCCTTTGGATCGAAGTCGCTGCCGCCTTTACCGCCGCCGATGGGCAGGCCAGTCAGAGCGTTTTTGAAAATCTGCTCGAAGCCCAGGAATTTGATGATGCCCAAGTAAACAGACGGGTGGAAACGCAAGCCGCCTTTATAGGGGCCCAGTGCGCTGTTGAACTCCACGCGGAAGGCGCGGTTGATGTGGATCTCACCTTGATCGTCCTGCCAGGGCACGCGGAAAATAATCTGGCGCTCAGGCTCGCAGATACGCTGGATAATCTTTTTGTCTGCAAACTCCGGGTACTTCACCAGAACCGGGCCGAGAGTTTCCAAAACCTCGTGGACCGCTTGGTGGAACTCCTTCTCGCCCGGGTTGCGATGAAGGACGTCCTGGTAGATCGGTACCAGCTTTTCGTCGAGTTTTGCTGTCATAGGAATAGCCCTCGGGATACGCGTATTGAAACCCGAAAGAAAATCGGGTGCCCAAAAAAAGGGCAGTGATTGCACCACAATCGTGCACCCTTTGGCAAGTCAGTCGGTCAATTATTGAAGTTTTCCTTATTAATAGGTGCCTAAGTGAGAGCGGCAGGCACGCGTCAGCCAGATGAACCGCCTTCCCAATAACGCTGCATCTTCATAAACAGGAACGAAGCGCTCCAGGTAATCAGCACCAACCCTGTGAGCCCTTCGATGCCGGTCAAAAAGCGCAGGGCGCCAACGGGCTCTATGTCGCCGTAACCAACCGTGGTGAAGGTGCTGAACGAAAAGTAGATGCAGTCCAGAAAACTGCCGTTAAAATTGCCTTGCAGTGAGCCCCAGGATTCGGCGTGGTGCATAAAGAAGTAAGCGGTAGCGAACACCCATACCTGGGCGGTGTGGGCGATCAGTATGCCCAGAACCGCGGTCACCAGACGCAAATTGTGGCGCGAGTGCATGATTTTCAGCAACGCGCTCAGGCGAACAAGCGCCTCGCGGTGCATCAGGACAACCAGCACTACAATGAAGGCATTAATAACGGTGGCGCTGGGAAGATTGGCATAATTTGCTGAGAACAAACGTATAGTACTCCTGACGGTGCTTTTTATAGCAATCCGGAGCAGCCGCTCAGAGGTATATAGTCATTCATTGCCCTGTTACGGCAGAACCTAATTCACCCGAGCCGGCTAAATCGCTATGTCCAAAAGAATTATACCTGTAATTATATTACTCGCCGGAGTTTTAGGGTTTCTCTATCTGAAAATGACTCGGCCGGAACCTGCCCCGGTTACGGCCGTTGAACGCAGCTGGCGGGTGCAGGTTCAAGTGGTTGAACCGGACGTGCATACACCCATGCTGCCGCTTTACGGCGAGGTGGTTGCGCCCGAGCAGGTGTCCGTGGTTGCTGCTATGGCCGGTCGGATTGCAGCGCGGCCTGTAGCCGAAGGGCAGAGAGTTGAGTCGGGAGCTTTGTTGGTGGCACTGGAAGATCGGGATGTTCAGCCGATACTGGTGCAAGCACGTGCTCAAGTAGCTGATCTTGAAGCGCAAATTCGATCAGAACAGGTGCGCCACCAAACTGATTTGGCGGCGCTCAAAAGCGAGAAAGCGATTTTGGCCAATGCCCGCCGGCAGAGGGAGCGAACACGGGCGCTGGTTGAACGCAAACTGGCCTCTCGGGAAAACCTGGAAGCAGCTACCGACTCCGCTGTGCGGGCCGAGCTGACCGTCAGTGTGCGCCAACGGGCCGTAGACGAACACCCGGCGCGCCTGCAAAGCCTGGAAGCCAAATTGGCCCAGGCGCAAGCAAATCTTGTGACCACTCAGCGGGATGCCGAGCGTGCCCGGGTTGTTGCCCCCTTTGACGGTGTGGTTACCGATGTGCAAGTTGCTGTGGGTGATCAGATATCCCGAAATCAGAAGCTGCTTTCGATATACGACGTTAACGGCCTGGAGCTTCGGGCCAGAGTACCGGACAGCTATCGGGCTGAATTGCTGTCCGCTTTGGCCGAAGGTAACGAGCTTTTTGCCTACAGCGAGCAACGGGATATTCGTTTCCGGCTCGAGCGCTTTGCCGGTACCAGCGACCCGGCCGGCACCGAGGCCATTCTCAAACTATCTGGAAGCTCGGCGGGCCTGCGACCCGGGGCGCTTCTGTCCGTTAGCCTGGAACGACCAGAGCGCAACCGAACGGTGGCGATACCGTTCAGCGCTCTGTATGGCGCTGACAGCGTCTATCTGATGACCGATGATAGCCGCATGAAACGGGTTGAGGTCGAGCGAATCGGCGAAGCCGTCAGCGCGAACGGTGAACGCCGGTTACTGGTGTCCGGTGATCAGCTGACCCGTGGCGCACAGCTGATCACCACGCATCTTCCCAATGCAGTGACCGGGCTCAAGGTTGAAGTGGCGGATGCCGCGGGAGCACCCACCCAGTGAAACGTAACAAAGGCGTGATTGGTTTTTTCGTCCACCACCGGGTGGCTGGCAACCTGGTGATGCTGGTGATGATTTTGGGGGGTGTACTGGCCCTGAGCCGTATGAACCTTCAGTTTTTCCCGACCTTCGCCTTGGATTACGTCAGTGTTCGCGTGGTTTGGAGTGGTGCCTCTGCTGAAGATGTAGAACGTGGAATAACAGACCCGTTGGAGCAAAGGCTGCGCAGCGTGGATGGTTTGAAGAGCATGACATCCACCTCGGCCCAAAGCATATCGTCGATCACCCTGGAATTTCACGAAGGCACCGATCCGATTCAGGCGGTGGATGATGTGCGCCAGCAGGTGGACGAGTTTAATAATCTGCCCGGTGATGCTGAGGAACCACGTATTACCCGCATCGAGCGCTATGAGCCGGTAGCCAGAGTGCTGATATATGGCGACGTGGACCGGAGTGAGCTGCGCCAGCTGGCCTACCGGTTCGAAGATGAACTGCTGACCCGAGGCATTGATCGGATCAGTATTCGCGGCTTACCCGAGCAACAGGTCAGTATCGAGGTGCCGGTAGAACGGTTGGAAACCATCGGGCTGACGCTGGAGCAAATAGCGAATCGGGTCGCCGCGCTGTCCCGGGATCTTCCCGCGGGCATGATGGCGCAGCAAGACGCCACCCGGGAATTGCGCTCGGTGGAACAACGCCGGAGCCCCCAGGATTTCGAGACCCTGCCAGTGCTGAGTAGTGACCGGGTGCGTCTGCAGCTGGGTGATATCGCCATTATTCGACAGGAAAATCGTGATAGCCAGAGGCTGATGGAGAACAAGGGCCAGCCTGCGGTAGAGCTGCAATTGCAGAGAGTGGAAAATGGTGACTCTTTGGCCGCGGCCGCAGCTCTGGAAGACTGGCTGACCGATACTCGCCCGGCGCTACCGCCCACGATTCAGCTGGAAGTCTACGACGAAACCTGGCAACTGCTGGAAGACCGGATTTCTCTGCTGGTGACCAACGCGCTAAGTGGTCTGATTGTGGTGATCACTCTGCTGTATCTGTTCTTGCCCGGCCGAGTGGCCGCCTGGGTGGCCATCGGCATCCCGACGGCTTTTCTGGCGGCGATGGCGGTGCTTTGGTTACTGGGTGGTTCGATTAACATGATCTCGCTGTTTGCCTTGATTATGGCTTTGGGTGTGATTGTCGATGACGCCATCGTGGTGGGCGAAGATGCCGATGCCCATGCCCGCATGGGGGAAGAATCTCTATACGCCGCCGAAGGCGCCGCCAAACGGATGGTCTGGCCCGTACTGGCGTCGTCGCTAACCACAGTGGCAGCGTTTATGCCGCTATTGGTCGTGGGTGGGATCATTGGCAACATTCTGGGGGATATCCCGCTGGTGATGATCTGCGTATTGGTGGCGTCGCTGCTGGAATGTTTTATTGTCCTGCCGTCTCACTTACGAAATGCTTTCAAGGTGAAGACGAAGCGCTCACGAACCGGCGGAATACAGTCGCCCAAGCGCAATCCGATCAGCCGTTTTCGAGATGGCTTTGAACAGAGATTCGATCGTTTTCGGGAGGGCCCATTCCGCCGACTGTCCCACCGCAGTTTGCGCTACCGGGGCGTCACGGTGACCGCGGCCTTGGCTCTGGCACTTGTAACGGTAGGTTTATTGGCTGGTGGGCGCTTGGGTTTCAATTTCTTTCCAACGCCCGAACCTTCAGTATTCTATGCGAATGCCAGCTTTGTAGCAGGGACCGACCAGCGCACGGTACAGGCGTTTATGCGAGAGATGCAGGAAACCCTCGCGGAAACTGAGGACGCTCTGGGTGGCGGCCTGATTCAGCACGCGGTCACCACCTACGGTGCCACGCTGGGTGCGGAAGGCAGTTCCCGCAGCGGCGACGAACTGGGCTCCATGCTGGTTGAGTTGGTGCCTTCTGATCGCCGATCGGTGCGTAACCCGGAGTTTATCCGGGAATGGCGCAGCCGAATGATTTTGCCGGCCGGTCTGGATGCGCTGAACATCAGTGAGCGTCAGGCTGGCCCGCCGGGTCGAGATGTGAATATTCGATTGACGGGCAATAATGCTAACGACCTTAAAAAGGCTGCCGATGAACTGGCTCAGGCACTCTCAACCTTGCCGGGTGTACTGGATGTCGAAGACGACATGCCGTGGGGACGCGAGCAGCTGATCTATCAGGTGAGCCCCTACGGCGAAGCGTTGGGCTTGACGACCGTTGATCTGGGGCGCCAGCTGCGTGCTGCGTTTGACGGACGGGTGGCCCAGATCTATCAGCAAGGGCGTGATGAAGTGGAAGTTCGGGTGCAGTTGCCGCGCGAGCAGCGCGAGCAATACGCCACCCTGGAGCGGATGACTGTTCGGATACCCGATGGCCGGTTTGTGCCGTTAGTGCAGGTGATGAATCTCGATCACCGGCAAGGGTTCCAGGCATTGCGGCACGCCGAGGGTAAACTGGCGGTGGAGGTTGCGTCGGCACTCAATACCCGGGTTGCAACCACGGATCAGGTCCTCGAAAGTCTGGAAGCGGAGGTTCTGCCCGAGATCGTCAGCCGCTATGGTGTGCGTTACAGTTTCGAGGGCCGATCGGCCGACCAGCGTGAAACCATGGACGATATGAAGACCGGCTTGGCGATCGGCCTGGGTTTGATGTACGTGGTGCTGGCGTGGGTGTTTGCGTCCTGGATGTTGCCTCTGATCGTGATGGCGATCATTCCGTTTGCCCTCATTGGCGGGTTGTTGGGGCACTGGCTGATGGGCTTGCAGCTCACAATCTTGTCGTTGTTCGGCCTGTTTGGCCTGTCCGGTATCGTGGTGAACAACGCAATTATTCTGGTGGCGTTTTACAACCAGCAGAGGCAGAAAGGGCTGGCCATTACCGACGCATTGAACGAAGCCGTTGTGCAGCGGGTCCGGGCGGTCTTGCTCACATCGCTCACCACCATCGGCGGGTTGACGCCCCTGTTGTTTGAAACGTCACTGCAGGCCCAGTTCCTGATTCCAATGGCCACGTCCATAGCCTTTGGCTTGGCCTTGTCTACGGTGCTGGTGTTGCTGGTTATTCCGGCCCTGTTGTCGTGGGTGGAACACTTCCGGGCGTGGCGGAGCGAACATCAATAACCGTTTCGCTTTGCTGAGCACTGCGTTCAAGCAATTCTCTCAGGCGCATACGCTCTTCTTCCTGCGGGGTGAGCATATCGACGATGATCTCGACCCGGCGGTTCTTGGCCCGGTTTTCTGAAGTATCGTTCTCAACCCGCGGTTCGGTGTCCGCGAGCCCTTTGACTGCCAACCGAGTGGGTTCAACAGCTCCGGTTGCCAGCAGTGCGTTGGCAACGGCTGCGGCGCGGGCCGCTGACAAATCCCAGTTGCTGTAAAAGCGTGAATTCCGAATCGGGATGTCGTCGGTGTGGCCCTCGACGGTAAGCTCGCCCGGGATATCCGCCAGTACCTCGGCCATTTCCAGCAACAGGGTTTCAAATTCCCAGGTCAGTTCTGCCGAACCCGAAGGGAAGGAGCCTTTCTCTTCTACCCGGATAACAATCCGGTGTTGGTCAAGGTCGGCTTCAATCGTAATTCGCCCGTCTTCAAGCGCTTCTGCCAGAACTTCCCGAATGCGCGCGGCGTCAGCTTCAAGCGCTTCTTTGGCCGCTTCCTCGCGGGCTTGTTCCGTCGGGCTCTTGAGTGTCTCCAGTTCGGGCTTTTGATCGGTGGTGGTTTGGCGGACTTCGTCTAATACCGTAGGTTCGGGGGGCGCTGGGGAAAACTTGTCGAAGATCGGGCTTGTGCCCTGGGGTATTTCCAGAACGGGCACTTCGCGCTGCACCCCGAACGCTTTCGAAAGCTCACCGGCAATCTGTTTGAACTTCATGGCGTCGATCTCGGAGAACGACAACAGAAGCACAAAGAAGCACATCAGCAGCGACATCAGGTCGGCGAAGGTGACCACCCACGCGGGGATGCCCGGTTTTTCCTCTTCTGGCAGCTCATCCATTGTTTAAATTCCGCTCGCCTCTGCCTCGGGCGCTTTGTCACGCTGATTCGGGGGCAGGTAGCTCGACAGCATCTGTTCGATAACGCGGGGGTTGGTGCCTTGTTGTATGGCCACCAGAGCGTCGGTATAGAGCATTTGCATGCGAGCCTCTTCGGTCATCCGCAGCGAGAGCTTGTCGGCAATGGGCGAGGCAATCATGGTGGCGATCATGGCACCGTAAAGCGTGGTTAGCAGTGCTACCGCCATGGCCGGCCCGATGGATTTCGGGTCTTCCATGTTGGACAGCATCTGTACCAGGCCGATTAGCGTTCCGATCATGCCCATCGCCGGGGCCACGTCGGCCAAAGCGGTGAAGACTTTGGAACCGGAGCGGTTGTAATCCAGGGTCATCAAACGCTCTTTGTCCAGCAGCTGTTTGATGGTTTCGTCGTTCTGACCATCGACCAGCATCTGGATGCCACTGGCGAGAAACGGGGAACTGACCTCTCGGCCCTCCAGGCCCAGCGGCCCCTCTTTACGGGCAATGCTGGCAATCTCGACCAGTTCTTCGATGCTGTCCTGAGTTTCCGGAAGTTTGAACTTGAATGCCCTAGCTGCGGCCTTGAATGCGCCGAGAAACTGGGGAATGCTGAATTTGGCCAATACCACCAGCAGACTGCCGCCCACCACAATCAGCAGAGACGCTGAATTGACAAAAACGTCTGGAGAAACGCCGAGAATCACGGCAGAAGCGATGAGTAAGATGGCGCCGACAAGGCCGATCAGAGTAGCGAAATCCACAAGCGCTCCGGAGGGTTTATTGGTTGCGAAAAGGACGAGGAGTGAGATTACCTTTAGTTAACAATTCGATCAATTTGCTTCGGTCTTTATTCTGGTTTTTCCGACAATTCTTTCCACGCTGCGTATTTGTGAAGATCGGATTCCACCAGCTTCAGGCAGAGAGCCACTACTCCCGCATCATCGAGCAACCCGAATCCGAAAATAAGATCCGGGATCAGATCCAGCGGATTCAACACATACAGCAAAGCACCTGCGACTGCGGCAATGGTTTTCCATGGCACGGTGCGATAGTGACCGTTCCAATAATCCCGAATCAGGGAAAACATCAGTTTGATGTCAGTGCCGAAGCGCTGGAGGCGACCGCTGTTTTTCACTTTCGCCTCGATCGCTTCCTGCCGTTGAAGCAGTGTTTCCAGATCGTCTTTGCGGACTTTACCCGCTTCTTCGTTCAGTTGTTTTTCTGCGGTTCTCGTGGAAAACACTGCCATGACTGCATGCCTTTAAGATTTAGCCTACAAATATGCGTTTTGCCAATCCGGCGCCTTTCAGGCCCTGAATGGAAAGTGTGGTAATTAACCCGCCAATCATCGCGCCCACAAGGCCGCAGGTCAAAATGTCCTGCCCGGTCAGGTACAGGCCGGGAATGTCGGTTTTGGGCCTCAGCCAGCGTTGTTCAAACCGTTCGGGGGTATGATCCAGGCCGTAAAGCTCGCCTTCTTCATAGCGGCAGAACCAGGCAGTTGATAGCGGGGTGGAGGTTTCCACGTAATCGATCTTGCCGCGTAGCTGGGGGAGCTTGTCGTAGACTTCTTCCAGCAGCCGGTCGGTAATCTCGGCTTTTAGCGCTTCGTATTCCTCCCCGCGTTTGCCCCAGGTAGTGCCCTGCCAGGATTCGAACATCTCCCAAGAGGTGGGTGCCACCACTTCGAGTGTTGAAGTGCCCGGCCAGCGATTTTGGTAATCCGGGTCTTTCGCCGCGGGAAACGACAGGTACACCACCGGAAAAGGCGCGTTGTGTGGGTCTTTCAGGAAATTATCCACACTGGCATCGTGGTCTGGCCCCGGATAAATCCAAAAGTTGGTACGAGGCAAACCGAGTTCTTCGGGTGTTCCTTTCAAACCAATGTACAGGCCGATGTGGGCCATGGACGGTTTAATGTTTTTGCGATCTTGTGGATAACCGACCTTTTCCGAGACTTCTTTCGGCAGCAGCCGCTCATAGGTGTTGATAACCCCGGCACCACTGATGATTTTCGGGGCGCGGATTTCTTCGCCATCGGCCATACGCACGCCTACCGCTTTGCCCTTCTCGATCAGAATGTCGGTGACATCGGCGTAGGTAAAGACTTCGCCGCCCGCGGCCTGAATGCCCGGAATGATGGTTTTGGCGATTTCGGAGGCACCGCCGACCGGGTAGTAGCCACCATGCAGGTAATGTTTGGCGATGATGGCGTGAATCATGAAGCTGGACTGCTTCGGGGTAACGCCACAGTCGCCCCATTGCCCGGTGATGGCAGCAATGAGCTCTTCGTTATCGGTCAAATCGCGCAGCACATCGTAGGTGTTGCGGTTGAAACAGTCTGGCAGAACCTTGTTCAGTCCTTTCGAAACCAGAGGACTGACCAGCGAGGGAGAGAGTTTGGACAGGGTGTACCACTGCATGCCACTGGTGACCTGATCGAGCAGCGCCACGTAACGGTCGATGGCTTCGCCCTCTTCCGGAAACGCGCTCAACAGGGAGTGGCGCAGGCCTTCTTTGCCGGCGCGCAGATTCACTACCTTGTCGCCGAGGAAAAAACGGTCGTAGTTTTCATCCATCGGGGCCCACTTGAGTTTGCTGTCGGTGATGTAGTCGAACAGGCGGCGGGCCAGTGTGGTACTGACCCCCATGTCTCCAATGTAATGCACTCCCACATCCCACTCATAGCCGTTACGGGCGTAGCTGTGAGTGTAACCGCCGGCGGTATAGTGTTGCTCCAGTACCAGCACTTTTTTACCCGCTCGGGACAGGCAGGCTGCGGCGGTGAGGCCGCCAATGCCGGAGCCAATGACGATGGCATCGTAGGGGCCTTTCAGGCGGTTGGCGCGGTATCGGGTGCCGATTCTGATGGTACTGGGTTTGAGTTTTTTCGGAGTTACTGCCTCTGCCACTGCGGTGTCCTCATGATCATGCGTCGGTGCGGTCTGCTGACGCGATGTCAGGCCAGCCGTTCCGGTATTGTTTTTAGAATGATCTTCAGCATCCTATGGTTCAATTGGCTTGTCCAGACCCGCAAGACCAACCTTTGAATATTAATTCAGTTTTGTTAACTGACGTTATCGGCCTTGAAGCATGAAGGTTTCGTACTCCGGAACTTACAACGCCCGATGCGGTCTTGTGGGAATCGTTAGGAAGAGAGACAGATATGACAACTATTCGGTTATGGGATTTGCCGACGCGACTGTTTCACTGGCTGCTGTTGCTGGCCGTAACGGGAGCGGTTATCACCATCAAAACCGGGATGCCTGAGTGGCATGGCCGCTTTGGTTTATTTGTGGTCGGTTTGTTGAGCTGGCGGATCGTTTGGGGATTTTTGGGCTCTACCTACGCGCGTTTCCGTTCGTTTGTGCGTGGGCCGTCGGTGGTTTTAAGTTACCTTCGGGGCCAATGGCAGGGGGTGGGCCACAATCCGCTGGGGGCCTTGTCGGTGCTGGCGTTGCTGGGTCTGTTCGGATTTCAGGTGGTAACGGGATTGTTTGCCAACGACGAGATTTCATTTCAGGGCCCTTTGTATCCGCTGGTTTCGTCAGCCTGGAGCGATACCCTGAGCAGCTGGCACCGGCAGAGCGAATGGTATCTTTACGGGTTGGTTGGTCTGCACGTTTTGGCGGTGATGTGGCATTCGAAAGTGAAGAAAGACAACCTGGTGCAGCCGATGATTACCGGTAAAAAACGGGTGGCACCGGGTGTCGCAAGCGATGCAAAAGGTGGCGGCGCCGTGGCTTTTGTGGTGTCTTTGGTGTTCGCTGGGACTGTTGTTCTAGGGGCCAGCGGCCGTTTGGTGTCACCGCCGCCGGCTCCCGAGCCTCCACCCCAGAATCTGGGGTGGTAAGGCATACCGTTTACTTGGCGCGGAAGTTGTCGTGGCAGGCTTTGCACGTCTTGCCGACGGCAGCAAACTGGCGTGCCAGCGCGGCCTTATCGCCCTCGGCGGCAACTGCTTGAAGCTTGTTGGCTTCACGGCCAAAGTTTATTCCCACTTCGCGGGCTTTTTCGGGCTGTTCGAAAAATTCGGGCTTCAGGCGGGTGTCGTCCGCTTTGTCCAGGGATGAACCCGGGCTAAACAACGCGCCCATGCCAGAGTTGGCAACCGCAGCAATGGCGTTCGCGGCGGCTTTCATCTGGTCGGCGTTATAGGCAACGTCGCCGTCGATAGCTTGTGCTTTGATTTTGCCCATGTTCCAGGCCATGAACTGGTAAGCGCCCTGGCGCGCGGTGATCTGGTCCTCGATGCTCATTTGGGCGGCCGCAGGCAGGGTGATCGACAGTGCCAAAGCAGCGGTGGCGATTAGGCGTATTTTTTTCATTCCAGGTCCCTCTCTTTCTTGATCTGGTGGTAAATGGTAAAAGCATTTATAAAGGCGTGGTTCTAAGCATGCTACCTGTATAGACTCACCCCATGACATGCGTATGCGTTTAAAGTTCAACCCGGAGACGTTTCACAATGGCAATTTGGACAGTAACCCCCAGTATTGAACAGATGACAGAAGCCAGCAAGAACACAGCGGTCGGTCATATGGGTATTGAATACCTCGAAATCGGTGACGATTATGTGAAAGGCCGCATGCCGGTGGATGAGCGCACCATCCAGCCATTTGGCATTTTGCACGGCGGCTCTTCGGTAGTGCTGGCGGAAACCCTCGGCAGTATGGCAGCCAACTGTGCGCTTAAAGACAAAGGGACTGTGGCGGTAGGGCTGGAGATCAACGCGAATCACATTCGCCCGGTCAGCAGTGGATGGATATACGGAACAGCCCGGGCCCAGCACATTGGCAGCGCGACCCAGGTTTGGGAAATCCGGCTGGAGAATGAACAGGGTAAGCTGACCTGTATTTCACGCTTGACCATGGCAATTACCAAGCGCCGGTAAACGGCGCCGAGGTCAATCAACGTAGAGCGAGATTCGGCCCCGGCCCTGTTCTTTTGATTGATAAAGAGCTTGGTCAGCCCGCTGCAGAAGCACTTCAAGGTTGGGGTCGTCGGGTCGGATGCTGGTGACGCCGAAGCTGGCGCTGAGCTTGATGGTATCGCCTTCATGCGGCACGCCCAAGGCACGGATGAGCGTTAGCAGTTGCTGCGCGATTTCACGGGCCTTGTCAGTGGATGTTTCGGGTAGTAACAGTACGAATTCTTCTCCACCCATCCGGGCAATAAGATCCGATTCGCGAAGCCGCGCTTGCATGACCTCCGATACGCGAACAAGCACCTCGTCGCCGGCTTGATGGCCGTAGGTGTCGTTAATGTTTTTGAAGAAATCCAGATCCACCATCACCATCGACAGCGTTGAGTGGTTGCGCAAAGCTTGATGCAGCATGTGATTGCCAAGCTGAAAGAAGGCCCGGCGGTTCGGCAGCCCGGTCAGTTCATCTTCCAGAGCGGCTGTCTGCGCTCGTTCGTGGGCTTTGTGTAAGGCCAGTTCGATTTTTTTCCGGTCGGTGATGTCGGTGGCGATTTCCAGTCGCACAAGTTTGCCGTTGGTCCAGGGAATGGCTTGGTCCCGGCATTGATACCAGCGTTGGTCAACTTGGTTCTGAAACTCCCAAACATGGGGAGGCCTGGCGGAACCGTCGGGCGACCGTAA
Source organism: Marinobacter sp. MDS2 (assembly GCF_030718085.1). NCBI lineage: Bacteria > Pseudomonadati > Pseudomonadota > Gammaproteobacteria > Pseudomonadales > Marinobacteraceae > Marinobacter > Marinobacter sp. MDS2. The sequence goes on from NZ_JAVAJF010000001.1 coordinate 2,081,384, forward strand.
CAAATGATTCGTGCAGAAATCGCAAGGGCCTTCGCTGTCTTGCAGTACCTGCCAACATTTTCGGCCGGAGGTTTCGCCCCAGATCCGGCGGCCGTAGGCGTTCATGTAGAGCAGTTCGTAGGTTTCAAAGTCTGAGACGTAAACCAGGGCGTCGAGGTTATCCAGCACGGCTTGAAGGCCGCCTGCGGATATCATTGCGGCCGGGGAATCCGTGCTCGGCTCATCCGAGAGCTCGATAGACGGTATCTTGGAGGTCATGGTTAAAGGCGTCTTCGTTAAGTTCAGGTCCATTGATCGTTAAAGTATGACCTAATCAGCCGTCTTTTCCAGTATGTCGTGTTCAGATGCGGTCTGGCTGGAGCGCGCTTTTAATTAGAACATGGCCGGCCAGTCGGATCTCAAGCATACAGGAGTGTTTTTTTATGGATGCAACAAATTCATCTGTGCTTTGTCCCTGCGGCAGTGCCTTAGGCTACGCACGTTGCTGCCAGCCGTGGCATCTCGGCCAGCCCGCCTCAGCGCCGGAAGCGTTGATGCGTTCTCGCTATTCGGCGTTTGTCATGAAAAACGCCGAATACTTGCTGGCGACCTGGCACGCTGATACCCGTCCTTCGAAGCTGGATTTGGAAGATTCACCGGAATGGACCTCGCTTCAGGTTATTTCGGCCAGTGAAGAGGGACTGGCCGGAAAGGTGCACTTTCGCGCGTTCTATCGTGCAGGCGAGGGCTGGGGCTACTTAGAGGAGCACTCGGATTTTATCAAAGAGGGTGGCCGTTGGTACTACCTGAGCGGTGATACGAGTGAAGGCCAGCTCAAACCCGGCCGAAACGATGCCTGCCCTTGCGGCAGTGGCCGTAAATACAAAGTGTGTTGTCTGCGCAAGTGAGTGATTCATGAACAAGGCAGTTTCGGAAACCAGCAAAGGTGTGGCATACGGGTTAGCGGCTTACACCCTGTGGGGCAGTTTTCCCCTGTATTTTGCGCTCTTTGAGGGCATTCCCGCCTGGGAGGTGCTGATTCACCGGGTGGTTTGGTCCTGCGTATTTCTTGCGGTGGTTATTTCGCTGCTGAAACGTTGGTCCCCGGTTAAAACTGCATTGAAACGCCCAAAACGGCTGGGCTTTGTACTGGCGTGCGCTATTTTCATTGCCCTGAACTGGGGAATCTATATCTACGCGGTGGAAACGCGGCAAGTGATGCAGGCCAGTCTGGGATACTTCCTGACGCCGTTGGTCAATGTGGCGATGGGGCTGCTGGTGCTAGGCGAGCGCATCTCCCGGTTGCAAGTGGTCGCGGTGGTGTTGGCGGCGGTGGCTATTTTTTACCAGATTGTTTTGCTGGGTGTGTTGCCGTGGATCACTTTGGCATTGGCGTTCAGCTTTGGCACCTACGGGCTGATGCGTAAAAAGGTCGATCTGGATGGTTTGTCGGGCCTGTTTGTTGAAACGCTCCTGCTGTTGCCGCTCGGCCTGCTGGCGTTGGCGTGGTTGTCGGCTCAGGATTTGTCGCATCTGACGGAAAGTACCAGCAGTGCGTTGCTGCTGATGTCCAGCGGAATAGTAACGGCGATTCCGTTGTTGGCCTTTGCCGGTGCCGCCCGCCGGTTGCGGCTGTCTACGGTCGGGTTTCTCATGTACATCAACCCTACCCTGCAGTTTCTGATTGCCATGTATGTGTTCCACGAGCCTTTGGGTACCGAGAAGCTGATCAGTTTCGTGATGATCTGGGTGGCGTTGGCAATCTACTCCTGGTCTGCCTGGAGCGGCAGGGTCCGAGCATGACGCAGCCTTAAACCATGGTTTCCAGATAGGCCTCCAGTTCGTTTGCAAGCCAACCGACGACGGCACCCCCTTGGGCTTGCTCTGTTTCCAGTGCACTGAAAACCTTCCACCATCGCGCGCTCCGGTGGTTGATGGTTTTCAACTGTTCCTTTCTCAGTGCCTCTGCAATCAGCGGTAAGGGCAAATCCGCCCAGCCCGCGCCCTCGATCACCGCATCCCGAATCAGTTCGTATTGTGTAAAAGCGAGATAATTGGCGGTTTCGGGAGACTCCGCCACCAGCTGTGCGTCTTCCATGTAAGCCATGGTCACTTCCGTGTGGGCCACCAGCTGATCCTGGGTCACCCGTTTCAGCTGGCACAGCGGATGGCCCGGCGCGGCTACGGTGAGCATGCGCACGTCAGCCAGCTCTCGAAACCATTGATAGCCTTCGCTCAACAGTTCGGGCATCAACCCGTAGGCGACATCGACGGATTGGTTGCGAACCAGACGAGTGAGCTCACGGGGCGGTGCCAAGTACACCGACAAACTGGTTTGCGGAAACTTCTGCTTCAGGCGTTTGAGAAGATCCCGCCAGATCACTTCCGGAATCGCATCGTCGCGGGCGATTCGCAGCACCGACTCCGCACCGCTTAAATGGTGTTGGCAGCGTGACCGAATCTGGCCGGCTACCTGATCGAAGCGCCGACAATCGGTCACGATGGACTGCCCGATGGCCGTCAGGTGTAACTGGTTGCCGCTGCGTTCATACAGCTCAACCCCCAGCTCATCTTCCAGCGCTGCCAAAACCGTACTGACCGTAGTGCGGCTGCGATTCAGGTGTCGTGCGGCAGCCGCAATGCTGCCGTGATCGACCACCGACAGAAACGTTTTGATTTGTGATGCTTTCACGATGCCTTACTTCCGACGGTTTTTCCGTCGCTCAGTGACTCACGCCGACGAATAGATCCCACTAATATGGCCACTTATTCACAGGAGGTCAAAATGTTCACTTCTCTAGCGCGGGAAAATGTGGCGCTGAAATTGTCTGCGATCGGGGCCGGTTTGTTTGCGGTTGCCGGTATCGTGTGGGGCCTTTGGGTCGATTCTCTGGTTATTCTTTTCGATGGCGCCTATTCGTTGGTTAGCTTGGCGTTGTCGCTATTGTCCTTGTACGCCGCTCGTTTGATTCGCCGGCCGGCAACGAAAGACTATCCGTTCGGCATGGGTGCCGTAGAGCCTCTGGTGATTGCCGTTAAGGGCTTGGTGATTGGCTTGGTGTGTGTGATTTCGTTTGCCTCGGCGGTGGTTTCGGTGTTGCAGGGTGGCCGGCCGGTGGAAGCGGGTATGGCGCTGGTATTTGGTGCCATCAGTGTCGCCGGCTGTTTGGCGGTCTGGGCCTATCTGCGCTGGACCAGTCATCGTAACGGCTCGGGCCTTGTGTTGGCCGAACAAGATCAGTGGCTGATGGATACTGTATTGAGTGCGGCCGTGATGCTTGGTTTTGCTATTGCGTGGCTGATTGAGCGCAGTCAGTGGTCTGCGCTGTCGGTGTATGCGGATCCGGTGATGATGATGTTGATTTCGGGTTATTTCATGACGGTCCCGGTGAAAATGGTTCTGGGCGCCGTTCGGGAGTTGCTGTTAGCTGCCCCCGCGGCCGAAAGCATGGAGGAAATTCATGACACCCTGAAAGACCTAGGCGTGAATCCGGAGGCCGTGAAGGTGGCGAAGCTCGGGCCGACTCTGTTGTTAGAGGCGAAGTTGGTGCGTATGGGCTGAGCCGTGCGCTCCGGGGTGAAAAAATGGTGAGACCGCGCTTAAGTTGTGGTCGCGCTGGCCGATACCATTGACTATAAAAGTTGCTTTTAGGCCATCGCCAACACCAATAATAAACCGGAGTCACCCATATGCCCCTGATAAGCGCCCTGCGAATACGAACTCGACTGTTGATTGGTGTACTGGTACCGGTGCTTCTGACGGCGGGGGCTATTGCCTGGATTTCGGTCGCTGAAATCAAAGCCATTGGCCAGACAGAGCTGGATCGGCTTGAAGCAGAGTTGTTCGCAGCAAAGAAACAGGGGCTTCGGGATTTGGTCGAGGCCGTCAACGATGTTGTTGAAGAGGCGAAGAACAACCCTGACTTGTCGCCGGAAGAAGCCAAAAACGAGGCACGAAAGCGCATTCGAGCCATCTCTTTTGGTGATTCGAACTACGTGTTCGCGTATACCCGAGATGTTTTCAATCTGGCTTATGCACCGAACCCCGACAAAGAAGGCCCCACTAGCAACCCGAAGGTCCGGGGTCTGGTCGGTGACCTGTTCCAGGCGGCGACCAACGATGGCTTTCACCAGTATGAATGGCCGAATCCAGCGTCAAATGGTGCGATTGAGCCAAAACTGTCTTACACCACTTTGGTGCCCGGCTGGGACTGGATGATCGGGGCGGGTGTTTACACTGCGGATATTGAGAAAGTGCTGGCGGCGGCCAAACAAGATGTCGACGATACATTATCAGAGGACATGTTGTTTACATTGGTTGCGACCATCGTTGTGGTCATCGTCTCTCTGATTGTGGGTTTGTTGATTGGCCGCACCGTGACCGTGCCTTTGAAAAGGGTCAGCGACACGATGCAGGACATCGCCAATGGAGACGGTGATTTGCGCCAACGTCTGCCGGAAAATGGCACGGATGAGCTCGCGGAATTGGGGCAGCGCTTCAACCAGTTCGTGATGAAAATGCAAAACACGATCCGTGAAGTGGGCATCACCACCGATCAAGTGGCCTCCGCGGCAGAAGAGCTCAGCCGGGTGGCGAATGAAACCAGTCAGTCGGTGCAGGAGCAGGGTTCTGAAACCGATCAGATTGCCTCGGCGATTAATGAAATGGCTGCGACCATCCAGCAAATATCCGGCAACACCAACGAAGTTGAAAGTGCTGCGTCGGATGCGGACAGAATGGCCCGTGAAGGGGGTGAGACGATCGCCAGTGCTCAGGGCGCGGTTACCCAGCTGTCTGGTGAAATCGAAAGCACCGCTGCCAGCATTAATGCGCTGGCCGAGAAGTCTGGCGACATTCAGCAGGTGCTGGATGTGATTCATGCGGTAACAGAGCAGACCAACTTGTTGGCACTGAACGCTGCAATCGAAGCCGCCCGAGCGGGCGAGCACGGTCGTGGCTTCTCGGTGGTTGCCGATGAAGTGCGCCAGTTGGCGCGCCGGTCGGCGGAATCTGCCGATCAAATTGGCGAAATGATTGGTGGCTTCGTGGCGGAAACCAAAGCTTCGGTTGAACGGATGAATCATTCGCGGCGAAGCTCCGAAGAAACGGTTGAGCGGATTAACCACGCCACATCCGCCCTGAACACGATTGTCGGTTCGATCGCCCAGATTCATGATCAGGTGACCCAGATTGCCACTGCAGCAGAGCAGCAAAGCCAGGTTGCGGAAGAAGTGAATCAGAACGTGGTGCGCATTGTTGATGCGGCACAGCGAAGCGATACCGGCGTGACTCAGACCAACGAAGCCAGTCACGAATTGGCGCGCCTGGGTGAGAGCCTGCGCGAGCTGGTAGCCCAGTTTAAAGTGTAATGCCGGCAGCGGTCTTGCCCCTGGCAGCTGAAAGGGCGAGACTGTCCGTTTATTGTGGTTTAATAACAGGTTACTGCATGTGACCCAAAGCGATAATAACGGAACCCTTGACTATGTTTATGCGCAATACCTTTCTGGCAGCCCTCGCTGCGGTTGCTGTTCTCGCCAGCCCTTTTGCGGCAGCCGATAAAACTTACACCATTCGTCTGGCGGAAACCTGGGGGCCAAACTCCGGCTTGCTTGGCGATACGCCTCGTAATATGGCCGCCATGGCCGAGAAAATGTCCAATGGCCGACTGAAGTTTCGCATCGATTCTTCGAACAAGCACAAAGCGCCTTTTGGTATCTTCGATATGGTGCGTAACGGCCAGTACGATATGGGGCATACCGCCTCGTATTACTACAAAGGCACCATTCCGAACGCCATGTATTTCACCACCACACCGTTCGGCATGATTGCGCCGGAAATGTACGCCTGGTTTTACCATGACGACGGTATGGAACTGATGCAGAAGGTGTACGAGCCGTTCGGCTTGCTGTCCTTCCCGGGCGGCAACACCAGTAACCAGATGGGCGGCTGGTTTCGGAAAGAAATCAACTCACTGGACGACCTGAAAGGTCTGAAAATCCGGACGCCCGGGTTTGCCGGCGAGGTGATGTCCGAGCTGGGTGTCGCGGTTACCAACTTGCCTCCGGGAGAGCTGTATACCTCCCTTGAGCGCGGCACCATTGATGCGGTGGAATGGGTTGGCCCGGCACTGGACCTGAGAATGGGCTTCCACCAGATTGCCGACTACTACTACTCCGGCTGGCAGGAGCCGAATGCCGAAGTTCAGTTCCTGATCAATAAGAAAACCTGGAACAAACTGCCGGAAGACCTGCAGGAAGTATTGCGAGTGGCCATGCGTACCGCGGCCTACGACATGTATATTCAAAGCACCCATGAAAGTGGTGCTGCGTGGGCTAGCATGAAAGAAGAATACCCGAACGTGACCCATAAGGTGTTTCCGCCGGAGGTGATCGAGGCGCTTCGCGAGACCACCAACCGTTTGTTGAACGAGTTTGCAGCAAAAGACGAACTGGCAAACGAAATCATTACGTCCCAGCGCGAATACCTGAAGCAGGTTCGTCCCTGGACAAACATTTCGGACAAGGCGTATTTGAACAGCGTAGCTGACCAGTAAAACCGTCCTGAAAGGCGCAAGGGGCGCGGGGTTGTGGAATACCCTGACGCCCCTTTTTGTTGGCCGGGGTTTCTGGAAAAATACGCCGCTAACTTTTAGGCGGCGGCCGATGAAACAGACACTGCTTTCTTTGAGTAAGCTTTCCAAGCAATTTGATGACCGCAAGGTCTTGGATTCGCTGGATCTTGAGATCTTTGATGGTGAGTTCATTACCTTGCTTGGCCCTTCCGGCTGTGGCAAAACCACGCTTCTGCGCATGATGGCCGGGTTTGAGCACCCGGATGAAGGCACCATCACGCTCGGTGGTCAGGACCTGACCCATACCCCTCCAGAAGCCCGTCCTCTGAATACCGTGTTCCAGAATTACGCGCTGTTTCCACACATGTCGGTGTTCGACAATGTGGCGTACGGCCTGAAAATGGAAAAACGTCCGAAGCCGGAAATCCAGCAACGGGTAGAAGAAGCCTTGGCCATGGTGCAGCTGGAGGAGTTTGCCAAGCGCAAACCGCACCAGCTTTCCGGTGGCCAGCAGCAGCGGGTTGCGATTGCCCGAGCGGTGGTCAAGCGTCCGAAAATGTTGTTGTTGGACGAACCTTTGTCCGCGCTGGATTACAAGCTGCGCCGCACCATGCAGGTGGAGCTGAAACGTTTGCAACGCGAGCTGGGCATTACGTTCGTATTCGTGACCCACGATCAGGAAGAAGCCTTGTCGATGTCTGACCGCATTGTGGTGCTGAAAGACGGTCTGATTCAGCAGTTGGGCACCCCGCGTGAAGTTTACGAACGCCCGGCAAATCTGTTTACGGCGCGTTTTGTGGGTGAAACCAACTTCTTCCCGGGCCGGGTGGATGCCCTCAACGAAGACGGCACCGTGATTGTGGATGTGTTCGGATTGAAACGACGATTCCGGAAGCCGGATTTTGCCGTGACCGAAGACCAGCCCTTGCATGTACTGCTGCGCCCGGAAGATATTCGCGTGCTGGCACCCGACGATCAGGATGGTGTGGCAGGCAAGGTTGTGGAACGTAACTACAAAGGCAGCACACTGGATTCAGTGATCCATCTGGCCGACGGCACCGAGGTGCTGGCATCGGAATTCTTCGACGAAGACGACCCGACGTTCGACTACCGTTTGGGCGAGCCGGTCCGGGTCAGCTGGGTGGACGGCTGGGAGTGGTTGCTGCCAGAGGAACCGGCGCTTGTCACCGAGGAAGACACCGTTGATGGCTAACACATTGCAGCAACCATTCAGAACCGCCGTGCTGGTGCTGGTATGGGGTTGGTTGCTGTTCCTGGTGTTCACCCCCAATTTGTTGGTGGTTGGGGCCAGCGTAATGACTCGGGATCCGGGTAATTTTATTGCCTTCCCGATCAACCTGGACGCTTACCGCCAATTGTTGAACCCGCTGTATCTGGATGTGTTTTTGCACTCCCTGTACATGGCGGCCATGACCACATTGATCTGTTTGCTGATTGGCTACCCGTTCGCCTGGTCGTTGTCCAAGGTGGCCCGCAAGCATCGGTTACTGCTGATATTTCTATTGATTGTTCCGTTCTGGACCAACTCTTTGGTGCGTACCTACGCCCTGAAGTTGATTCTGGCGACCAACGGATTGCTGAATAACGGTCTGATGGTGATGGGTATTATCGATGAGCCCATGCAGATGTTGTACACCGAGGGCGCAGTCATCATTGGCTTGGTGTACTTGTTGTTGCCGTTCATGATTTTGCCGTTATACACGGTGTTTGAGGATCTGCGCGAAGACTTCCTGCGGGCTTCTCACGACTTGGGTGCGGGCCGTTGGTCGACGTTCATCCATGTCATTGTACCTTTGACTCTGCCGGGCGTTTTGGCCGGCGTCATGTTGGTGTTGCTGCCGGCTATGGGCTTGTTCTTCGTGCCAGACGTGTTGGGTGGCTCGCGCAACTTGCTGGTGGGCAACGTGATCAAAAACCAGTTTCTGGATGCCCGAAACTGGCCCTTTGGTGCCGCGGCTAGCATTATGTTGACCTTAGCCATGGCATTTTTAATGTTTGCCCACCGGTTAAGTAAACGGCGAATCGGGGAGGACGGTGTATGAGCCGCTGGCTGCCCCGGACTTACCTGACCCTGATCTATGTGCTGCTGTATGTACCCATCGCCGTGCTGGTGGTGTTTTCGTTCAACGATTCCCGCACCGGCTACGAATGGGGAGGCCTCAGCTTTCGCTGGTATGAAGCGTTGTTCAACAACCGGGCCATGGTTCAAGCCATGTGGAATTCCCTGTGGCTGGCGCTGTCGGCGGCGACGGTTTCGACCTTGATCGGCGCGCTTACTGCACTGGCCTTGCACCGCTATCGGTTTCGGGGCAAGCAGGTGCTGAACGGCATGTTGTTTATCGTGATGATGTCGCCGGAAATCGTGCTGGCGATCTCGCTGTTGGGGTTGTTCCTGATGGTGGGGCTGCAGTTGGGTTACGTGTCCTTGCTGCTGGCCCACGTTACCTTTTGTCTGCCGTTTGTGGTCATTACCGTGATGGCGCGTTTGAGTGGTTTCGACGAGCGCCTGCCCGAGGCAGCTCGGGACTTAGGCGCCAGTGACTTTACCATGACTCGCACGGTGCTGATTCCGGTGATCATGCCGGCGCTGCTGGCGGGCTGGCTGCTCGGCTTTACCTTATCGCTGGACGATGTGGTGGTGAGCACCTTTGTCAGTGGCCCGAGTTATGAAATTTTGCCGTTGCGCATCTACTCTATGGTGCGAGTGGGCCTGAAACCGGAAGTAAATGCCCTCGGTACCTTGTTGCTGGTGTTTTCACTGGTGATGCTGATGTTATCCCAATGGATCCTGTTAAGGAGTAAACGATGAAGAAACTGGCACTGGCCACGATGCTGGCGGTTGGTTTGACCGGCTGCAGCAGTTCTGAAGAAACCCAAGTGTTGAATCTGTACAACTGGTCGGAATACATGCCGCAGGAAGTGCTGGATCGTTTCACCGAGGAAACCGGCATTCAGGTGGTGTACACCACCTATGACAGCAATGAAGCCATGTACGCGCGCCTGAAACTCCTCGACGACAGCGCCGCCTATGACTTGGCGGTGCCATCGACTTACTACGTCAGCAAAATGCGCCAGGAAGACCTTTTGATGCCTATCGATCGTAGCAAGATCGAAGGGTTCGATAATCTGTCTCCGGAATTGGTCAATCTGGATATCGATCCGGAAAACGAATACAGCGTACCGTTTTTGTGGGGCACCACCGGCCTTGGCGTAGACACCGCAGACGTTGAAGGCGAAGTGACCGCCTGGGCGGATCTGTGGGATGAGCGCTTCGAAGGCCGCATTGTGCTGACCAACGACATGCGTGAAGTGTTCCATGTTGCCTTGCGAGTGCTGGGCTATCCCGGCAACAGCACAGACCCTGAACAGATCGAGGAAGCCTACGAGAAGCTGACCGAGCTGATGCCGTCGGTTCGTACCTTCAACTCCGACGCCCCGCGCATGCCGTTTCTGGAAGGCGAAACCGACATCGGGATGATCTGGAACGGCGAAGCCGTCATGGGGCGTGACGCCTTGCCAAGCCTGGAATACGTGTATCCGGCCGAGGGCATCATCGCCTGGTTGGACAGTTTCGTGATTCCCAAGAACGCCAAGAATCCGGAAGCGGCGCACAAGTTCATCAGCTTTGTGCTGACGCCGGAAATCTCCGCGCTGATCAGTGAAGACATCGGTTATGCCACCCCGAATCTGGCGGCCCGTGATTTGCTGGATGAGTCGGTTGCCAACGATCGCGCCAGCTATCCGACCGCTGAAGACATGATCAACGCCGAGTTCCAGACCGATATCGGCGACGAAGCGTTGCAGGTTTATGCGAAGTACTGGGAAAAGCTGAAGTCTGGTCTTTAAGGCGATTTAGCGTACCGGATTGAAAAAGGGAGGCCTCGGCCTCCCTTTTTCTTGGGCAGCTTTCACATAACCGCAATATATGGTCTATAACTTCCTGATAACAAGAAGTTAGCGACGTGTCTCGCTACTAAAATTAGAGGAAGGGATGATCATGAACGCACACAAAACACGGAACGCGGCACTGCTGTGTACCTCGCTGTTGGCCGCATCGGCATCCAGCTCGTTGTTAGCGGAAGAGCTTCGGCTGATCACTTGGGGTGGCTACGCTCCAGACGAGGTTGTGGCGCAGTTTGAAGAAGAAACCGGCATCGATGTAAAGATTACCTTGTCGAACAACGAAGACATGATTTCCAAGCTACGAGCCACCGGCGGGGCCGGTTTTGATCTGGCTCAGCCAAGCCAAGACCGGATCGTGGGCGTTCAGCGTCAGTTCAATGTCTACAAACCCATCGATTACAGCCGGATCAATACCGACCAACTGCAGCCGTCCATGATCAAGGCCACTCAGGAAGCCACCGCGTTGAATGGCAAGTCCTACGGTGTGCCGGCCGTGTGGGGCACCAGCGGTTTGATTGTGCACAGCTCTGTGGCCGATACCGTCAAGGATTACACCGACCTGTGTGATCCCGCTGTGGCGGGCAAGGTGAGCTACCGGCTCAAGCGCCCAACCCTGATGGGCTTCGCCTTTGCTATGGGGATGGACCCGTTTGCGGCCTACAACGACCGTGACGAATACGCGTCGATTATGGCAAAAGTGGAAGACAAACTGATCGATTGCAAAGCCAACGTGAAGACCTACTGGACCGGCGGTGATCAGTTGTTGTCGTTGCTGCGCACGGAGGAAGTCATTGCCGCTATGGCCTGGGATGCCGGGGGCTGGAAACTGAATGCCGAGAACCCGGAGATTCAATTCGTTGCGCCGGAGTCTGGTGCTTTGGGCTGGATAGATACCTTTGCGATTCCACGTCGCAGCGAAAATGAAGAGGCGGCCTACAAGTGGATCAACTTCGTGATGCAGCCGGACATTGCCGCGAAGATTACCAACGCTTCGGGCAACTTCACGGCCTCTAAGGGCGCAGACGAATTTGTGAAGGCAGATCTGCGCGATGCTTATCGAGCCAGTTTTGATGAGCAGGCCATCACCAACATCAAATGGTACCCACCGGTGCCGCCAGGGCTGGAAGCCACCGAAGGGCAGGTGCTGGACCGTGTGCAAGCGGCGAACTGATCAGTATGGCAACACAATCCGATCTTTCCTGCGACGGGCTGGTGCGGCGCTTCGGCGCCCATGCCGCGGTCAATGACATTTCACTGGACGTGCCGGCGGGCACGTTCTTCTCCATTCTAGGGCCGTCCGGTTGTGGCAAGACGACGCTGTTGCGCCTGCTGGCGGGCTTCGATAAGCCGAACGAGGGTGATATCTATATCCGTGGGGAGCGGATGAACGATGTACCGCCCAATCGCCGGCCGGTGAATATGGTGTTTCAGCATTTGGCGTTGTTTCCCACCATGTCGGTGGGCGACAACATCGGCTACGGTTTGAAGCGGCGCAAGGTGGCCGCGGCCGAACGCCGGAAGCTCACGGCTGAGGTGCTGGAGCAGGTTGGGCTGCCCGGGCTGGAAAACCGCAATCCGATGGAGTTGTCCGGTGGCCAGCGCCAGCGGGTCGCGCTGGCTCGATGTTTGGTACTGAAGCCTACCCTGCTATTGCTGGATGAGCCGCTAGGCGCGCTCGATCTTAAGCTGCGCGAGCAAATGAAGCTGGAGCTCAAGCATCTGCAGAAACAGTTTGGCACAACCTTTGTGTACATCACCCACGATCAGTCGGAAGCCATGGTAATGTCCGATCAGGTGGCAGTGATGAGAGAGGGCCGCTTTGATCAGGTCGCGCCGCCGGAAGAGCTCTATCGGGAACCGGCAACCCCGTTCGTTGCTGGGTTTGTGGGCGATAACAATCGGCTGGCGGGAGAAGTCGTCTCAATGGCTGACAATCTGGCGAACATCCGGCTGGATAGTGGTGAAATTGTGCGTGGCCGCCTGGCCTCGAGCAAGTTGCAGCCAGGTTCACGGGCGGAGCTGTACGTGCGCCCCGAGTCTTTGGTGTTTGCCGGATCTGAACCGAATAACGATTATTCGGTGATGCAAGCCAGCGTGCAAACAACCTTGTTCGACGGCGCGAACAGTCGGGTCGAAGCTGTAAACGGCAGTAGCCCGATATACGCCCGCTTGCCCCAGGACGGTTCCGCGCCGGCCTTGACCTCAGGCAGTTCGATCAAACTGGCCTGGAATCCAGAATTGGCCCGGGTGTTCGGGGCAGATCGGTCATGAAATCGTCAGCGAGTCGCCTCTCACTCTGGTTGCTGTTAACCCCCTTCCTGTTGTGGATTGTGTTGTTGGTGTTGGTGCCGCACATACAGATGCTTCGCGTGTCGTTTCAGGTGCGCGAAAGCTGGGATACGCTGGCGTGGGGGCTGGAGCAGTACCAGAATTTCTTCACGGAATCCTATTATTGGCGAACCTTCGTTCGCACCGGTGTAATGTCGCTGTTCACCACGTTTCTAACGCTGCTGGTGGCTTTCCCCATCGCTTGGTACATCGCCAAAATGGCTCGCGGCCGTAGCAAACGCCTACTGTTTCTGGCTTGCCTGATTCCCTTCTGGGCCAGTGAGTTAGTACGTACTTACGGCTGGATGATTCTGCTGCGTGAAAGTGGTTTGTTCAGCTCGTGGCTGCAAGCGCTAGGTTGGGCCGATGGCCCGGTGGAAATGCTCTATAACGATGTCGCGGTGATTGTCGGACTGGTCTACAACGGTTTGCTGTTTATGGTGGTGCCTCTGGTGACCACCTTGGACGGTATGGACGAGAATCTGGTGGAAGCTGGCTATGATCTAGGCGGCGGCCACGCCACGGTACTACGGGAGGTTGTGGTGCCTTGGGCTATGCCCGGAATTGTTTCAGGGTGCACCGTGGTGTTCATGTTAACCCTTGGCAGCTATCTGACTCCGGTTTTGATGGGCGGTAAAGACAGTGCCTGGTTCACCGAACAGATCTTCACCCAGTTTATTACCCGCTTTAATTGGGAGCAGGGAGCCGCCCTTGGCGTTCTGTTGCTGGTGTTGTCATCGGTGATGGTATGGCTGGGGCTGAAGCTGTCTGGCCAGTCTCTGCGCAAGGTGATGGGGTGACTTTATGATTCGTTCGGTACCTCGTTCCCGCGTGTTTAATGGATTGTATCTGGCCTATCTGGTGGCTTTTTTCGTGTATTTGGCGTTGCCGTTGCTCGTAACGGCTGCCTTTGCGTTCAACGATTCCTCGTTTCCCTCCTTGCCTTGGCAAGGGTTTACGCTGGATTGGTATCTGGCGGATGGCAGCGAAGGGCGAACCGGCCTGTTCCATGATGATGGCTTGCTGAATGCATTGTGGGTCAGTACCAAAATCGCTTTCTGGGTCACGCTGGGCAGTGTTGCGTTGGGCTGCGTGAATGCCGTGTTGTTTGAGCGCTTGCAGTTTCGTGGCAAGGAATTTTTGTATTTACTGATGCTGTTGCCGCTGGTGATTCCCGGGGTGATTCTCGGGGTGTCCATCCTGGTGTTCTACAGCGGTACCGCGAACGAAGTGTCCCGGTTGTGGGGTATCGAACTGGATATCTTTCGGCCGGGCATGACGCTGGTGGTGATGGGGCAAGTGACCTTTATCACGACTTTGGCCACATTGGTGATTGGCGCACGGCTGCGAAAATTTGATCCCCAACTGGAAGAAGCTGCGCTGAACCTTGGGGCAACGCCATTGGTGGCGTGGTTCACCGTGACGCTACCTTGGCTACTACCCTCGATATTCGGAGCTGCGGCCATGGCGTTTCTGATGTCGTTCGAGAACTTCAATACCACGGTGATGCTGACCGGTAGTGACACGCCGCTTACCGTCGCGCTGTTTAACCGGCTGCGAGAGGGATCTACCCCCGTGCTTAACGCCGTCGCATTGTTCTTGATGGCGGTATCGGGCTTGTTAGCGATGCTGACGTTGCGGCAAAACCGCGAAGACTAATCCTTGCGGCATATAATGAAAACCCCGCAGCTCTCAACGGATAACTGCGGGGTTTTTCAGATCAGTGCCAGATATTGCTGTCGATCTTCTCGTGCAGCTCTGGGTAATCTTTGGATCTGAACTGCGGTACCAGGCCTTCTTTGCGCTGTGCCAGATAGTCTTTGGTCAGTTTAATCACGGTACCCGACAACAGCACAATGGCGATCAGGTTGATCACTGCCATCAGCCCCATCGAGGCATCGGCTGCGTTGAAAACTGTAACGACCGCTTCGTAGCCACCCCAAATCACCATGCCCAAAGCGGCCAGACGCAGAATGGTCAGGCCCAGCGTGTTACCGCCTTTCAGGTACACCAGCGCGTTTTCGGCGTAGGTGTAGTTGGCAACGATGGAGGTAAAGGCAAAGAACAGAATGGCCACGGCAATGAAGTAGCTGCCGAATTCACCAAGATGCACTTCCATTGCCTGCTGGGTCAGCTGAGTGCCGGTTACGCCTGAGCCAGGCTCCAGAACACCTGCCAGCAGAATCATGACTGCCGTTGCGGTGCAGACAATGATGGTATCAACGAACACGCCGAATGCCTGTACCAAGCCTTGCGACGACGGATGGTGCGGTGCAGGTGTGGCTGTGGCCGCGATGTTGGGCGCCGAGCCCATGCCGGCTTCGTTGGAGAACAAGCCGCGCTTGATGCCGTTCAGCATGGCCGCGGTGACGGAGCCAACCGCACCACCGGCTGCTTCTTCAAGGCCAAACGCACTTTTTACGATCAGCGCCAGAATGCCCGGTACTTCCGTGATGTTCATGGCCATAACCCCCAGTGCCAGTAGCACATAGGCGCCAGCCATAAACGGCACCACGAATTCAGCAAAACGAACGATTTTGCGCAGGCCACCAAAAATCACCACGCCTGCACAGGCCGCAATCACCACACCCACGCCGAGCTTGGGGGCGCCGAAGGCACCTTGCATGGCATCGGCAATGGAGTTGGCTTGAACTGCGTTGAATACCAAACCGAAGGAAATAATCAGGCAAACCGCGAAAATGGCTGCTGCCCATGGTGCTTTCAGGCCTTTGGCGATGTATACCGCCGGGCCGCCGCGGTATTGGCCCTTGCCGTCACGGACTTTGTAAAGCTGGGCCAGTGTGCTTTCCGCATAGCCGGTGGCCATACCCACCAGAGCAACCATCCACATCCAGAAAATGGCCCCAGCGCCGCCCAGATAAAGAGCGACCGCTACACCGGCAAGGTTACCGGTGCCAACGCGTGAGGCGAGGCTGGTGCACAGAGCTTGGAACGGGGAAATACCGTGAACGTCACTTTCCCGGGAACCGCGGATGGCTCGTACCATCTCTCCGAAATGACGGAACTGAAGAAAGCCGAGGCGAACGGTGAAGAAAATACCTACGGCAAGCAAACCGTAAACGAGGACGTAGCCCCAAATAATAGAGTTGAGAAAATCGACAATTGCGGTCATCGACAAGCGCCTTGTGATTTGTGAATGAAAGTTAACCTAGAGGCGCGGCAGTTTAGCACGGTGAAATTTCACGCAGCTTGCGGATATCCGTGATACCCCGACAGCAAAAAATCTGCTGCCGGGGGTGTTCAGAGCGGCGAGAAAATCGTCACACAACCAACACAGGGCATTTGGCCTGGGAGGCCACCCGATGAGAAACACTGCCCAAAAACATGCCGTCTTTGTCGCTGTTCGTGCCTTTGGTGCCAACCACAACGAGATCGGCTTCTTTGTCTTTGGCAAATTTTACAATCACCTTGGAGGGCCGCCCCGCCTTTACAAAGCCGCGAACTTTCGTGGCACCGTGCTCTTTCGCAAACTCCTTCGCGTGGTTAACCACCTCTTTGGCGTAGTCTGACAACACCTTATCCGGGATGTCCATATCATCGGGCCGACCGATGGATAGAGACGCCTCGAACAAGCTGTGATGCTTGTATACACAGAGGATGAAAATCTCAACCTCTGGCAACAGCCGTTGCAGTTCGATCGCCTTGTCCAGGGCCCGAAGCGATGTCTTGGACCCATCCACGGCCGCCAGAATTCGATTAAACATAGCAGTCTCCTGTTATTGGCCGGGTATCCGGCTTACTGCGGGTAAGCCAGATCCCTCAGGAACAACGCAATTTGCGGGAAGGCGATGATCAAGCCAGCGGCGGCCACCAGCATGAAGATAAACGGAGGGGTGCCGCGGATAACTTCAAGATAAGGCCGTTTGAAAATCGCGATCGCGGTGAAGATATCGCAACCGAAGGGCGGCGTGGCAGAGCCGATCGCCACCTGCAAGGTGATCAGAACACCCACCAGCACCGGATCAAGGCCGGTAGACTGGATCGCGGGCGCGAAAATCGGGGTGAGCACCAGAATCACCACGATCGGGTCTACAAACATACAGGCGATGAAAAACGCGACACAAATGGCGATCAGAACCCCTACCGGGCCGGCCTCGTTGACGCCAACGGATTCCAGGATGGCTTGCGGAATCTGAGCAAAGGAAATGATCCATGAAAAACCGTTTCCGACTGCAACCAGAATGAAGACCACCGCGGTGATCAGACCGGTGGATTTGGCAATACGGTAGACATCGTTAAGTTTGAGCGAGCGGAAGATCACGAATTCCAGCAGGAAAGCGTAAAGCACACACACGGCCGCCGCTTCGGTTGGGCTGAAAATACCGCCGTAAATACCACCAACAATGATGACCGGGAACATCAACGGCCAGGACGCATCCCGTACCGACAAGGCGCGCTGTTTCCAACTGGCCTTTTCTTCCGTGGGCACATTGTTCTTGTAGGCGTAAATCAGGCAGTACATCGAAAACATCAACAGAATCAGCAAACCCGGGCCAATACCGGCAATGAACAGTTCGGCAATGGAGGTTTCCGAGATAACCCCGTAGATAATCATCCCGATGCTGGGCGGGATCAGAAACGCGATGTCACTGGCGTTAACAATCAGGGCCAGAGTGAAGGAGTCGGAGTAGCCGGCTTTCAGCATCTTGGGGCGAAGGGGGGAGCCCACCGCAACCACGGTTGCCTGAGTGGAGCCGGAGACCGCGCCGAACAGGGTGCAGGAGGTGGCGGTACTGATCGCCAACCCGCCTTTTACGTGGCCAATAAACGACATGACCATGTTAATCAGCCGGTCGGCAGACTGGCCGCGAGTCATGATGTCGGCGGCCAGAATGAACATAGGTACTGCGATCAACGACGCCGGCCGGATGCCGCCCATCATCTGCTGGATGAAGGTGCCCATCTGGCCGAAGCCGTCAAACATCATTACAAAACCAACCACCGCAGCGGTGATCAGCGGAATCATCATCGGGAAGCCCAGAAGCAGCAGCCCGATCATGATGAGCATCATAATAGTTGCCATAGTATGCGTGTCCTCAACCTTCCAGGTTTATGCTGCGTTTAAACTTCCGATTCTGTGTCGGCATAACCGTCAACCACCCCTGTTGAAAGGTAAACATCCTTGCTGGTGAAGTTTTTGATGGCGGTGAGGAGGTACTGAATGCCGGTAATTGCGAAACCGATTGGTGCCCAGATATAAATCCACCAAATAGGCAAACCCAGGGCAGGTAGGATACGACCGCGGCTGTACAGAGTTTCGATGTAGCCGTAGGAGTAGTAACACAGGAAAAACATCACAGCGGAGGTGAACAGCGCGATGATGATCATCAGTACTTTCCGGCCACTGGCGGGGAACGCATCGTAGACCGCAGACATGCGAATATGGCGACCGTGCCGGGCGGCATAACCGATGCCGGCAAAGGTGATCAGAATAATGAGGATTCGGTTGATCTCGCCGGAGAAAAACAGGCCTTCTCCGAAAACAAAACGGCCAATAACGTTAATGCAGGTGTTGATGGCCATCAGGATAACGCCAGCAGCCAGCATGACTGCTTCGGTTTTGGCTATCCATTCGTCGATGGTGCCAAGTATGCCGGGTAAACCGGATTCGTAGGTGCCGGTATCGTCTTCAACAGCCTCTTGAGGATGCTCAGACATGGGTGGTGCTCCACAACTGATTGCTCCCGGCGGGCAAAGACTCCGGCGGGGCGGGTTTAAACCTTAGCCGGACAACAAAGGGTGGCCAGAGCCACCCTTTGAATCCTGCCGTTTATTCGCCTTTTACGGCTTCGAGGTCGGCTTTGAATTGTTCCAGAAGTTTCTTGCCACGTTCACCGGTCATCTCGATAAACTTCTCTTCAACCTGCGGCGCACGGGCACGGAAGGTTTCGATCTGTTCGTCGTTCAGACGAGTAACGGTGACTTCGTCACTCTTCGAGGTGATCTTTTCCAGAGCTTCGTCGGCCAGACCATCGATATGCTCGATGATTTCTTCGAAGGCATAGTCGGCGGCATCCTGAACCAGTTTCTTATCGGCATCAGACAGGCCGTTGTAGAAGTTCTGGTTCGCCATCATGGCGGTGGTGAACCAGCCGTGACCGGTGAACACCAGATTTGGTGACACCTCATACAAACCGCCGGACTCGATCCAGAAAATCGGGTTTTCCTGACCCTGGATCATGTTGGTTTGCAGTGCGCCGTAAACTTCACCCCAAGGCAGCGGGGTCGGAGTGGCGCCGAACGCAGAATAGGTTTCTGACAACAGCGGGTTGGTCATGACCCGAATTTTTTTGTTGTTCAGCTCTTCCGGAGACGTGACGGGCTCGTCAACGGTGACGACCATTTCCCCTTCAGGGTACATTTGCAGCAGTTCCAGACCCTGCTCGGAATACAGCTTGGGGAAATCCTCGTTGATCGCTTTGGATTCACGGAAGAATTCGATCACCGTATCCATGTCGGTCGGCATCAGGTAGGGGATAAAGAAAATCTGTGCTTCAGGAATCAGCGCACCGGTGAAACCCGGAGACTGGTTCACGAAGTTCAGGATGCCCGCCTGGGTCTGTTCCATGATGTCATCAGACTCACCCAGCTCGCCAAAGCGGAAGATTTGCAGCGTGTGGTCTGAGTTTTCTTCGATATATTCTTTGAATTTGTAGGCGTAGACGTCTTGAACATCACCCTCGTATTCTTCGTGGGCGTAACGCCAGTTGGCCGCATTTACTGCGTTTGCAGCAGTTAGCCCGGCAAAGGCCAATGCAGAAATACCGACCAATTTCCGGAATTTGTTCGTGCTGTTCATTGCGTGATCTCCGCTCGCTTTTTTAGTTAGTTCCTTGTTAACTTTATAAAGACTGGCAAAACAAAGCGGTTTTCGCAAGGAAATGGCCGAAATTAGAAAACATGCGAAAGCGAACGAGCGGGATCTGCAAAGCTATGATTTTAGTCTGGATTCTGCTCGGCTAAACACGTTGCCATGAAGTGGCGGAACTCGCGCGAGACCCTTTCCACACTGTTCTCAAGCCGATGGCCATCGGGCAGAACCAATGTTTCCAATTGCTGTCTGCGAGCCAGTTCGAGAACCGGCATAACCGGCACCACATCGTCGTTCCAACCGTGAATGATTTTTACGTGTTCGGCCTGGATAGTCGGGCTTGATTGTGGGTACTTCGCCAAAGCGAGCGCCGGAGCCAGCAGAAAACAACCCAGAACCGGTGAATTGGCACTGGTTTGGGCACACACCCAGCCGCCCATGCTGGAACCGGCCAGAATGGTGCGTTCCGGAGTGGCGCCGGCGGCGGCCATGGCATCCCGCATTTGTTGCAGGCGAGTTTCCGGATCTTTGGTGCTGGTGTGGTCGATCGCCTCAGCGATAACACCGGGGAATTCTTCAGCGACGGCTTTCATGGCCTGAACTTTTGTGCCTTTCGGGCCGCTTTCGAGTCCGTGTGATAGAAAAACGAAGAAACGGTTATCCGTCATTGGACAAACTCTCTGCCAGAATATTGAGTGCGTGCCGGCGCCTCTCCGGCTCGTAAATATCGATGGTAAACATCAGTTCCTCGACTTCGATATCGGACAGCAAGGCATCAAGCTGCTGGGTGATGTCGGCTGAGTTGCCGAGTACCTGTAAGCCCAGGAAGTCTTTGACACCGGCTTCTTCGGCGGCGTTCCACAAACCGTCCATAGAATCCACCGGTGGTTTCATCCACAACGGTTGTCCGCGGAACAGTGCAAGAATGCGCTGATAACTGGTGGTGGTCAGGTGTTTCGCTTCGTCCATGGAGTCCGCCGGTACGGCCGGGATCGCCAGCATGGCATAAGGTTGCTGCAACTGCTCCGAGGGCTGAAAGTTGTCGCGGTATACTCGCAGAGCTTCCCGGTACAAACGCGGGGCAAAGTGGCCAGCAAAGGCATAGGGCAGCCCTTGCATGGCGGCAAGCTGCGCACTGTACAGGCTGGAGCCCAACAGCCAGATCGGCACGTTGGTCCCGGCGCCCGGAATGGCCTTGACTCGTTGCCCGGGCTGCAATGGGCCAAGTAAGTGTTGCAGCTGCGAGACGTCTTCCGGGAACTGCTCGGCGCCAATGCCTTCCCGGCGCAGTGCTCGGGCGGTTATCTGGTCTGTGCCCGGCGCTCGGCCAAGCCCAAGATCAATGCGGCCCGGATAGAGGCATTCCAGCGTGCCGAACTGCTCGGCAATGACCAAAGGCGGATGATTGGGCAGCATAACGCCGCCAGAGCCGACTCGAATACTCTCGGTTTTGCCGGCGATGTGGCCCACCAGCACCGAGGTTGCGGAGCTGGTGATGCCTTCCATATTGTGATGTTCGGCGAGCCAGAAGCGTTTGAAACCCAGATCTTCCGCGTGTTGGGCGTAGGCAACGCTGTTCGCCAATGTGGTGGAAACGGAATCACCTTCGCGCACGGAGGCCAGCTCAAGCAGCGAATAGTCGAGTTTTTTGAACATGTTGCTCCCGGATCATGTGAAAGGTGTGACGTTGCTTTCTAACATGGCGTCGATGGGGCCGCTCTTCAAGGGCTCCACTGGAAATGGCTGGTCGAGAATCCGCTACTATATATGTATTGCGCAAGCACTTGCCCCAACGATAGTTTGAAGGTGTTCCGCGCTCATTTGTAAAGGACAGGATTGATGGTCGAGTTCACGGCAGTCGTGGTTGAGCAATTAAAGAAAAACCTTGGGGATACGCTGAGCGCCTTTGGCGGCCACGAGTATGAATGGCGTGAGGTGGGAGCGTACGTTCTCAGTCAGATGCTGATTTCGATTCTGTATTTGGCTTTGTTTCTCGGGGCCTACTTGGTGTTGATTGGGCTTATTCGGCTGGTGGTCGGTAAGCGCAATGTTGATAGCTCCGCCTTTAAACACGGGAGAAGCGGGCTAAGGTATTTGACCGGGCTGGGTGCGTTGTTGGTGATACTGGCGCAATTCGGAGCGGGCGTTGAGTTTTTGAAAGCGGTCGCGAGGGCGGGGTTGCTGGCGCTGGGCTTCTACGTGGCCTGGTTGGTTATTCGTCGCCTGACGGCCGAAACGCTGCGCCGAAACCGGTTGGATGCATCTATTCAGCAGTTGGCGGGCAATGTGTTGTCAGTGGTGATGGCGACCTTTGCGGTGGTCACTATTCTCGCGCAGTTCGGGTTTGACCTGTTGTCAATTGTCGCGGGCCTGGGGATTGTCGGTATTGCTGTGGGGTTTGCAGCCCAGTCGACGCTTTCCAACTTTATCGCCGGTATCACTTTGTTGATTGAGCGGCCGTTTCGTATTGGAGATTGGGTCACCATTAATGGCCAGGATGGCAAGGTGGTGAAGATTGCGCTGCGCACCACGTGGCTGCGGACTCGGGACAATATTTTCACCATGATTCCCAATGACAGCGTCGCTTCTTCAGAAATTGTTAACTACAGTGCCGAAGGCGCGACAAGGCTGAATATCTCGGTAGGTATTGCTTACAAAGAATCGGCCAAGGCCGCAAGAGACATCATTATGCCCGTGCTTTTAGCGCACCCGGAAGTGCTGCAATCACCGGGCATGGAACCACGGGTTGTGCTTAAAAATCTGGGCGATTCGTCGGTGGATCTGGAAGTAAAAATCTGGATTACACCGGATAACCTGGATGTGCAGCCAACCATCATGGCGGACGTGTTGGAACAGATTAAAGAAACACTGGATGAGGCTGGCATTGAAATACCCTTCCCGCATCTTCAGCTTTTTGTGGATGACGCTAAAGGCTTGAAACCCATACTTGAGCCGCTTTATCCCAATAACCGAGTGGATCGTACCGCAGAGTCCGGAGGTGATAGCGCGTGAATGAGCTGTTCTACGATGCCGCACCCAATGCTACGCGGGTTGCGCCCGCAAGGCCGGCCCCAAGAGAGTATCCCGAGAAACCCGCCGAGGTGACGCTGTTCGGAACCTGTGTGGTGGATTTGTTTTTTCCGGAAGCCGGGCTGGATGCCATCCGTTTGTTGGAACGCGAAGGTATTCGGGTGCATTTTCCACAGGCGCAATCCTGTTGCGGCCAGCCAGCCTGGACATCCGGTTATGTTAAGGAAGCGAGGGACGTTGCCCGATCTCAACTGAACGTGCTGGATAACGGCCTGCCGGTGGTGGTGCCTTCCGGGTCCTGCGCTGGCATGTTTCGCCAGCATTATCGGGACGTGTTCGCGGAGGAACCGGCAACGCTGAAGCGGGTTGATGATCTGGCTGCGCGAACGTTTGAACTGACCGAGTTTCTGCTGCATGTGTGTAAGGTTGAGTGGCGCGATTTGGGCCAGCCAACGCAGATTGCGCTGCACACGTCTTGCTCTGCACGCCGGGAAATGAACACCCATCTGCACGCGCGGGAACTGCTCGCGAAGCTGGATAAAGTCGAGCGGCTGGATCACGACCACGAAAGTGAATGCTGTGGTTTTGGTGGCACCTTTTCAGTGCGGATGCCGGAAGTGTCGGGCGCAATGGTGCTGGATAAAACCCGCGCCCTTCGGGAGTCCGGCGCGGTGGAGATGGTCACGGCCGATGGCGGTTGTCTGCTGAATATCAATGGCTCATTGGAAAAGCAGAAACAGGCGTTTCGGGGTCGGCATCTGGCCAGTTTTCTGTGGCAGCGAATCAGTGGCGAGGGCGAGCCATGAACCAGCGCATTCCCGTGACCGAACTCACCAGCAGCTTCCGGGGCCGCGCCACCGAAGCTTTGGCTGATGGCCAGTTAAGAAACAATTTCCGGGTGGCCATGGATTCGCTGATGCAAAAGCGAGCCGACGCCTTTCCCGATGAACAGGAGCGGGAAGGCCTGCGGGAGCTGGGCAATCACATCAAAGCGCGGGCTTTGTCCCGATTGCCGGATTTGCTGGAACAGCTGGAAGCCAAACTGACGGAAAACGGCGTTCACGTCCATTGGGCCGAAACCACGGAGGAGGCCAATCGAATCGTGCACGCCATCATCGAGTCGAAACAGGGCTCGCAGGTGGTGAAAGGCAAGTCCATGGTCAGCGAAGAGATGGAGATGAACGACTATCTGGCCGACCGAGACATCGAGTGCCTGGAATCCGATATGGGCGAGTACATTGTCCAGCTCGACGGCGAAAAACCGTCTCACATCATCATGCCGGCGATCCACAAGAACCGCCGACAGGTGTCTCAGCTTTTCCATAGCAAACTGGGCGTCGAAGCAACCGAAGACGTAAACGAGCTGATTCAGATTGGCCGGCGCACCCTGCGCAAAAAGTTCCTGGAAGCCGATGTGGGCGTATCGGGCGTGAATTTCGCCATCGCGGAAACCGGCACCCTGCTGCTGGTGGAAAACGAAGGCAACGGCCGCATGAGCACCACGGTTCCGCCGGTGCATGTAGCGGTGACGGGTATCGAAAAAGTAGTGGGAAACCTTCGGGATGTGGTGCCTTTGCTGTCGCTATTGACGCGCTCGGCACTGGGTCAGCCGATCACTACCTACGTCAACATGATCTCCGGCCCACGCAAAGCGGATGAGCTGGACGGCCCGGAAGAAGTGCATCTGGTGTTGCTGGATAACGGCCGAAGCGGCGCTTTTGCGGACGCCCAATTGCGCCAGACTTTGAACTGTATCCGCTGCGGTGCCTGTATGAACCATTGTCCGGTGTATACCCGAGTGGGTGGCCACACCTACGGCGAAGTGTACCCGGGGCCGATTGGCAAAATTGTCACCCCGCACATGGTGGGTTTGGATCACGTACCCGATCACCCCAGCGCGTCGTCGTTGTGCGGTGCTTGCGGCGAGGTCTGCCCGGTGAAGATCCCGATTCCGGAACTGCTTCAGCGGCTACGACAGGAGAACGTAAAAAGTCCGGACGAGCCAGCGGTTGTGCAAGGCGGTGGCGCGAAGTATTCATGGAAAGAGCGCGCCTTATGGCGAATGTGGATGGCACTGAACACTCGTCCGACTTTGTATAAGTGCTTCCTGTGGGCCGCCACCCGGCTTGGCAAGCTGACACCGAAGAACCTTGGCCCCTGGACGGAGAACCACACCGCACCGGTACCGGCACCACGGTCTTTGCACGATTTAGCAAAAGCCCATTTGAACGCCGGGCAGAATCGGGGAGAGCAACCATGAGCGCCCGCGACAACATCTTGAGCAAGCTCCGGGCTGGTCTGGAAGGCACTACACCAAGGCCTGACCAGTTCGACGAAGAGCTGGTGACTCAGCCCTGGCAGTACGCACCGGAAGACCGAATTGAACGCCTTCGCAGCCTGATGGAAGCCGTCCATACCGAGGTGCACACGCTGGCGGCGGCAAACTGGCCGGCGAAGGTGCAGGAACTATTGGAGAACCGAAGACTCGCCAACCTGTTGTACGCACCGGGTACCGGGCATGGGCAGCAGCTGGCGGAGTTTTGGGCGGAAGCCGATGCCGAGCAAAACCTGCTGGCCTACGACCGCCCGATTGAGGAATGGAAAGAAGAACTGTTCTGGCAAGTGGATGCCAGTATCACCGGCACCGCAGGCGCAATTGCGGCAACCGGCTCTTTGGTGTTGTGGCCAGACCGGCATGAGCCGCGGCTGATGAGCCTGTTACCACCGCTGCATATCGCCCTGCTAAAGGCCAGCGAGATCGAAGACAACCTGTACACCATGATGGAAAAACAGAACTGGTCGGCCGGCTTACCCACCAATCTTCTGCTGGTATCGGGGCCTTCGAAAACCGCGGATATCGAGCAGGTGTTGGCTTACGGTGCCCATGGCCCTAAAGAGTTGGTTGTCCTCATCCTTGAGGACGCCTGAGTTCACAGGCGCATCGTTAGTGCTTACTTAATGCCAAACCCGCGTTTATTCAGAAACTCTTTCATGTGTGCGCGCAGTTTGCTGGTGAACAAGGGCTTCAACTGTTCGGACCAATTGGTGCTCTTGTTGCCACCTGTGCGCTCCCGGTAATAACGAGCCATGGTGTCGTCAAATTCCGCAACCAATGCTTCATCGCTCGAGTCGTCGTAAACATCCTGTTTCAGAATGCTGGCCAGTGGCAGGCGAGGTTTCACTTCCGGGTTTTGGTCCGGATAGCCCAGGCATAAGCCGAAGACGGGATAGACATGCTCGGGCAGTTTCAACAGGTCGCTGACTTCCTGCGGGTTGTTGCGAATGCCGCCGATGTAACAAATGCCCAAGCCTACTGACTCCGCGGCAACCACCATATTTTGCGCCATCAAGGCCACATCGACACTGGCAACCAGTAGTTGCTCCGTCATACCGCGAGTGACGTCCGCACCGGATCGTTCGGCAGCTTCGGTCGACCGTTTCATATCGGCGCAGAACACCAGAAAATCGGAGGCGCTTTCGACATAGGGTTGGCCGCCCGCCAGTTCTGCCAGCCGTGCGCGGCTTTCTGGATTAACCACGTGAATCAGAGTGTACGCCTGTACGTGACTGGAGGTGGCCGCACTCTGGCCTGCGCGGATTAGGTCTTCAAACAGCTCTCTGGGAATCTGCTGATCTTTGAACTTGCGGATGGAGCGGTGTGACTTCAGAAGTTCGATTGTTGGATTCATAGCCCCTCATCGGTTGTGAATAAAATCGTAAGCAAGGCTCCTATCCTCGGTTAATTCCGTGTACTATGCCACTGTATAAATATACATGCATTTAACGACTGCGAGGACGCCTCATGGCAGTGCAATCATTATACTTTTCGGATCGGGACGGACTGGAAATGGCGCTAAGCAACCCAGACACCATGCTCTTTCAAAGTAAGGCTGAAGCCGATGCACGGGATAAGGTGCTGGAGTTGGCGGAGAACGTAGCGTTCTGGCTGGAGAAAAACGTAGAAGGGCTTTCCGAAGATTTGGCAGAGCAGTGCGCGATGAGCATTGCCGAAAACAAAGACCTGTTCGCGAAAGCCATGAAAAAGCCGGAATTGCTGGCCGAGGCTGCTGAGCCCGCACCTGCAGAAAGCTGAGAGGCCGGTTTAGCTCCAGCCGACGCAAACTAGTCGCGGTTCAGTTCGTAAGCCGCCATATTTACAGCTGAGGCAAGGTTCAGGGACTCAATCGCCGCCGCGCCAGGGATGGTGTATCGATGGGCATTGAGTTTGGTTAAGGCCGCGGCAGGTACGCCGCGGGCTTCATTGCCGAACAGGTAACAATCGTGGCTTTGAAAACCGGGCTCTGTAAGGCTGTCGCCGCCGATGTCCAAACAGGCAACACTCGGGTAACGCTGGCCCAGGGCATCTAAACCGATGTCGGTTTCCAGTGGCACATGAAAAATAGCCCCCATGCTGGAGCGAACGACCTTCGGGTTGTATGGGTCAACACTGCCGGGGCTGAGCAGGCAGCGCATGCCACCGAACCAGGCCAGCGTGCGCAAAATGGTGCCAAGGTTGCCGGGGTCCTGCACTTCGTGCAGGTAAACGGCTTTGCCCTCGTTGGCTGAATCGGTGCTGGCGGGGGGAGGCAAAGGAACCACCGCGAGAATGCCTTGTGGGGTTTTGGTGTCTGCCAATTGGGCCATTTGCCGGTCGCTGATCACTTGCTTGGGCCACGGGCTGCGCCAGTCTTCGTAGGCGCTGGTGACAAACAGTTGCGCCCGCTTCCAGTGCGGATTGCTGGCCGCCGCCTTCTCCAGTTCGAGCACCAGGTGCTCGCCTTCCACCAAGAAGTGCCCCAAGGATTGGCGGTATTTCTTTTGATGCAGTTTCTTGATGTCGTCCAGCTTCACGGCAGGTTTCCAGTGTTAAGCGGTGCGTGGCGGTGTGGCGCCATTGTACTGGTGCGTCGGATGCTTGTCAGGCGCTTGGCGGCTTTTGCGGTCGTGTAGGCAGCGGCGTACAATGGCGCTTTCCCGCAGTAAACAGAAGACTATTCCGATGGCCCGTTCAAAAAGCAGTAACCGCTGGCTCGAAGAGCACGTCAACGACCCCTTTGTAAAACAGGCTCAGTTGGACGGCTATCGTTCCCGCGCCAGTTATAAGTTGCTGGAAATCAACGACAAAGATCGTCTGATTCAGCCCAACGGTCTGGTGGTCGATCTTGGTTCGGCGCCGGGCGGATGGTCGCAGGTGGCGGCTAAGCTGGTGGGCCATAAAGGCCGGGTGTTGGCATCGGACATTCTTCCGATGGATAACATCGCTGGTGTTGAGTTTATTCAGGGCGATTTCACCGAAGAGTCGGTGTTTGACGAACTGATGGGTGCATTGGATGGCGCCAAAGCCGATGTGGTGATTTCTGACATGGCACCCAACATCAGCGGCGTGAATGCGGCTGACCAGGCGGCATCTATGTATCTGGTGGAGCTGGCGTTGGACATGGCCTGTCAGGTGTTGAAACCGAAAGGCAGCTTTGTTGCCAAGGTGTTCCACGGCGAAGGCTACGATGAGTACGTTAAATCGGTGCGCGCCGCTTTTGACAAGGTGTCGGTGCGTAAGCCGGATTCCTCAAGAGCTCGGTCCCGTGAGGTTTATTTGGTGGCGAAGGGATTCAAGGGCGCCTGAGCCATTGAATCCCCCAAGCTTAGGGCAATCAGATTTTCGCCCTAAGCTTCACCATCATCTTGCTATAGCCGCGCACAAAGTTCGACTGCACGTACTCCGGCTCGCCCAGCACCTCGATATCATCGAAGCGCTTCAGAATCTCTTCCCAAAGAATCCGCAGCTGCATTTCTGCTAGGCGGTTGCCCATGCAGCGGTGTACGCCAAAGCCAAAGGACAGGTGTTTGCGCACGTTCTTGCGGTCGATGATGAACAGATCCGGGTCTTGCTCGAACGCCCGCTCATCGCGGTTGCCGGAGGCGTACCACATCACCACTTTATCGCCTTTCTTGATCGTTTTATTGGACAGTTCAATGTCCTGTTTGGCAACCCGCCGCATGTAGGCCAGCGGGGTTTGCCAGCGAATGATTTCAGACACCATGTTGGGAATCAGGTCGGGGTTTTGTTTGAGCTTGGCGAACTCCTCGGGGAATTGATTCAGCGCCAGTACCCCGCCGGTCATGGAGTTACGGGTGGTGTCGTTGCCGCCCACGATCAGCAGCACCATGTTGCCAAGGAATTCCATTGGGCGGTTGATCATGGTGCGGGTGCTCTCGTTGGCCAACAGTAAACTGATGAGATCGAACCCAGGTTCTTCTCCTGCCGCCTTTCTCGCTTCTTTCTCACGCCACAGCAGAGACATTTGCCTGGCCATGTCGGCTGAAGCCGCGAAGGATTCATCGATGTCTGCGGTCCCGCCAGTCGATTCGGGCGGTGCAGCCGCCATGTCTGACCAATAGGCCAGTTTGTGGCGTTGTTCATAGGGGAAATCGAACAGCGTGGCCAGCATGCGTGAGGTCAGATCAATAGACACTGTCTGCACCCAGTCGAAAGGCTCATCGACAGGCAAGTGGTCCAGCACATCCGCTGTCCGGCTGCGAATCAGGCTTTCCATTTGCGCCAGATTTTTCGGTGCCACCACGCCCTGAACTGCTTGGCGCTGAACATCGTGCTTGGGTGGGTCCATGGCGATGAAGGTTTCGATCTCCAGACCGGGTGGTGGTGGGCCGAGGGAAATGATGGGCTCGGCGGAAAACAGATCGTGGTGGGTATCCACGAACATGATGTCTTCGTAGCGGGTTACCGACCAGAAAGGGCCAAAAGGACTGTTCTTCTGATAGTGCACCGGGCACTCGTCTCTCAATCGTTTGAAGTAGGAGTGCCATAGGCCTTGCCGGTACAGGAACGGGTTGCTGACATCGATGTCTTCCAATGCCAGCGACGACACGTCGGGTAGGGGAACCTCTTTGAAAACGGGCGGCTGTTCACGCTTTCCTACGCGTTTCTTGAGATTTTGAAACGTGTGCATGCCTTTGATTTGCCAGTGGATAGGTACCGCGGCAGCGGCTTTGTTCGCGACCGGCTCAAGGAAAGGGCTTAATAAACTCATGCAAACCTCCGGGGTCAGCTTTCTTATAAGGGTGTCATCGTCGATCTGAAATCGGGTGCGCCGGTTTACATCTGGAATTCGGGTAACCGTACGACCAGCCCATCGAGGGACTCCGAGAGCGTGATCTGACAGGCCAAACGGGAGGTCTCGGATTGCTCAGGGGTGAGCTGTAGCATCCCCAGTTCGTCTGCGTTGATGTTTCCGGTGGCCTGTATCCACCCGTTATCGACTATGACGTGGCACGTGCCGCAGGCGCAGGCTCCGCCGCAGTCTGCGTCGATTCCGGGTACCCCGTTTTCGACCGCCGCTTGCATCAGAGATTGGCCCTCCTCGATCTCGACCACGTGTGCTGTGCCCGTGTGTTCAATAAATGTGATCTGCCCCATAGTCACCCCGCCGGTGTTGTTTCAAGGAATGGTTGTTCCAGGTTCAGACTACGTTTTGCTGAGAGCTTCAGGCAGGTCATTACTTGACAGGCGGGGGTCATTAAAAGACTCTTGGTTAATGTGTGACCTGTATGGTGCCTGAATACTTAACGCCGACTAACCGATACAAGAATAATTATGAGCGTTGTTAACCTGGATGTGCCCAGCATTCCTTCCAGCTATAGCCGTTTAGCCGCCAGACAATTAGGCCTGCAGTCCCGTGATGTGTCGGAACTGTTGGCAGGCACTCGGCTGTCGGTGGATCAATTTCTCGAAGAGAGCACCTTGCTAAGTGCCCACCAACAACTGCGGATTCTGAAAAACTGTCTGCGGATCGCGAATGACGAGCTGTTTGGTTTGCAGCTGGGGCAAAGGCTGACGTCACCAACTCACGGCGCCCTGGGTTTTCTGGTCAACAGCAGCCCGGATTTGCTCGCTGCTCTGAAAGCGTTCCAGGCCTTTTTGCCAACACGCATGAATCTGGCCCAGCTTGAGATAGTGGTTGAGGGAGAGTGGCTGGCGCTGAGCTGCAAATTCGATATGGAGCTTGAAGAAGCGCTTCTGCGCCTTCTCAGTGAAATTTTCACGGTGAGTTTCTTCGATACGGCCGAATTTATCGTCGGGCGGCCGTTGAGCGAGGCAAGCATCTGTTTTATGCATGAGCAACCCGATTACGCTGCGCACTATGAAGCCTTTATTCCAGCAACGATTGAGTTTGGAGCCGACGCCTACGTGCTGAAAGTCCCGCTGGCGGTTTGCAAGATTCAGAATGCCTCCGCGAATCATGAAAGCTATATGATGGCGCTGAAGCATTGCGAAGCCATGTTGGAACAATTGAATTCGAATACGAGCAGTTGCCAATATCAGCTTCAGAAGATGATGTTGTCGCATCCGCCCGGTGTGCTGAGCGAAGAAGAAGCGGCCGCGGCCATGTTTATCTGTAAGCGCACCCTCGCTCGCAGGCTGAAACAGGAAGGCACCAGCTTCAGGCAGGTGAGGGATGAAATTCTGTCGCAACAGGCGAAGGGGTATTTGCTGGACAGCCAGTTGCCGGTCGAGGCGATCGCCGAGCTATTGAATTACCACGACAGTGCCAATTTCCGGCGAGCGTTCAAGCGCTGGTTCAATTTGACGCCGGATCAGTATCGCCGTCAGCACGGGGCGCCTGAGGGCGGCTGGAGGACCTGACCTGCGGGTTTTGCCGCCTATATTCGCCCGGTGATTGCCCAATCCATCGCCGAAAGGCTCGGGTGAAGCTGGCGGTGTCGGTATAGCCGAGGTGAATGGCCAGCTCATCCAGTTTCATGTCGCTGCCCGAGAGTATCTGTGTGGCCGCCTGGCGGCGCTCTTCTTCGACGATGGCCCGGAAGCTCGCCCCTTCCTGCTCCAGTTTCCGGCGCAGGGTGCGTGGTGACAGGGCCAGATGGCTGGCGACTTCATCCAGTGTGGCCACCAGTCCGAGCGAACCAAGCACCTGTTGCCTTACCTGACCGGCAAGACCACTGGTTTGTCGCTGCTCCAGCTGGAACCGACATTGATCATCCAGCATGCGAACGAGACGGGAACTAAAGGTCGGTAGAGGCTGGTCAGCAGCGTCGGCGGAAACCAGAATCGCGTTGCGGTCACTGTTAAATCGGGGGGTTACCCCCATGGTGTCGGCGATCAGTTTTGCGTAATCGGGGGCAGGCCCCTGAAATTCGGCTGCACAGATACTCAGGCCCGACAAGCTGAGCTCTTTCAGCAAGTTAACGCCGGTGGCCAGATCACGTTCCAATAAAAACTGGCGTAAATGTGGGGGGATGGGTTCTGGATCCAGTCCGATTCCGAAACAGCCGTTTTCCTCAAAGGTGAACATTCGGCAGTAGGCTGTGCTTAGTGGTAAATAGCGCAGAGCGGTGTTGGCCGCATCCCGTAAGCTTCGGCTTGTGCGCAACGCAAACCCCCAGACTCCGAACGTCGCGACGTTGTATTGCAGGCCGAGCTTGAACCCCAGGGCCGGCGTGTCGGGGAGCGCCTGAATCAAATTCTCGATCAGGCGCATTTCCTGTTCCCGGGCAATCAATGCTTCCCCGTCGAAAAGGGTGCCTGGCGTGATTGCGGTTCCATGCAGACAAGTATCGGCCCCCACGCCTAGGCTGGCAGCGAAGTTGATCATGACCTGACTGATGGCAATTGGGTGAAGCGTGGATTCTTGTTTTAGCATGGGCAAAGTGTATCGGTTTCGGTGAGTGCATGGTACTTGGCCTAAAGAGTCCCGCGATTGGCCAAAGATGCCCTTGGGCAATGTGTCGCGGGTGACTAGATTGAAGGGGTGTTCGAATCCTTCCCATGAGACCGGAGCTATGTCGCACGATACAAAGAATCCAAACCGCGAGGCGGTGGAATTTGCCAAACGTTATATGGGCGAGATGGCGTGGCCAACGATGGTACTGGTTGTTCTGGTGCTAACGGGCTACGTGACCGGGCTGTGGTTGTTTGCGATTGGCTGGCTGAACCCGGTGCCGGCGGTGCTGGTGCTGGCGGCGTTAACGTACATG
Organism: Marinobacter sp. MDS2; assembly: GCF_030718085.1. NCBI lineage: Bacteria > Pseudomonadati > Pseudomonadota > Gammaproteobacteria > Pseudomonadales > Marinobacteraceae > Marinobacter > Marinobacter sp. MDS2. The sequence continues at coordinate 2,114,060 of NZ_JAVAJF010000001.1, forward strand.
TCTTATACCCCGGTGCACGAGGCTGTGCACGGCAATATTCACGGCAAACACGAGAATTTGCGCTGGCTAAACGACGCTTGTGGCTATCTGATGGCCCCGCTGATTGCTATTCCGTATGCATCCCATCGCCTCGAGCACATGACTCACCACCGGTACACCAATCAGCCGGACAAAGATCCCGATTATATGATCAGCGGAATGGGTAGGGGGTTGATGGGTGCTGTGGTGACTGTTTTCCGCTTTCTCTGGCTACAAAACACGTTCTTTTTTCGCACACACTGGCGCAAAGCGACCCTCAAAGAACGGTGGATCTATGGCACCGAAATTTTGATTTCACTGGGCTGGCGCGTGGCTTTTGTCGTGATGACGGATGTGGCCTATGCCGGTTGGGTGCTGTTTGTGAGTTATTTTATGGGCGGCTTTTTTACCGCCTACTGGTTTGCCTATCGGCCGCACATTCCCTATCAGGATCCGGCCCGTTACCGAAACACCAACAGCTTGATCATGCCGGTCTGGATGAAACCGTTGGGCTGGTTCTGGTTAGGGCAAAATTTGCACTCCATTCATCACCTGTTTCCGCGGGTACCATTTTATCGTTACCAGGCACTGCATAATGACATAGAGCCGATTTTGCGAGAGCAGGGCACCCCGATTGTGGGGATATTCAGCAGAAAGCCAGTGCCCGAACGGTAGGCATGGGCTACCGCCGGGCTACAGCTGCTGTTTAATCCGGTAATAAAACACGATAAAGCTTGCTGAGTAACGCGCCATCAAGCAGCGTGAATAATGGAGTGTCCAGTGTGGTCACCCCTGACCACTGTTGGTTCCAGCTGCGGGAACATCGCCAGGTGATCAATAGGCCGTTGCTTCGGTCGTAGTCGAGGCACTTACCGTTCGCCTTGTTACGCAGTTGCAGCAATTCTTCTTATAGGCCCAGCGCTGGTCGGCCCTGTCATCGCGACAAATAGACAACCCGACGCGATTGCCCGTTGGCGTTAAGCACTGCCAAGGAGCCGGGCATCGTCTGGTTGGACGGTACACGTCACTCCGCAGGGAATTTCTCGGGTAATGATGGAAATGAGAGTGGTAACTGGCTAAATTCGGTTGAGTAGTTAGCGTTTTTAATAAGAGCCAAGACATCATTTGAGAGTATCAATGGCCGATAACGTTTTTTGCACCGCCAAGCTGACTGACGACGAGCCCCGTCGTCTTCGTGAACTGAACAAGCTCAGGGTGCTCGACTCGCCTCCGGAACGTCATTTTGATGACCTGGTTGAGCTGGCTTCTCAGATCTGTGCAAAGCCCATTGCGCTGGTGTCTTTGGTAGATCGGGAGCGGCAGTGGTTCAAGGCGGCCAAGGGCCTTACGTTTCAGCAGACAGGGCGGGATGAGTCGTTTTGTGCTCATGCCATTCAAGAGACCGGCATCCTGGAAGTGCTCGATACCCTGGTTGATGAGCGTTTCGCCAAGAATCCGTTGGTGATTGGTGAACCGCATATTCGGTACTATGCCGGAGCGCCGCTGGTTGGTCGCGCCGGTTTGGCCTACGGCACCTTGTGTGTGCTCGATACTTCGCCGAATTGCCCTCTTACGGAAGAGCAGCGGGCTGGCCTGGAACGGCTTGCATTACTAACGGTTGACCGCCTTGAGGATTGGAACGAGCAGCAACAGGCGGATGTTAGCTCGAGAATATTATCGACTTTGCTCGATTCAATGCCAGACGCCGTGGTTTCCTGTGACAGCGACGGTAATCTCGCCGAATTTAACCTGGCCGCCAGGCAGTGGCATGGCGTAGACCCGAGGGCGCTGCCGCCAGAGCAATGGGCGGAGCACTTTGACCTGTACGAGCCTGATGGCAAGGCGTTGCTGGCTACGGAAAACATACCGCTTCTGCGTGCATGGCGGGGCGAACAGGTTCGCAACGCGGAGCTGATGATTCGGGCAAAGGGACAACCGCCGCGAGTGGTGCTTTGCAACGGACAGCGCCTCGAGGATGCGTTCGGCCGGCCACTCGGTGCGGTAGTGACCATGAGCGATATCAGTGAACTCCGGGATGCCTACAGTGACCTGCAGCAAACCCGTGCCTATCTCCAGTCGGTTATTGATGCGTCGGTGAGCGTCGCCATCATTGCAACCGATACCCGTGGTTGTATTTCTCTGTTTAACCCAGGAGCAGAGAAACTGCTGGGTTATAGCGCCGAAGAAGTGGTCGGTGTCCATACGCCGGCGTTATTTCATCTCGAATCGGAAGTGTCTGCACGGGGTGCAGAGCTGTCCAAACAGTTCGGCAGGCGAATAGAAGGTTTTGATGTTTTTGTCGCGTCGGCACGGGAAGGCATTCCCGAAACCTCAACATGGACCTACGCTCGAAAAGACGGTGAACACCGCACTGTGCAGTTGTCGGTAAGCGCTCTTAAAGATGAGGAGAGCGTGACAACCGGCTATCTGGGCATGGCGGTTGATGTGACCGAGCAGCGGCGGGCGGAACAAGCGGCGCGGCTTGCCAACGAACGGTTTGGTGAAGCGTTCAACTCGGCGGCCCAGGGTATGGCCCTGGTATCACTGGAGGGGCGCTGGATGGATGTGAATGAAGCCATAACCAAGCTGTTTGGCTATTCGCGTGAGGAATTATTGGCGACCAATTTTCAGACACTGACCCACCCGGAAGATCTCGAATCAGATTTAGCCTTGCTGCACGATTTGCTGGCCGGTCGAATCGATCAATATCAGATGAAAAAACGCTATTACCGGCGCGATGGCTCGGTCATGTATGCCTTGCTCTCGGTAGGCTTGGTCCGTGATGAGAACCGACTACCGCTGCATTACGTGTCACAGATTCAGGACATCTCTGTCGAGCACCAGGCCCTAGAGGAACTGGAGGAAAACGGTGCGTTTCTGCTGCAGCTATTCGATTCTCTGGCCGATGCGGTACTGGTAATCGATAGTGACACGCGGATTGTTGGGCATAACCTGGCGGCTGTGACGCTTTTCGAGCTACCCACCGATGCCACCGGCTCGCCTTTGAGTGCGCGTTTGCCGGAGCTGACCGAGCGATTGGACGGCTCAAACAGCCCTGGCTCAGCAGGATTACTTGCGCGCTGGAATACGACCCTGACCATCGTGGGCAAGCAGCCCCTGCCCTTGGAACTCAGTCTGACGCAGATACTGAGTTCCGGCGAAACGGATCCAAGATGGGTGTTGGTCGCCCGGGATCTGTCTGAAAGCCAGCGGAACGAATTGCTTAAAAATCAGTTTGTTTCGACGGTTAGCCATGAGCTTCGCACACCGCTGACGTCCATTTCCGGGTCATTGGGCCTGATTGCCGGAGGAGCATTGGGGGAAATCCCTGATCGGATTGGTGGGATGCTGCGCATTGCTCAACAGAATACGCAGCGATTGGTCCAGTTGGTAAACGATCTGCTGGATCTGAACAAGCTGTCGGCCGATGAGATGAATCTCAATATACAGCGTGTTGAGGTTTCTACCATTCTGGGGCAGGCCATGGAGCAGATGAAGGGTTACGCCATACCTTACGGCGTGGAGCTTAGAATTACCGGCGATCCATCCGGGCATATCAAAGCCGACCCAGACCGCCTCTTGCAGATTTTGTTCAACCTTGTGTCTAACGCCTGCAAGTTTTCACCGCGCGGCGCAACGGTAGACATTCATTGTGAGCCCCATGCGGAGGATGGCGCCTTGATCAGCGTTGTGGATCGTGGGCCAGGTATTCCGCAAGCCTTCCGGAGCCGCATATTCGAGCGCTTTGCGCAGGCAGATTCCGCAGAAAATCGGGTCAAAGGCGGTACCGGTCTGGGGCTGGCAGTGACACGAGAATTGGTTGAGCGAATGGGTGGCGTGATCGGATTCGAATCGCAGGAAGGTGATGGCGCGCGCTTCTGGTTCCGGTTCCCGCGGGCAGAGGTTCGTCTGCCGAGGGAGTCAGCCGCTGCCCGTGTGCTGCACGTGGAAGATGATGACGACCTGGCTGCGGTTGTTAGAGGGCAACTGGGTGCCGTTGCGCGGGTTGATCGGGCGGAAACGCTGCGGGAAGCGCACGAGCGGCTCAGGCAAACGTCGTACGATCTGATTCTTCTTGATCTCAAGCTAGAAGATGGTGACGGGCTGTCCCTCTGGGAAGCGGTACATCGATCTCAGCCCGATGTGCCGGTCGTCATTTTGTCAGGATATGAAGTGCCACGGGCGATTGCGACGAAGGTTGCGGCAGTGGTTCAGAAAGCATCGGTCACGCCGGACGAACTCGAAACCCGGGTGATTGGTTTGCTCAAGGATAGACGTGCTCAGGTAAACTGAAGAGGGAAAAGCAGGCCATTAAAATGGCGCGCCCGAGAGGATTCGAACCTCTGACCTCTGCCTCCGGAGGGCAGCGCTCTATCCAGCTGAGCTACGGGCGCATTCGAAATCGGCGATTGCTCATCAATTTCGAGTGCGCAATCTTACGTGCGCGGGCGGTTTCTGTCTAGCCCTTGGGGGCAAGTCACTGCATCATTGTTGCGGCAGCCGCTGCTCGGGCGTGATGCTGACCAGGCTTGAGTCGTTGCTGAAGGTCACTTCGCCGTCCTGGATTGACACCTGAAGCGTCATCGAGCGCTCGGCAAGGCTCGCCAGTTCGGTGATCGCTTCCGCCGGAAGATCTACAATGGTCAGATTGCCAAATCTGGCGAGCTTGTTATGGTGTTTTTCCCACCACACCGGCACCGCTCGGCCTCCGTAGGTGTAAAGTATGACCTGTTTCGAGCGGTTGCAGGCTTTGCGGATGCGGTCCTCGTCTGGCAGGCCCAGTTCTATCCAGAGTTCGATTTCGTCCGACAGGGACTTCTGCCAAAGCTCCGGCTCGTCGTCACTGCTGAGCCCTTTGGTAAACTCCAAGGTGTCGTTGGCATTCAGGGCGAAGGCTAAGAGCCGGATCATCATGCGTTCGTCGGTTTCTGACGGATGACGCGCGACGGTCAGGTGGTGGTCGCCGTAATAATGCTTGTCCATGTCCGCAATATGGAGCGTGGCTTTGAATATAGTGGCCTTCAGTGCCATTGAGAAATCCTGTCTGTGAAGTCGGGCAGGGCGTAGTGTAATGCAAATTAGACGAGGCAGTGCATAGCAGTATGGTGATGTTGCGCGGTTTTCTGGTTTTGGTGGTGTTCTTCCTGCTTGGGGAAGCGCTGCGGTTTTTGGCCGGGCTGCCGGTTAGTGGCGGCGTGCTCGGCATGATCATGGTGACCTTCACGTTAATGCTACGGGGTAAGGTCAGCGACGAACTTGCCGAAGCCAGTCGGGGCCTGATCTCGGTGTTGGTGCTGCTGATCACCCCGGGAGTGGTGGGTGTGTTTTTTATCGTGGATCAGTTTACCGGTTACTGGACGACGGTCGTGGCGGCCCTGGTTGTGGGGACGCTGCTCAGTGTGTTGACCACGTTGTTGTTAATGAAGAAAGCGGCAGGTTTAACAAAAGAGATCGGTGATCATGACTGAGTCCTCATTGCCAACGAATACATTGACGGTTTTGACCGCCGGGCCGATGCTCTCGATTGCGTTGACGCTAGGCGCCTTCCTTGCAGCTCAATGGCTGTTTGTCCGGTTTCGAAAACCCTTGTGGATGCCGCCGGTTCTGATCGCAGCGCTTCTGTTGGCGGTGGTGGTGGCCGTCTCCGGGCTGGGGTTTGAGCGATATTACACGGGGGCCGCCTGGCTGACCGTCCTGCTGGGGCCCACCACCGTGGCCTTGGGCGTACCTCTGTACCAGCAAATGCACCACATTCGCGCGCTCTGGAAGCCCATCGTGATGACCTTGCCTGTTGCGGCTACGCTGGCGGCGGTGTATGCACTCGGCATTGCCTGGCTGATGGGCGCAACACCATTGGTGCTGGCCTCTCTGGCGCCCAAATCCGTGACCGCTCCGATCGCCATGGGGATTGCGGAACAGGTCGGCGGCTCCGTTTCACTCACGCTGGGCGCATTGCTGATTACCGGTGTGCTGGCGTCGTTGTTCGTTGACTGGATGGCCAAATGGCTGAACATCAAAGACGACCGGATTATCGGTTTTGCGCTGGGCTTGAATGGCCACGCGATTGGCACTGCCAGAGCGTTTGAAATCAGCCCAATGGCCGGTGCGTTCGCGTCGTTGGGAATGGGGCTGACCGGGGTATTTACGGCGCTGATGCTGCCGTTGATATGGAGTTTGAATTAACACATAGACTTCCGGGTGGCCGCTCCTTGGTTCATTGACTATTGTTAAAGCAACAATCAAACGATCGATCTCGTGCATGTTGCTAGAGGTCAATGTCAACGGGGAAGGCCATGGCTGATACCGGATCCCTCCTGCCGGAATGGCTGGATATGACGTTCATGGGGCATGGCCATTGCTACCTCTGGCGTTCCGACCTCTTGGCCCTCCATGCTATTTCCGACACGCTCATCGCCGCCGCCTACTTCACCATCCCTCTGGCGCTATACGTGCTGCTGCACAAACGCAAAGACATCGAGTTTGAGTGGATGTTTTTGCTGTTCGCGCTGTTTATATTTTGTTGTGGCGTGACCCACTTGATGGCGGTCTACAACATCTGGAACGGTGCCTATTACCTGTCGGGGTTTCTCAAGGCGCTAACCGCCGCGGTTTCCTTGATAACCGCAGCTCTTGTCTGGCCGCTGATCCCGAGGGCGCTGGCTTTGCCTCGGCCGGCCCAGTTGCAAGCGGCCAACCTGGAACTGCAGTCGGAAATTGTTCACCGTAATGAGATAGAGCAAAACCTTGAAAAGGCACGATTTGATCTGGAAGGGCAGATCGCCGAACTGACCCGCACGAAGCAAAGACTGGAGGAAGAAATTGAGCAGCGCAGTCGGCTGGAGAAACAGCAGCAGCATCAAACGCGTGCGCTTGAGCGCTCTAACGAAGATCTTGAACAGTTTGCCTTCATAGCGTCCCACGACCTTCGGGAACCGCTGCGTAAACTGATGGCGTTTACCCAAATGCTGATGACCGGAAAGTACGGAGAATTCAACGAAAAAGGCGAACAGTTTGTACGCTACATTCGGGAGGCGGCCGAGCGGATGGACGCCTTGCTTAACAGCTTGCTCAGTTACAGTCGCATCAGCTCCAGCGACGAGGGCCACGAAGAGCTGAGCTTGCAGCGGATCGTCGAAGACGCGTGCCGGGATTTGCAGCTGCGTATCGAAGAGAGCGGTGCCACCATTCAGGTAGGTGACTTGTGTCGGGTTCGCGGCGATGCGGCGCAGCTGCGGCAGCTGATGCAGAACCTGATCGGCAATTCGCTGAAATATTGCCCGCCCGAGACCCCACCGGTGATCGAGATCGCCGCACACCCGAGTAGTTTGCCCGGCCGCTGCGAAGTGACCGTCACCGACAATGGGATAGGGTTCGACGCCGCTTATAAAGATCAGATCTTCGATGTGTTTAAGCGGCTACATGGTCGGGGCGAATACGAGGGGACCGGAATGGGCCTTGCCATTTGCCGCAAAATTGTTGAGCGGCACGGTGGCTCCATCAATGCTGAGAGCGAGGAAGGTAAAGGTGCCCGCTTTCGGTTTGACTTGCCGCTGGCTACTGGCTCGGGAGACAGTTTTTGAAGCCCGTACCGATTCTGATGGCTGATGACGATCCGCTCGATCAACTGCTGACGAAAGAAGCCTTTGAAGAGGCAAAGGCGGTGAATCCACTCTACTTCGTCGAAAATGGCGTTGCGTTGATGCGCTACCTGAGGCGCGAGCCGCCCTACAGCAACGAGGTTGAGTATCCCATGCCGGGGCTGATCCTGCTGGATTTGAATATGCCGAAAATGGATGGGCGAGAATGTCTTGCTGAAATCCGGCAAGACCCGAGTCTCCGGTTTCTGCCGGTCATCGTGATGACCACCTCCAATCGAGAAGAGGAGGTGCTCAACAGTTATCAACTGGGAGCCAATTCGTACATTGCCAAACCAGTGGATTTCGAAAAACTGGTGGCCCAGGTAAAAGCATTTAACGCTTATTGGTGTTCAGTAGTGGAGTTGCCTAGTGGTAAGCAATAAGAAAACGATTCGGGTTCATATCATTGACGATGACCCCGCTGATTTCCTTATTCTGGACGAGTTGCTCCTGGGCTCGACACGGTATCGGTTTCAGTTGTGTCATTTCGGCTCGCTGGACGAAGCGCGCCAGGAATTGTTGGCGCCGGAATGCGATGTGTTTCTGGTGGATTATTTTCTGGGTCGGGAAACGGCCTGTGACATCCTGCAGGAAGCCCGAAGAATCCATTGCGAAGTCCCGATTGTGGTTTTGACCGGGGCCGATTCGCAGAAAATAGACGACGAGGTACTCGAGCTGGGCGCCGCCGACTTTTTGCCCAAGGATGAAATCAGTTTGTCGCTACTGGAACGCACGATTCGCCATGCGATCCGGCACAAAGAGGCTGAGTTGGAACTTCAGAGCTTGGTGAAGCGAGACCCGTTAACAGGGTTGGGCAATCGCCTTCTGTTTGAAGAGATTCTTGAAAGCTCGCTGGCACGATGCAAGCGCTCAGGCGGTAAACTGGCCGTGCTTTTCCTTGATCTCGACCGCTTCAAGGAGATCAATGATTCGCTCGGCCACCCCACCGGTGACTTGTTGTTGTTACTGATATCGGATCGCCTGAAAGCGGTCGTTCGGGAGTCTGATTTCATCGCGCGGATTGGCGGTGATGAATTCACTGTTCTCATCGATGATCTGCACAGTGTCGGTGATGCCTTGGCCGTCGCGCATAAAATCGTACTTGCCTTATCCCGCCCGTCACCGGTGGGCCCTCACGAGTTGAATATTACCGCCAGTGTCGGGGTCGCGTTGTATCCGGAAAACGGCGATACGCCGATCAAGCTGATGCAAAAAGCGGACATTGCGCTTTATGAGGCGAAGCGAAATGGGGTTAGCAAGATTCAGTGTTTTACCGCCAACTTGCAAACCCAGCTGGAGAGACATCTCTATATTGAGAAAGGATTGCGGAACGCGTTGGAGCACGACCGGTTTGAGTTGTATCTGCAGCCGCAGTGGACGCTGGAGGATCAGCGTTTAACGGGGTTTGAAGCTTTATTGCGCTGGCATGCGGGTGCCGACGAGATGATATCTCCGTTCGAGTTCATCCCGGTTGCCGAGAAGACCGGCCTGATTGTTCCCATTGGCGAGTGGGTGGTATCGAAAGTCTGCGAGTACCTGCGAGAGTGGCAACAACAGGGTGTATCGGATTGCCGGATCGCCCTCAATGTATCGCCACTGCAGCTGAAGTCCGGCAGGTTTGTGGATGCGGTAGAAGCGTTGGCATCAACACATGGAGTGACGCTGGACCGGCTTGAGATTGAAGTCACCGAGGAAAGTTTGCTGGACGGCGTGGAAGAGCACGGCCGGGTAGCAAACGAGTTGGTTCGGTTGCGCGCATTGGGTGTCAAAATAGCCATCGATGATTTCGGGACCGGTTACTCCTCGCTGCGTTATTTGCGGCAATTTCCCGCAGACATCGTGAAAATCGACAAAAGTTTTGTATCGGAAGGCTCGGTTGAATTGAAGGAACCGGAGATCTGTACCGCAATTGTGACCATGGCAAAGTCCTTAGGTATGGAGGTTATAGCCGAGGGCATCGAAACATCCCGGCAGTTGGCCTCGCTTCGTGAAATAGGATGTGCGCTGGGGCAGGGATACCTCGTGTCCGAGCCCCAGAATTTTAAAGAAGCCAGCCAACGGGCTTTGCGGGGGCGGGCCGACGGCAAAGCACAGTGACAATCAAGGTAGAAGGTTAGGGAGAGACGATGTTGTATCCACGGAAAGTCGATTTGAACGTGTGGTTGATTGCCGCAAGCAAAGAAGGTGACGACCTCGAAGAAGCTTTGCGCATGAACGCCTTGGGTCACAACCTGACGGTGATGGCTAGCGAGGGGGAGTTCAATGAGCGTGTCGCAGGTCTTGCAGAGGATTTCGATGCGTTGCCGCATTTGTTGATGTATCTGATCAGGGAAGAGACGACCGGTGTCGATGACTGGATCCTGAAAGTGAAAGCTTCGGAGCGATTCAGTCATGTGCCCGTCATCATTTTTTACTCGGAACAGGCGACATTCGATCTCGCTAGGTTGTATTCGTGCGGCGCAGCGTCAGTGATCCGGGTTCCCGTCCGCTTTCAGGGGTTGGTTGAGGTTATGCGGGTGATCGAGGCCTATTGGTTCAAGGTGGCGTTAACCGCTTAAATGGCACACGCACAGAACCTGCGCTCGCCATTTCCTACGCCAGCCCCCTGACTAATAATTTCTATTGATGTACTGTACTTTGCCAGCTAGTTTTGAGCTTAGACGTCGAATGCATATAGAGCATCGATGCACCCAAAATTCTTATAATGACGATGGGATACGCGATGAAAAAATTATTAGCAGCTTTTGTTGGTTCAATGGCGCTGGCGACCGCGCCTTTGGCCATGTCTGCAGAAGCAACGAAAGAACTGAAGGTGGCGTACGACTCTGATCCGGTGACTCTGGATATCCATGAACAGCTGTCGGGCGGTATTCTGCAGTTGTCACACATGACGTTTGATCCGCTCGTGCGCTGGACAAAAGATCTGGGCTTCGAGCCGCGCCTTGCCGAAAGCTGGGAGCGTGTAGACGAAAACACCATGCGCTTTACACTGCGCAAAGGCGTGAAGTTCCACTCCGGTAACGAGCTGACCACTGCCGATGTTCAATTCACCTTCGATCGTTTGAAGCAAAGCCAGGACTTTAAGGCGATCTTCAAGCCCTTCAGTGGCATCAAGGTGATCGATGATTACACCTTCGAGCTGATGACCTCCGAGCCCTACCCGCTGCTGCTCAATACCGCCACCTACATCTTCCCGCTGGACAGCCAGTTCTATAGCGGTGAAACCGAAGACGGCAAAGACAAAGGTGCCATTCTCAAACACGGCAACTCTTTCGCTTCCGAAAATCTATCGGGTACCGGGCCTTTCACGGTCGCGGATCGTCGCCAGGGCGTGCGCGTGGAGTTTGAGCGTTTCGAAGACTATTGGGATACCGAGTCGCCGGGCAACGTAGGCAAAATTGTTCTGACACCGATCAAAGAAAACGCGACCCGCGTGTCAGCGCTGCTGTCTGGTGGTGTGGATTTCATTGCGCCGGTGCCACCCAATGATCTGGACCGCATCAAGCGCGATCGCAACAGCGAACTGGTCACCATGAGCGGTACTCGTATCATCCTGTTCCACATGAATCAGGAGCGGGTTGAAGCGTTCAAGAACCCGAAGGTGCGCCAAGCCATCGCCTATGCCATCAACCAGGAAGGCATTGCGGCCAAAATCATGAAGGGCTTTGCCACGCCAGCGGCTCAAATGTCGCCAGCCGGTTATCAGGGCCACAACGAAAACCTGAAGCCGCGGTTTGATGTGGCCAAAGCCAAGCAGTTGATGAAAGAAGCGGGCTATGAGGATGGCTTCACCATCACTATGATGGCGCCGAACAACCGCTACGTGAACGATGACAAAATCGCCCAGGCGGCTGCCGCGATGTTGGCTCGGATCAACATCAAGGTGGATCTGAAAACCTTGCCGAAAGCCCAGTACTGGCCGGAGTACGATAACCGTGCAGCAGACATGATGCTGATTGGCTGGCATGCCGATACCGAAGACTCTGCGAACTTCTTCGAGTTCCTGACCTTCTGTCCGGAAGCCGACTCGGGCGCGGGCCAATACAACGCCGGCAACTACTGCAACCCGGAAATCGACGCGCTGGTCCAGAAAGCCAACGTTGAAACCGACCTCGACAAGCGTGCTGCCATGTTGCAAGAAGTTGAGCAGCGCTTGTACGATGACGCCGCTTTCGTACCTTTGCATTGGCAGGATCTGGCATGGGCAGCCAAAAAAGGCGTCAGCATTGCACCTGTACTCAACGTGATGAACTTCCCGTATCTGGGTGATCTGGTCGTTGAATAACAGGCACTAGTTCCTGTCCTCAAACCCCTCTCCCGCAATGGGGGAGGGGTAAACTAGTACTCACCAACGGTAAAACCCTCATGCTAGCTTTTTTAGTTCAGCGGATATCCCAGGCGTTGCTGGTTATGTTTGTAATCAGTGTGATCGCCTTTGCCATACAGGATGGCCTCGGGGACCCGCTTCAGGAAATGGTGGGCATGTCCGTTTCTGAAGAAGAGCGGGAAGCCATTCGAGAAGAGTTGGGGTTGAACGATCCCTTTCTGGTCCAGTATTTCCGGTTTGCCGGAAAAGCCATTCAAGGCGACCTTGGCAACTCTTATTTTTACAGCAAGCCAGCGCTCGAGGTGATTGCAGAGCACTTGCCAGCAACCCTTGAGTTGGTCATTGGCGCCAGTTTGATCATCATATTTTTATCGGTTCCGATCGGCGTTTATTCGGCTATCCGGCCACAGGCATGGCTGTCCAAATTCTTTATGGGCGTGAGCACGGTGGGTATCTCGATACCGGTGTTCCTCACGGCTATTGTATTGATTCAGTTGTTCTCCATTGGTGTCACCGTGAACTGGTTTCCGAGCGACACCGGCTGGGGGCAATGGCTGAATGAGCTTCTGACTACCGAAGGCGGTTTGCCGTCCTACGGTCGTGGCGATGATCTTGTTCACCTGTTCGGCACTTGGGAGTCCGGGTTGTTTACGCGCGAAGGCTTGGCGCATCTGTTGCTGCCGTGTATCTCGCTGGCCTCGATCATGTTGCCGTTGTTTATCCGCCTGATCCGCGCGGAAATGATGGAAGTGCTGCAGAGCGACTACATCCGTTTTGCCCGAGCCAAAGGCTTGAGTGCCGGCCGAATTAACTTCCTTCATGCCTTGAAGAACACCATGCTGCCAGTGATCACCGTTGGCGGGGTTCAGATTGGCATTATGGTGGCCTACACGATTCTGACCGAGACAGTGTTCCAGTGGCCCGGATTAGGATTGATGTTCCTGGAAGCCATCACCCGCAGTGACATCCCGTTGATTGTGGCTTACCTGATGGTGGTAGGCCTGATCTTTGTGATTACCAACACACTGGTGGATTTGATCTACGGATTGGTCAACCCCACCGTCAAACTGGCAGGTAAGAAAGCATGACAACGGCAACGGTTTCCCGCTGGGACCGCTTCCGCGAGTCCTTTTTCTGGTACAGCTTCAAGCGCGATAAAGTGGCGATTCTCAGCTTTGTTGTCTTGTTGCTGATGGTGTTGGCGGCGGTGTTTGCGCCTATGCTGGCGCCCGCTGATCCCTACGATCTGGCGCAGATCGACATCATGAATTCCGAGTTGCCCCCGGCCGGGCTGGATGGCGCTGATCCGGCTTTCCCGCTCGGTACCGATGCTCAGGGGCGCGATCTGCTCTCCACCATTTTATACGGTACCCGGGTGTCGTTGATGATTGGTTTCGGCGCTGTCTTGCTGCAGTCGATTCTGGGTGTGCTGTTCGGCCTGATGGCCGGCTACCTGGGCGGCAAAGTCGATGCCGTGCTGATGCGCATTGCGGATGTGCAGCTGTCGTTTTCTACTCTGATGGTTGCCATCATTGTGGGGGCCGTTTTCAAAGCCAGTTTCGGCAACCTGATGTTCGGGGAAATTGCCATTTACATGCTGATCTTCATCATCGGTGTGGCCGAATGGCCACAGATCGCCCGTACCGTGCGCGCCTCGGTGCTGGCGGAGAAGAAGAAAGAATATGTGGATGCCGCCAAGGTCATGGGCTTTGGCACGCCGCGCATTATGTTCCGCCATATTTTGCCTAATACGCTGTCGCCGATTTTCGTCATTGGCACCGTGCAGATCGCCAACGCCATCATTTCAGAAGCGGCGTTGTCGTTTCTGGGCTTGGGGATGCCGGAAACCCAGCCGTCGTTGGGCTCTTTGATTAAATCCGGCTTTGATTACATTCAGAGCGGCTCCTGGTGGATCACCTTGATCCCGGGTCTGGTGCTGGTGGTGCTCGTGCTGGTCATCAACCTGTTGGGTGACTGGTTGCGGGATGTGATGAACCCACGGCTGTATAAGGGGTAACGCCATGGCACTGTTGGAAGTAAAAAATCTGGATGTACGTTTTGCGGTGCGTGGCGGCGATTTAACAGCTTTGCGCGGCATCAGTTTCAGCCTGGATAAAGGTGAGCGGCTAGGTTTGGTGGGGGAGTCTGGCGCTGGTAAATCAGTGGCGGCTTTCTCCATCCTGAACCTCATCGCCAAGCCGGGTTACATCGCCGGTGGTCAAATCCTGTTTGAAGGCAAAGACCTGGCCGCCATGAGCGAACGCGAGTTGCGCAAGATTCGGGGCAACCGCATCGCGATGATTTTTCAGGACCCGATGATGACCCTGAACCCGGTGCTCACCATTGGCACGCAAATGGTTGAGGCCATTCTGGCACACCGGAAAATCAGCAAAAAAGAAGCTCGTGCGATTGCCCTGGACCGGCTTCAAAAAGTGCAGATTCCTTCGCCCGAGAAGCGGTTGGATCAGTACCCCCATGAGTTGTCTGGCGGCATGCGCCAGCGGGTGATCATTGCCATCGCCCTGTTGCTGGATCCGGAAGTCATTATCGCGGATGAGCCAACTACGGCGCTGGATGTCACCATTCAGGCCGAAATCATGGATTTGCTGCTTAACCTGTGTGAGCAGGAAAATGTTGCGCTGATGCTGATTACCCACGATCTGGGTGTGGTGTCTCAGGTAACTCAGCGGATGCTGGTGATGTACTCCGGCCGTATTATTGAACAGGGTCCGACTCGAGCAATTATCGACAACGCCCAGCACCCATACACGGTTGGCCTGATCAACGCCTTGCCGCAGATGGGTGAGCCGGGCGCCAGACTGTTCCAGATTCCCGGCTCTATGCCGTCTCTGAAAAACGTTCCCACCGGTTGCCCGTTCCACCCCCGCTGTGAATATGCAACGGACGAGTGTCGTCAAGCCATGCCGGACTATGTGCATGCCGGGCAAGTAGATGTGGCGTGTTTTGAAGTCAGCAAACGGATTGAACAGGAGAAGCACATGCAGGAGGAGCGCCCATGACCTCCCCCTTGGTTGACATTCGTGGCTTGGAAAAAGAGTTCGATCTGTCCGGCAGTTTGCTGGAGCAAATCACCTTCAAAGACGGTCGCTTCCAGCGCAAACAGGAAGCCGTTCACGCCATCAACGGCGTCGATCTGCAGGTACAGAAAGGTGAAGCCCTGTGCGTGGTGGGTGAATCCGGTTGCGGCAAATCGACGGTGGCCCGCACCGTGATGGGGCTGTTGTCGCCCTCCGCTGGCGAGATCCACTACGATGGCCAGCGCATTGATAACCTGAAAGGGCGAGATGCGCTGCCCTATCGGCGAAAAATGCAGATGATCTTCCAGAACCCTTATGCGTCGTTGAACCCGCGCATGACCATTCAGCAAACGCTGGAAGAGCCAGTGCGCTTTCACCAGCCGGATTTGTCCCAGAGTGAAGTGCGCGCGAAGGTGCAAGATGTGATGCAATCGGTCGGGATTGACCCCGATTGGGGCGCGCGCTTCGGTCATGAATTCTCCGGCGGTCAGCGCCAGCGCATCGCCATTGCTCGAGCGCTTGCGGTAGACCCAGAGTTTATCGTGGCCGATGAGCCGATCTCCGCGCTGGATGTGTCCATTCAGGCGCAGGTACTGAACCTGATGATGGAAGCGCAGGAAACCCGCAACCTGACCTATCTGTTCATCACCCACGACTTGGCGGTGGTCGAGCACTTCGGTACCCGGGTGGCGGTGATGTATCTGGGGCGGGTGTGTGAGCTGGCGGACACGAAGTCCTTGTTCGCTACCCCTCGGCATCCGTACACGCAGGCATTGCTGTCAGCGATTCCTCGTCTGGAAGATGAACGGCCCAATTACATTCGACTGCAAGGTGAAGTGCCAACGCCGGTTAATTTGCCGTCAGGGTGTGTTTTCCACGGCCGCTGCCCCCACGCCAACGAACGCTGCCGCACCGAGGTGCCGAAGTTGATCGCCACCGATGCCAATGTGCAGGTGGCTTGCCACGGGGTGGAAGAAGGGCGGCTGTAACAAGCCAAGGCAAACCAGGAAGACAGCAGGGAGGCTTTTCTTCAACGACACCAACTGAACAGGAACCCGAGATGCCGGACACCGATTTGCTGATGCTTCAGCGCGATCACATCAAAACGCTTCAGACTCGATACCAGACCGCCATGGCGGATCAAGGGTATGACGGGTTGTTGATCAGCTCCGGTGCGTCGCCCCTGCAATACGGTGACGATCAGGGTTGGGCGTTTCAGGGCTATGGCCCGTTCCTGCACTGGACGGGGTTGGCGGGGTTTGAACACGCCTGGCTACTGATTCGGCCCGGGCGCAAGCCGCTGTTGTCGTTGTATCAGCCGGTGGACTTCTGGCATGCAACACTGGAGCTGACTCCGGAGCCCTGGCACGCAGAGGTCGAACTGACATACAGCGACCGCCGCGCAGCACCCGACCTGGAGGGCGTGAACGCATTAGCGGTTATCGGTGACCCCAACCTGCTGGCCGGGCTGCCCGGCAGTCACAACCCGGATGCGTTGTGCGCCGCGCTGGATGAAACCCGAATCCATAAAACCCCCTACGAAATAGCCTGTTTGGCAAAGGCCAACGTGTTAGCCGTGGCAGGCCATCGCGCGGCTCGGGATGCGTTTCTGGCGGGCGCCAGCGAATTTGATGTCAGTCTGGCCTATCAGCAGGCCACACGGCAGCGGGAAGCTGAAGCGCCGTATCACAGCATTATCGGTATCAACGAGCACGCGGGCACTTTGCACTATCAATACTACGACACCGCAACGCCGGTGAAATCCCGCAGCCTGTTGATCGATGCCGGTGTGCGTTACCGGGGCTATTGTTCTGATATAACCCGCACAACGCCCGGTTTGGAGGAAGGGCGCTTTGCCGCTTTGGTGCACGGGCTTGAGCAGCTGCAGTTCCGGCTGTGTGACATGGTGGCCCCGGGCGTGGACTATGTGGATATCCATCGCCGGACCCACCAGGGCATTGCCGCGCTTCTGAATGCTGCGGGTCTGGTGACCGGGTTGAGCGACGAAGATATGGTGGCCGAAGGCATCACCCGAGCCTTCTTCCCCCACGGTATTGGGCACTTCCTCGGTGCTCAGGTGCACGATGTGGGCGGCAAACCGGTCCCGCCACCGGAGGATGCTCCGTTCCTGCGCATGACTCGAACGTTGGAGCCGGGCATGGTGGTGACCATCGAGCCCGGGTTGTATTTCATCCCGTCGCTACTGGAGCCGATATTGGCCGGCCCTCTCGGAGAGCACCTGAATCGCGAGCGGATAGAAGAATTGCAGGGCTGCGGTGGCATCCGCATTGAAGACAATGTGGTGGTGACGGAGACGGGGAATCGTAACCTGACCCGCGAGGCCGAATCGTAGTTTTGTTTGTTGCGCAAAAATAACGCAGCCGGGGTTGCAATCGGGGATGTGAATGACAATAATTATCACTAACATTGTTATCGTTAGTGAGATCCTCGTATGTACGTATGCCTTTGCCACGGTGTAACAGACAGAGACATCCGTGAAGCCGCAGAAAATGGTGCTTCTTCCGTTCGCCAGTTAGGCAAAGAACTGGGTGTCGGCACCCAGTGCGGCCGTTGCGCCAGCATGGCCCGCAGTATATTGAAAGAGGCCCGCTCTTCAGACTATCTGGCGATGGCCAACCTGCTGGCGACCCCCGCCTGACGGGTTTTTTCCCTCTCCGATTTAGAAAACTGCGCTAACACGCTATCCTTGTCTGGTGAAATGCGAATTCGGCAAGAATTCGCTGAACCCGAACCAGCCGCTGGTCATCGTTTACAGCTTGAAACGGCCGCGGAGATCAAGGAGCGCTGCAATGAAAGGTGATAAGAAAGTCATCCAGTACCTGAACAAGGTACTCGCCAACGAACTGACGGCCATCAACCAGTATTTCCTGCATTCACGCATGTACAAAGACTGGGGCATCACCAAACTCGCCGCCAAAGAATACGAAGAATCCATCGATGAAATGAAGCACGCCGATCAGCTGATCGAGCGCATTTTGTTCCTCGAAGGCCTGCCCAACCTGCAAGACCTGAACAAGCTTCTTATTGGTGAGCATGTGCAGGAAATGATCGAATGCGATCTGAAAATCGAACACATGGCCCACGTGGATCTGAAAGAAGCCATCGCCTACTGCGAACAGGTGAACGATTACACCACCCGTCAGCTGTTCCGCAGCATTCTGGACAGCGAAGAAGAACACATCGACTGGCTGGAAACCCAGCTGGAAATGATCAAACAGATGGGCATCCAGAACTACATTCAGCTACAGTCATCCGCAGCGGAGTAATTACTTACAATGGATCTGTCTTGCTTTAAGGCCTATGACCTGCGCGGCAGTGTGCCGGACCAACTGAACCCGACCCTGGCCGAGAAAATCGGCCGGGCGTATGTGGAAATTACCGGCGCGAAAAAGGTCATCGTCGGATACGACATCCGTTTGTCCAGCCCGGAAATTGCCGAAGCTCTGAGCTCCGGCCTGATGGCTGCCGGTGCCGACGTGCTCGACATCGGCTTGTGCGGCACCGAGTACGTGTACTTCGCGACCAGCCATTACCGCGCAGACGGCGGCATCATGGTCACCGCGAGCCACAACCCCAAGCACCACAACGGCATGAAAATGGTGGGGCCGGAATCCCGCCCGATCAGTTCGGACAACGGGCTGAACGAGATCCGTGATCGGGTAAAAGAGCCGTTCGCGGATGCCCCGGTGCAAGGCAAATACGAAACACTGGAAGTCACCAGCGCCTACATCGACCACCTGCTGGGTTACATCGACGCGGCGGCCCTGAAGCCGATGAAAATCGTCGTCAACGCCGGTAACGGCGGCGCCGGTCTGGTGATCGACGAACTCGAAAAACACCTGCCGTTCGAGTTCATCAAAGTGCACCACCAGCCTGACGGAAACTTCCCGAACGGCGTGCCCAACCCCATCCTCGAAGAAAACCGGGCCGCCACCGCCGAAGCCGTCAAAGAACACGGCGCCGCCATGGGCATCGCCTGGGACGGCGACTACGACCGCTGCTTCTTCTTCGACGAAAACGGCCGCTTCATCGAGGGCTACTACATCGTCGGCCTGCTGGCGGATCAGTTCCTCAGAAAAACCGGCCCCGGCAGCGTCATCCACGACCCAAGACTGGTCTGGAACACCCAGGATCTGGTTGAAGCCGCCGGTGGCAAAGCCATCGAAAGTAAAACCGGCCACGCCTTCATCAAACAACGCATGCGCGACGAAGACGCTGTGTACGGCGGCGAAATGAGCGCCCACCACTACTTCCGCGACTTCGCCTACTGCGACAGCGGCATGATCCCGTGGCTGCTGATCGCCGAACGCCTGTGCCAGTCCGGCCAAACCCTGTCGTCCCTCATCGACGCCAGAATCGAAGCCTACCCGGCCAGCGGCGAAATCAACCGCACCATCAACGACCCGGCAAAAGTGATCGCCGCCATCGAAGAGAAGTACTCCTTCGGTGCGAAAAGCATCAGCTTTGTTGACGGTTTGAGTATCGAATTCGACAACTGGCGCTTCAACCTGCGCATGTCGAACACCGAACCGGTGGTTCGCCTGAACGTAGAATCCCGAGCGGATATCGCCCTGATGGAAGAGAAAACCAAAGAACTGCTAGAAGGAATGGAAAGGCTGAACGCATAACAAAAGGCGTTTAGCACTAAGATCGGGAACAAGGTGCGGGGCACCCCTCTGAAACTATCAGGAAAACCACGTTTTCCGTTTCAGAGGGGTGCCCCGCACCTTGTTTTACTCTAGTGCTTAGAGCCAGTCGTTCAACATAACCCCAATACCAAATCGCTCAATCCGCACGTTATAGTCAATCAAGCTCTCCCCATACCCGTTGTAATACTGGAAGAACCCCTTCAACGAATCGCCCATTGGGAAGCTATACCCAAACTCCACCGACGTCCGGTTATCCGACCGCAAATTATTCATCAGCTTCAAAGAAAACGTACGATCCTCCGTAAGCTTATACACCGCGTGATAACTGGCGTGCCCCAAAAACCGCTCAATATCGGCATTGTCATCATCGCTGCTGCGCTCCGGAAGCCGCAACCAAGGCTTCACCATAAACAGCCACCGGTTATAACTGTAGGCCGCCGAGCCCACAATCCGGTTCCAACTCCGCGAACGCGGGTCCGCCTGCCCGTTGGACTGATGGTTGAGCCCCACCGACACCGTGTTTAACGTACCCGGCCCGATGTTCCAGTTCAGTTGATGGCGAAAAAACAACTCCGGTTCATAATTGGTTTCCCGGAATGGTGCCGACTCATCCTGGTTATACACCTGCCAGAGCGACTTCTGGGTATAACCAAACCAGAACGTGGTTTTCTCATCGAAAATGCCGGTCAGCAGTGGAATCTTGAAACTGAGCTGATACTTCGCTTCCTCCCGGGTGAGATCGTAATCGTAAAAGGTATGGCCCAACCGGGGGCTGTACGGCGTGTAATTCGGGTTTTTCACCCAGGTCAAAGGCAAAATGTAATTGGGCTTGTGGGAAACAAAGCTGCCGGTGAAGTAAAACAGGCTCTTTTCCGCCTCCAGATAACTGCTGACCAGCGAATCCATAACACCCGAATCCGGATCATCCTCCAGGGCATTGCCCACAATCTCCTCGCGCTTCTCCTTGTCCACCGCCAACGTATCGGCACGTTGGTTCGCCTGTTCCAGAGCTTCTTCTTTTGCCTCTTCCCGGGCCGCTTTCGGATTGTGTTGAGCATCGTAACAAGCAAGCCGGCGTAAGCCGTCCAGAATGAGCGCGCAGTCCACGTTATCGGCGTTTTTTTCACTCTCCGCCCAGGCCGGTAACGCAAGAGCCAGAGTCGCGGCGCACAACGGTATGGCAAGGCAAAATCGTAGGGTCATATCGGCTCCTGTTAGCGGGCGTTGAGGCTAATCCATGTGTTGCCGATGCCGTATACCCAAACACCCAGCAGCGTGATGGCGAGTAATGCAAAGATCACTCTGTGGCGGCTGCGGCGTTCATCGGTGGCCGAAGCAACCCAGCGTAGATACATCAAACCGATAAAGCTCAGAAAAACCCCGAGGCTGGCAACGGCCGGAACCAGCAACCAAGCCGGGCTGATCGGGTTATCGGCGCTGGACTGAGTGCTGAACCAGCCCATCGAAAGCAAGAGAATCGCAAGGCAACCAAATTCCAGAATCAGCAGTGGCCTGCGCCGTTTATCCGGTTGGTTAGCGGGTATTTGACTCATATTAAAACTCACAGATCGTGAAGGGTGATACAGTAGCGCCTATGGTAACCGGAAATGCTTACTGTTGGGTTGCTGCCTACAAAACTGTCATTAAATGGGTTGAAATCAAATTCTGATTCTGCTGTTTGGTTTTTTTGCGGGGGCTCAATCGCTATAATGCTGCGACCGAAATATTATAACGCTCAAATGCGAGGTGCATTGTGAAGATGAAGAGAGTCCTGGCTGTTGGTTTGCTTGGCTTTAGCCTGGCTGCCGGTACTGCACTGGCAAGTGTTGAAGATGAGATCCGTGAGCGCATCAAACCAGTGGGTGAGCTTTGCCTGCAGGGTGACGAGTGTGGACAGGCGGTTGCTGCGACAGCTAGCTCAGGACCGCGTTCTGGCAGCGAAGTTTACGATTCCACTTGCATGGCGTGCCACGCAACGGGTGCTGCTGGTGCGCCGGTTGTCGGTGATGCCGGTGCCTGGGCGCCTCGCATCGATAAAGGCATCGACACGCTGATTGAGCACGCACTCAACGGTTTCAACGCCATGCCCGCGAAAGGTGGCTGTGCGTCATGCTCGGATGAAGAAATCACCGCAGCCGTTGAGCACATGGTCGAGTCCAGCCAGTAAGTGTGGCTTGCAATACAACAAAGTCCCGCATTGTGCGGGGCTTTGTTGGTTTAGAGCCCGAGATCTCCGATCAGCGCGCTCAGAGTGGCTTTACCCTTTTTCTGGTTGGCCTCTTTATCCTGATCGCCCAAGCCCTCCCACTTCACATCTTCTTCGGGTAGCTCATCCAGAAAGCGGCTGGGGATGGTTTCAAGTTTTTCCCCGTATTGTTTCCGTGAGGCAGCATAAGTCAGCGACAGGGTTTCCCGCGCGCGGGTGATGCCCACGTACATCAGCCGGCGTTCTTCCTCGATATTGCCTTCTTCAATGCTGCTCCGGTGCGGCAGGATTTCTTCTTCAAGGCCCATAATGAACACGTGCGGAAACTCCAGACCCTTGGAGGCATGGAGTGTCAGCAGTTGTACTTTGTCGCTGTCGTCTTCCTCTTGCCGCTGCTCCATCATGTCGCGCAGAATCAGCTTGGCGATGGCATCTTCGATGCCGAGCTCGTCTGCGGTGCCTTTGCCGTCGTCCAGCATTCGTTGGATGGATTCCACCAGATACCAGATGTTTTCCATCCGGCGCTCCGCTTGTTTCGGGCTGCCGGAGTGCTGATGCAGCCATTCTTCGTATTCAATGTCGGTAAACAGCTGCTTGATCACCGGAATCGGGTCTTCGGAAAACAGTCGTTCGCAGGTTTTGTCCACCCAGTGGGCGAAACGTCGGAGGCGGTCCAGCCCCTTCTCCGTGACGTGAGTCTCGGCACCCATATCGCTCAACGCCTTGAACAGGCTGACGTTGCGAGAGCGGGCATAGTGGCTCAATTGCTCGAGCGTGCGCGGGCCGATCTCCCGACGAGGTACGTTCACCACGCGCAAAAAGGCCGCATTATCATCGGGGTTGATCAGCAATCGAAGGTACGACATGGCATCTTTGATTTCGCTCTTGGAAAAGAACGATTGACCGCCGGAGAGGCGATACGGAATCTGATAGGCCTGTAGCTTCATTTCCAACAGACGGGCCTGATGGTTGCCTCGGTAAAGCACTGCGAAATCCTGAAAGTTCAGGCCATTCTTGAGCTTTTGATCCAGTATTTCGGTCGCGACCCGCTCCGTTTCCGCATCTTCGCTGCGGCACCGAATAATCCGGATTTCCTCACCGATGGTGTGGTCACTCCACAGGGCTTTCTCGAACACGTGGGGGTTGTTGGCGATAACGGTGTTGGCGCTGCGCAGAATCCGGCCGGTGGAGCGGTAGTTCTGCTCCAGCTTGACGATTTTCAGGCTCGGGAAGTCCTCTTTGAGCTGGACCAGGTTTTCCGGTCGGGCCCCTCGCCAGGCGTAAATCGACTGGTCGTCGTCGCCGACCACGGTAAACGCGGCGCGCTCCGCCACCAGTTGTTTGACCAGTTCGTACTGGCAGACGTTGGTGTCCTGATACTCATCCACCAGCAGGTAGCGAATCTTCTTGCGCCACTTCGCCAGCACATCCGGAAAATCCCGGAACAGCTGTACCGGCAACAGAATCAGGTCATCAAAATCAACGGCGTTATACGCTTTCAGGTATTCGTTGTAGTGTTTGTAGATAATGGCAATGCGCTGCTCCCGTTCGTCCGAGGCTTTGCTGTAGGCCTCGGCAGGGCTGCGCAGAGCGTTTTTCCACGATGAAATGGTCATCTGCACGTCGTTGACTTCATCGCCTGCCTCGGCGCTGCCGCCGCGCATCATCAGGTCTTGCAGCAAGGCTTTGGCATCTTCCGCATCAAAAATCGAAAATCCGGGGTGGTAACCCATGTGGGGGTGCTCGTCCCGAATGATGTTCAGCCCCAGGTTGTGGAAGGTCGATACAATCAAACCCCGGGCCTTTCCCCGGTCAACGATCTTGCCGACCCGTTCTTTCATTTCCCGAGCGGCTTTGTTGGTAAACGTCAGCGCCGCAATATGGCGGCCGGGAATGCCCAGCTCTTCAATCAGGTGAGCAATCTTTCGGGTAATCACACTGGTTTTGCCGCTGCCCGCACCGGCCAGCACCAATAGGGGGCCGTCTGCGTAACGAACCGCTTCTCGTTGTCTGGGATTGAGCTTGTTCACAGTATTGAGGCCAAATAAAAGAAACGTGCAGGAGGTGTCTCTGTTTTTCTATTCTACACCAGCGCGTCAGTATGTACCTTCGGGATCTATACGCTATGCTAGAAACTACGGACGCTAAGTTTAACGATACATGGATCCCGTGCGATGACCTTGCCACCTGACAGCAGGCGCGACCGCCTGCGTCTTCTCGTTTTGACTCCCGAGTACACGGACTTTTTGTGGTATCAGTCCATGCTGTCGGATGATGCGGAACTGCTCCCCGATGCAACCTGGTGCCCCGACCTTATCGAATGTGATGACCTGATCTACAACGCCAGTTTTGATGTGATTGTTTGGGATTGTGTGTTTCACGCCGGGTGTGAATCGTCCTTTCTCCAGTATTTGACGGTCTCCAGTGGCGATATACCCGTTCTTGCGATCAGCGCGGAGGCCAGTGAACAAAAGGGGCCGGAGATGCAAGCCAGTGGCGCGGCAGACTATCTGTGCCGCCACGGCCTGGAAGCCTGGGGATTTCGGCGCGCGGTTAAATGTCTGTGGTATCGGGCACAGCTTGCCGGGTTTTCCCACGATCAATTGGGCCGGGAAGTGGCGTCCGGGTTTATCAATCGGGATCTGTTTTTTGATCGCTTGCAGCAAGCGCTTCTGCGAGCTGAGCGCACCAAGAGCCGGCTGGCCTTGATGCACTTGAACGTGGACAGTTTTCGCAGCATTAACGAATCCTTCGGGTACCAGAAAAGTGATCAGCTGATTGTCCAGCTAGCCGAACGGCTTGGCAAAACCTTGCGGCGGGTGGACTCTCTGGTCCGGATCGGCGGTGACGAGCTGGCGATTATTATTGAAAAAGTTGAAGATTCTCTGGACCTCAGCCAGGTCATTCGGAAACTGGTCATGACCGTGCCCGAACCGGTCGTCATTGATGGCCAAAGCCTTGTGGTCAGTGCCAGTTTGGGGGTGGCGACCTATCCCGAGGCGGGCGACAGCCCGGAAGAATTGATGCGCCGGGCGAATCGCGCCATGTTCGAGGCCAAGCAGGATACCGGCACCAGCTATCGTTTTTATAACAGGGAGCTGCACATTTCGACCGGGCACCAGTTGCGACTGGAAACGGACCTGCGCCACGCAATCCGTGCGCAGGAGCTGGAACTGTATTACCAGCCGCGGATTGATCTGGCGACGGGCGAAGTGCGCGGCATGGAATGCTTGCTGCGCTGGAATCATCCGAAACGCGGTATGATCGGGCCCGATGAATTCATCCCGGTGGCAGAGCGCAGTGGCTTGATCGTGCCCATTGGTTACTGGGTGATTGAGCAGGCGTGTCAGCGCCTGCAGGAAAGCGCGGAACTGGGGTTCCCGGGTTTGGTGTTGGCGGTAAACTTATCGTTCCGTCAGTTCCACGATCCGAAAATGACAGAAACCATCTTCCGCATTATTTTCAATGCCAATGTGGATACCAGTTTGCTGGAACTGGAACTCACCGAAAGCGCCATGATGCATAACCCCGAGTATGCCCAGCGTTGCCTTCGCGAACTCAATCAGTTGGGGGTGAGCTTTGCCCTGGATGATTTCGGTACCGGGTATTCGTCGTTGAGTAACCTGCAGCACCTGCCGATTTCGCTGGTTAAGATTGATAAGTCGTTTATTCAGGACTTGGGAAAGTCAGCGGATGCGGAACACATTATTCGGGCCATTATTACGCTGGCTCACAGCCTGCACATGAGCGTGGTGGCGGAAGGTGTCGAGACCAAAGAGCAGCTGGAGTTTCTGCAACAGCAGCATTGTGACGAGATTCAGGGCTTTTACTTCGCCCGGCCCATGCCGTGGGAGGAGCTTGTTCAATTTTTGACCCATCAGAACCGGTCCGCTTGCCTGTAAGAGTAAGCCGCTGTACCTTTGCGCTTTAATTTCGCAAGCGATATCACAGAGGTTGCATGAACAGTATCTCCCAGCGCATTGCTGAAGAACTTGGAGTACGCGAGCAACAGGTTAACGCCACGGTTGCTATGCTGGACGAAGGGGCCTCGGTTCCGTTTATTGCCCGCTACCGGAAAGAAGTGACCGGCTCGCTGGACGACAGTCAGTTGCGAACTCTGGAAGAGCGCTTGCGTTACCTGCGCGAACTCGAAGACCGTCGCGGCGCGATTCTCAAAAGCATCGACGAGCAAGGCAAGCTGACCGACGAACTGCGAGCCAGCATCAGTGCTGCGGATACCAAAAATCGCCTTGAAGATTTATACCTGCCCTACAAGCCCAAGCGTCGCACCAAAGCCCAGATCGCTCGTGAAGCCGGGCTGGAGCCACTGGCTGATGCGTTGTATGACAATCCCGCACTGGACCCCGAAAGCACCGCTTCCGGCTATCTGAATCCCGAAGCCAATGTTGAAGACACCAAAGCCGCGTTGGACGGAGCCCGTTATATCCTGATGGAACGGTTTGCCGAAGACGCGGAACTGTTGGGAGCATTGCGAAACTTTGTTTGGCAAGAAGGGCAGCTGAAAGTCACGGTGGTCGCTGGCAAGGAAACCGAAGGCGCCAAGTTCCGCGACTATTTCGACCATATTGAACCGCTCAAAAAAGTCCCTTCACACCGAGCGCTGGCCATTCTGCGCGGCCGTAACGAAGGCGTGCTGACGTTTTCCATTGTCATGGGCGATGCGGAAGACGATCGTGCCCAGCCGCACCCGGCCGAACAGCGCATTGCTGCGCACTGGAACATTCGTGACAACGGCCGTGCTGCCGACAAGTGGCTGAGCGACGTGGTGCGTTGGACCTGGCGCGTGAAACTGTCCACCCAGATCGAAACCGACTTGATGGCCCAGGTGCGCGAAGCCGCTGAAGCGGAAGCGATCAACGTGTTTGCCGCCAACCTGAAAGATTTGCTGCTGCTGGCGCCGGCCGGACCTCGGCCAACCCTGGGCTTGGATCCCGGCCTGCGTACCGGTGTCAAGGTGGCGGTTATCGATGGCACTGGCGAGGTACTTGATCACGGTGCGATATACCCTCATGCACCAAAGAATCAGTGGGATCGTTCGATCGCCCAGCTGGCGGCTTGGTGTCAGAAATTCAAGATTGAACTGGTGGCTATCGGTAACGGCACGGCTTCCCGTGAAACCGAGAAACTGGTGGCCGACCTGACCAAGCGTCACCCGGAATTGAAACTCGCCCGAATTGTGGTGAACGAATCCGGCGCCTCGATTTACTCCGCCTCGGAATTTGCCTCCCGGGAATTGCCAGATTTGGATGTAACCATCCGTGGCGCAGTATCCATCGCCCGCCGTTTGCAAGATCCATTGGCGGAACTGGTAAAGATCGAGCCGAAATCCATCGGGGTGGGGCAGTACCAGCACGACGTCTCGCAAGTGCAGTTATCCCGTAGTCTGGATGCGGTGGTTGAAGATTGCGTAAACGGCGTCGGTGTGGACTTGAACACGGCATCCGTTCCGCTGCTGGCAAGAGTGTCTGGATTAAGTCAGACCATCGCGCAGAATATTGTCGATTTCCGGAGCCAGAATGGTGTATTCAAGACCCGTAAGCAGCTGATGAAGGTTGCCCGCTTGGGTGAGCGTACATTTGAGCAAGCCGCGGGCTTCTTGCGCATCGCCAGCGCGGAAAACCCGCTGGACGGCTCTTCCGTGCACCCGGAAGCCTATGGTGTGGCCGAAGCTATCGCCAAGCGCAACAACCGGAAGGTGGAAGACATCATGGGAGATGCCAGCTTCCTCCGCAGTCTGAACCCGCAGGACTATGTCACCGAACAGTTTGGCTTGCCGACGGTGAAAGACATCATCGCGGAACTGGAAAAGCCGGGCCGGGACCCGCGCCCTGAATTCCGCTTCGCCAGTTTCGAAGAGGGTGTCGAAACCCTGAGCGATCTGAAGCCGGGTATGGTGCTTGAGGGCTCGGTGACCAACGTGACCAATTTCGGCGCGTTCGTTGATATCGGTGTGCATCAGGACGGTTTGGTCCATATCTCTGCGTTGTCTAATACTTTCGTCAAAGATCCCCGCGAAGTAGTAAAAGCGGGTGATATTGTGAAGGTTAAGGTCATGGAAGTGGACATCCCCCGTAAACGGATTGCACTGTCTATGCGCATGGACGACCAACCGGGTGCCGAGAGTGCGGCCAAGCCTGCCAGAGGCGGCGAACGAACTGGCAAACGCACCGGCAGCAAGCCGCAGGGCAACCAGGGCCAAGGTGCCATGGCTGGTGCGCTGGCTCAGGCTTTGGCCTCGGCGCGAAAAGACGGTCGCTGACCCCTATTCATGATTCAGTGGCGGCAAGCGCAATGAAACGCGCGCCGCCTTACAGGAGCATACGATGGCCGATTCCCGCCACTCCCTGTTTTACCAGTTCTCCGCGTCCGACTGGGGCGGCTTTCTCAAAGGTGTCGAAAAAGAAGGTTTGCGGGCAGATGCCAATGGCTTTATCGCCCAAACACCGCACCCCTCTGCTCTGGGGGCTGCATTGACGCATCCTCAGATCACCACAGATTACTCTGAAGCTTTGCTGGAACTGATCACTCCGGTGTTTAGCAACACTGAGGATATGCTCGCTTCGCTGCGGGATACCCATCAGTTCGTGCAGCAGAATCTTGAGGATGAAGTCTTTTGGGCGGCCAGCATGCCGTGCGAGATTAACGGCAACGAGAGTATTCGGGTCGCCGAATTCGGGACCTCCAATATCGGCCAGCTCAAGCACGTTTACCGCCAGGGGCTGGCCGTGCGTTATGGCCGCATCATGCAGAGCATTGCGGGTGCGCACTACAATCTGTCGCTGCCAGACAGCTTCTGGCGCAAGTGGCAGGAAGTGACGGGCAATACCAGCGCTCTGAAAGACTTCAAATCCGAGCAGTACTTCTGGTTGATTCGCAACTTTCGTCGCCGGAGCTGGTTGTTGATGCTGCTGTTTGGTGCCTCGCCCGCACTGGATGCCAGTTTTGTCGCCGGTGTGAAGCATGATCTCAAGCGCTTCGATGATCGGACCTGGGCCGGGCAGCATGCGACGTCACTGAGGATGGGTGATCTGGGCTATCACAACAACGCTCAGGCGTCGTTGAACATCTGTTTCAACGAACTCACCACCTACACCCAGACGCTGGATCAGGCCATTCATACCGACTGGCCCGACTACGAGGCCATCGGCACGCGCCGCAACGGTAAGTTCATTCAGCTGAACACCAGCATTCTGCAGATTGAAAACGAGTACTACAGTGCGGTTCGGCCCAAACGCACCACCGAGCGCGGCGAAAAACCGATTCAGGCACTGGATGCCCGGGGCGTGGAATATATCGAAGTTCGGTGTCTGGACCTCGATCCGTTCTCGCCAATCGGCATCAATCGCGAGCAAGTGGATTTTCTGGATCTGTTTTTGCTGGACTGTCTGCTCTCCGAATCCCCGGTTATCGGCAAAGACGAATGTGATCGACTGGATGACGGCTACAAAGACGTGGTTGCCCAAGGCCGCTGGCAGGACCTGACCCTGTGCCAGGGCGGGCAGCGGGTGCCGGTAGGCTCCGCTGCGAACGAATTGCTGGCACGTTTGCGGCCTTTAGCCGAGTTGCTGGACAGCTGGCAGGGTGGAGATACTTATCAGTCGGCGCTGTCGGCTCAGCAAAGCAAACTCGAGGGCGATGACTGGTCCGTGCCGTCGGCGCGCGTGATGGAGGCCATGAGTGCTTCCGGGCTCGGGCACCGGGATTGGGTGCTGTCAATGTCGCAGCAACACAAACAGACCCTGACCGAAGAGCCGATGTCGGCACAAACTCTGGAGCGCTTTGAAGCCATGAGCCGTGACTCCAAGGCCGAGCAGGCCGCCATGGAAGCGTCCGATACCCAGCCCTTCTCGGAGTTCCTCGACGACTATCTGAAATCCTGAGCCAATCTGTGCGTCACACCCGAAAAGGGACGTGACGCACAGATTGCTGATCTGTATTTGCGGCTTCAGTTACCTGCTGTTACGTTGTGTAATACGAAGTAGGGAGGCAGGTTATGGCAAAGGACAGTGGGCTCGGTTGGGATGTAGAAGCACTCAATAAAGCGTATCGCCAAGGTGCGTTGGCAGGGTCAATGGGGATGGAAAAATCCCGATGTCCCTATCGCGGCGAGGTGGTCATTGCCGCGTGGGAAGCCGGCTGGGATGACGCGCAAGAGGCTGCCGAAGCTCAGAAACAGCAACAGAACGACAGCCTGTTTGCACGCATTGCCTGAGGTATGGGCCTTAGCGCTGTACCACAAACTCGGTAAATAGCACGCCGGTTATTTGCTCTCCGGTTTGTTGCTCTTCAAGTACGCTGTTAATTCTTCGGGCTGCTTCTTCTCGCAAAGCCTGTTGCCCCTCCATTGATGACAGCGTATCCAGATCCGTTTGTTCCCCGAATAGCATCACCAGCTCATGTCGGAGTCTTGGATTGTGGGCTTCCACCACAGGTCGTACTGACTCGCGGGACGCGCGCAGGGTAACGGCTGCTTTCAGGTAGTTTACCTTGTTGCCGGGCTTGCCTACGTGGGTAACGAAAGCAGGCTTCATCTCGATGTAATCAGTGACACCTTTCTCTTCGGGAGCGTCTTCGTCGGCCTCCTCGGCCGTCGCTGCGCTCTGCCACAAGCTCATCGTACAAATCACCAACAGCAGGCGTAAGAAAAATAGACCGTTTATGGTCATGTGCTTAGCGTTGTTCATAGGTTACGATTGGGTCCATCAATTAGTTGTATCTGACATCATGATTCCGAGGTGACGTTTTGACAAGCAGATGGGTGTTTGGCTTGGTGTTTTTAATGTGTGCGGCGCTGTTAGGTGTGGCGTTTTATATGGAGCACGTCATGGGTATGAAGCCTTGCCCGCTGTGCTGGTTGCAGCGTTTCGGTTTTATGGGAGCGGGCTTGGTCAGTTTGATTGCCTTCGTGCACGGCCCCGCCGAGGTTGGTCGCCGGGTGTATGGATTCTTGTTGGTGGTTACCGCAGGAGCGGGCTTGGGCATTGCGGGGCGTCAGTTGTGGTTGCAGAGCCTGCCGGCAGATCAGGTGCCAGCGTGCGGCCCTTCGGTGGATTACCTGCTGCAGGTTTTACCCTGGTTTGACGTACTTAAAACCGCGCTCCGTGGCACCGGAGACTGCGCCGAAGTCGTGTGGCGTTTTCTCGGCTTGAGTATTCCGGGTTGGACAGCCGTATTCTTTGCAGGATTGGTGCTTTTGGGCTTGGCCATGCTGTTTCGCCCGGGTGGTTTCGACAACAAGTTGCAGAACTGAAATAGTTGCGACTCACCTTGGCCTTGGGGTAACTTGATTAAACGAAAGCGAAGTCACTCGAATAATAAAGCCAGTGAACTGGTTGCTTGATCGAAGGGAGACAGGCGTCATGTTGGAGAATTGTCGGAATGCCAAGGAACGCTGGGGCGGCGTCAGTGATTTGATTGACCGTTGGTTGAAAGAGCGACAGCAACTACTGGTTCATTACTGCGAGTTGTCCGGTGAAAGTGATCGCAGCCCATCAGAAGCCCTGAGTAAAAAGTTCATCCGGTTGTGTGAAGTGCTGGTGGATTACGTATCGGCAGGGCATTTTGAAGTCTATGAACAACTGATTCAGGAAGCTCGGGATTTTGATGACGGCGGTGTGGAACTGGCCGCCAAAGTGTACCCGGAGATCGAGAAAACGACCGAAGTGGCACTGGCGTTCAACGATCAGGTAGATAGTCGCATCCTGACAGAAGACGATGTTGCCACGCTGTTTAAAGAGCTGTCCCGGTTGGGTGAAGTGCTGGAAAGCCGGTTTGAGATGGAAGATTTTCTGATCGAGCATTTACACAATGCGCATGCGGAAAAGGTAGCGTCGGTGTAACGCCAGCATTGCGCTAAGCGTTAATCGAACACAAAAAAGCCGGTCCGGGGGTGTGCCCCGGACCGGCTTTTTAATTGCCGACCGGAATTACTCGGCTTCTGGGTTGATCTTCAGAAGCTCTACGTCAAAAATCAGCGTTTCGTTCGGCGCAATGGCTTGGTTACCGGCGGCACCGTAGGCCAGCTCAGCCGGGATATACAGCTTGTAGCGAGCGCCTTCGCTCATCAGCTGCAGGCCTTCAATCCAACCGGGGATTACCTGGCCAACGCCAAAGGTTGTCGGCTTGCCACGCTCCCGTGAGCTGTCGAATACTTCACCGTTGATCAGCTCGCCTGTGTAGTGCACTTGAACGCGGTCTGAAGCCGTTGGCTTCTCACCTTCGCCTTCTTCAATCACTTCGTATTGAAGCCCGGACTCTGTGGTTTGTACTTCATCACGCTCGGCGTTTTCGGCCAGGAAAGCTTCACCGGCTTCTTTGTTCTTCTGGGCCAGCTCTTCGTACTGTTCTTTCTGCTGGCTTTGCAGCTCTTCCTGATAGGCCATAAGCGCAGTCTGGATTTCTTCGCGAGTCAGACGCTTGGCATCTTCGTCACCAGATTGGCCGTGCTCAAAGCCTTGGATGAACTGTTCCAGCTGCAGGTCGGGCAGATCATTGCTCATGCGCTCGCCCATCACCAAGCCCATGCCGTAGCTGACTTTTTCCGGGGTGGTGTCCAGCGACGGATCTGGCTCGGTGGTTGAACAACCGGCAACAACACCGGCCATGGCTACGGCTAAGAGTGTTTTCTTCATGAATCGTTCCTTTGCACATGGTTCAGGGCTCTTCGGCCCTGTTGGAAATTTAGGGTCAACAACTTAACGGGTTCTGTAAGCGGATGCTACTGAACAAGTGTTAAGGCTGCGGCATGATGATCGTCATGATTCTCTTTTGTAGGCAGGGCTGTTCAACGAGAAAGGTGCGCTGTAGGGCGTCTGCCAATCATCACCAGCGCCGGCAGAAGGGGGTTTCTTGGAGGCAGACTCACTGCGCTCGATCGCCAGCGCGTTCCATTGGCCTTGAGCGGGCGGCTGATCGGCGTAATGCCAGTGGCCGTCAGTGTCTTTCCACTTGAACACAATGTCCGGGCCATTGGTGGGGGCCGGAGACGGAACCAGCCCTTCGAAAGGCGGCAAGGTTTCCGGGGTTTCTGCGTTGCGCACAGGCTCGGCTACTTTTTCAGGATCGCCCAAGCCGAAAAAGATCAGGAGTAACAGCAGCCCAAGGGCAGGGAATGCCAACCGAATCAGCCACTTCATCAGCATGGCTCGGTGCTCCGTCGAGAGTGCTCAGCCAGTAAATCGGCAAGCTGGGTGATTTGGGTCATAGACTGCAATTCCCGTGTCGTGTGTGGAGCTGCGGAAAGTAAGTTCTGCACAATAATAGAGGTGCAGTTTTGCATGCTCGCAACTTCCGGGTTGCGTTCATAAAGCGTTTGCCATGCCAGCGCCAATTCTGTTTGTTCAGCCTGCAACTCCGCTTCTGCGAGGGCGCGCCGAAGTTCATGGGTCGGGGCATGGTGCCGCGGGATCGATTTTCGGGCTGAGCGAATGCCACCGGTTACATGCTCGCGCCACTCTGTTACCTTAGCGTCCTCGATGCCAGTGAACGCACGCCCGTTCACGCCTAGCCAGCCCGCACACAGAATTCGGGTGACGCTCCAGCCTTGCTCCTGAAGCGCGAGGCAAGCTTCGGCTAAGTCCGGCTTCTGCCAGCAGGCCAGTGCATAACGCCATAGGGGGTTGTCCGGTTCCATTGAGGCCGGCAGAGTCAGCGATTCTGTCTGCGTCATGGTCACGGTAGCCCTCTTCCTTGGCTGACATCCATGGATTAAAGTTGCTCTATGTTAACGATAACCGATCTCAGTTTACAACGGGGCGGCGTCTGGTTGCTAGAAAACGTCAGTCTGACGGTTCAGCCAGGCCAGCGTGTTGCCATTGTGGGCGCCAATGGTGCCGGTAAATCCAGCTTGTTTCAGCTCTTATTGGGCCATTTAAGCCCGGAGCAAGGCAGCGTTTCTTTGCCGGGTGGGTGCCGGATTGCGCACATGGCGCAGGAGGTAGCCTCGTCGTCCCGGTCAGCACGGGATTTCGTGCTCGACGGCGACTTGGAATTGCGGCGGCTGGAAGCCGAGTTGGCAGCCGCCGAAGCCCGGGGCGATGATGACGCCATGGCTCATATTCACGGTGAGCTGGACATCCATGAGGCCTGGTCGGCAACCCGCCGGGCAGAGGCTCTGATCCGCGGGCTGGGATTCGCCGATAGTGATGCCGATCGTCCGGTATCTGCCTTTTCGGGTGGTTGGCGGATACGTCTCAATCTGGCCCAAGCGCTGATGCGCCCGTCGGATTTGCTCCTGCTCGACGAACCGACCAACCACCTGGATCTGGACGCCTGTCTGTGGCTCGAAAACTGGCTGCGTAAGTATCAGGGCACCCTGTTGTTCATCTCCCACGACCGGGATTTCATGGACCGGGTTTCTACCCATCTGGTGCACTTCGATCAGAAAAAGCTGGAACTCTATACCGGTAACTATTCGTCGTTTGAAACTCAGCGCAGTGAACGGCTGGCCCAGCAGCAGGCCAGTTTCGAACGGCAGCAGGCGCGAATCGCCGAAATTCAGCGTTTTATCGATCGATTCAAAGCGAAAGCCACGAAAGCCAAGCAAGCGCAAAGCCGGGTCAAGTCACTGGAACGTATGGAGCGGATCGCGCCGGCTCACGTGGATTCACCGTTCAGCTTCGAATTTCCGGTTGCCGACAAGGTATCGAGCCCGTTGTTGTCGATTCGTCACGGGTCGGCGGGTCATGGCGATACGACGATTCTAAAAGACATCAACCTATCGTTGTTGCCGGGTTCCCGCATTGGTCTGTTAGGCCCTAACGGCGCCGGCAAATCGACCTTTATGGATGCGCTTCGTGGTGAAGGCACGCTGATGTCGGGTGAACGCTCGGCGGGTGAGAACCTGGCCATCGGCTATTTCGCCCAGCATCAACTTGAGTCTCTGGATCTGGATGCCAGTCCGTTTCTGCACTTGCAGCGTCTTGATCCGCGGGCATCTGAACAGAAAGTGAGAAACTTCCTCGGTGGCTTTGATTTTCACGGCGACGAGGCATTGAGCCCGATCCGTTCGTTCTCGGGCGGTGAAAAAGCGCGAGTCGCGTTGGCGGTCATTGCCTGGCAGAAACCCAATCTGTTGCTGTTGGACGAGCCCACGAACCACCTGGATCTGGAAATGCGCCAGGCACTGACCATGGCGTTGCAGAACTTCGACGGTGCCATTGTGGTGGTGTCTCACGATCGACACCTGCTGCGCAATACTGTGGACGAGTTCTGGCTGGTATCCGATGGCGCAGTGAAAGAATACGATGGTGATCTGGAAGATTATGAGCGCTGGCTGGCGGAACGCCGAAAAGACGACGAAGAGCCGCCGCAACGGCAGGTCGTTGGAGAAACGGTTGGCAACAAAGCCAGCGCGGCCACGTTGAGTGCCGATGAGCGAAAAGCCCGCAAGCGGCAGGAAGCCGAAATACGGAAAAAGATCAGTCCATGGCGCAAGAAACAGGGCACGCTTGAAGCGCGGATGGAGACACTGCAGGAAAAGCTGTCATCCGTTGAGGCGTCGTTGTCTGACCCTTCGATCTATGATGACAGCAATAAAGTGCGCCTGAAGGAGCTGCTGGCGGAACAAGCAGTATTCAAGCGCCAACTGGAAGACACGGAAGCGGAATGGCTGGACGTGAGTGAAACGGTCGAAAACCTCGAAGAGGAATTGACCCTCAGTTCAGCCGCGTCTTGATGTCCAGGGTGAAGTTCTGGCGGGCAAGGTAGTCTTGCTCGTCCTGCAGGTCGGCCAGCGTCAACGGGCGGTCGTCCAGCCAGCCCTGAGGAAACTCGACGGTGAGCCTGTCTTCCTCGGCATACAGTGAAAAATCCGGTGCCGGCTCCAGATTGCGGGAGTGCTGGATCACCACGGCAAGCCGAAGCAAGATACACAGGTACCGAAGCCGGGGTTTGTCTTCAGGTTCCACGTACTCGAAGACTGCGGGCACAAGTTTGCGGCGGTGGCCACGAACCAGGGTGGCCAGCGCTCTCTGGAATTGCAGGGTGAAGCCCGGCAGATCCGAGTAGTGCAGCAAATACGCACCGTGTTTGTGGTATTGCGAGTGGGAAATGGTCAGGCCGATTTCATGCAACCGGCAAGCCCAGCGCAAAGCGTCTTCGTCCGCCGGCGTGCGCAACTCCCAGGCATCCGCGACTTGCTCCCAGGCAGCAAGCGCTGTGTGCTCTACCGCGGTGCCATGCGCCTGATCAACATGGTAGCGTTCCTGCAGTGCGGTAATGGTTCGCTCGCGCACGTCCTCGTGCTGAATTCGCCCCAGCAGATCGTACAACAGGCCTTCCCGAAGCGCGCCGTCGGCAAATTCCATTTCTTGAATGTCCAGCGCGCGAAACGCGGCCAGAAGTATGGCAAACCCGGCCGGGAAAATGCTTTGGCGGTCTTCGCGAACGCCAAGGTCGGCGAGTTTGTTGACGTTACCCATGTCCACCAAACGCGTGCGAAGCTCGTCCATCGCCGTGCGGGTGATGGTGCCATCGGTCAGTTTCAGGGTTGCCAGAACGTTGGCTATCGCCTTGATCGAGCCGGATGAGCCCACCGCACTTTGCCAGCCGATGGCTCGGTAGCGCCGCCAAATGCTCTGCAGTTCCTGCTCGGCATGAATGATGGCTTTGTCCATTTGCTTTCGGGTGATCTTGCCATCCGGGAAATACAGGTTCCGGAAAGACACGCAGCCCATGTGCATGCTCGCCAGTTCTTGCGGCTCGAAACGCTCGCCGATAATAAATTCGGTACTGCCGCCACCGATATCGATCACCAGCCTACGGCCTTCGTCGTCCGAAAGCGTGTGCGAAACGCCCAGGTAAATCAGCCGGGCTTCTTCCCGGCCGGCGATGACCTCCACCGGATAGCCAAGAACTTCTTCCGCTTTGTCGATAAACTCTTGCGAATTGCGGGCAACACGCAGTGCATTGGTACCGACAATCTGCACGCCCTCGGGTGGCGTGCCCTGTAGCCGCTGTGCAAACCGGCGAAGACATTCGATACCGCGCTGCTGAGCCTCTTCGCTCAGGTTGTTGTGCTCGTCCAGCCCGGCACCAAGTTGAACTTTTTCACCCATTTTCTCTACGGTACGGATCTCTCCGTGCACCAGACGGGCGACCACCATGTGAAAACTGTTGGACCCCATATCGATGGAAGCCAGCAGTTCCGGGGTAGGGGTGTCGTACTCGGCAATAGATTCGGCCGTCACGGTGATAGGCGTCCTGTGTAGAGTGAACTTGGCTGTACTATAAGGGAAATATCAGCAAAGTGTCAGTAGCCGGATGTGGACAATACTGACACCGATCGAACACGGGGTGGATACAACTTACTTCACATCCACGGCGCCAATCGCGTAAAGTATTGCCTATCGACTTTCGGGTAGACGGCTTCCATGAACAGAAGATTAACCGTCTGCTATAGCCAACAGCGACTCCTTTGCTGATACAAAAACAGCTGGAGCGCCTGAATCAGGAATAGGTAATGAGCGGAAATATCGTTAATGTCACCGACGCTTCCTTCGAACAGGACGTACTGAAATCCGACGTTCCGGTACTGGTAGATTACTGGGCTGAGTGGTGTGGTCCCTGCAAAATGATCGCGCCGGTTCTGGAAGAAATCGCCGACGAATACGAAGGCAAGCTCAAAGTCTGCAAACTGAACATCGACGAAAACGAGCAGACCCCACCCAAGTTCAACATTCGTGGTATCCCGACCCTCATGCTGTTCAAGAACGGCAATGTGGACGCGACCAAAGTCGGGGCGCTGTCCAAGTCGCAGTTGGCCGCTTTCCTGGACAGCAATCTCTGATTGCATCCTGATAGGCCGAAAGCCGCCCCGGAGCCATGCTCTCGGGCGGTTTTTTATTGTCCGGTTCAAGCGTTATAGACCACCTTCCCGAGCTCACGGATGTCGTAGCCGCCAAGTGCTTCGGCCCGCTGAATGAAACGATCGCTTCTGGCAAATGCCAACAAACGCTGCAGCGCGGGATCAAAGTAGTGACGCCTGCGCATCGCCAAGTCGAAGTGTTCCTCCTGCAAAGGGATAAACGCCAGTCTTTGGCGCCGAGCGGCCGCTTCAATTCCCACGCCGATATCCGCTTCGCCCTGGCGGATAACCAACGCGAGATCGTCCTCGCTGAGCGACGGGTGTTCGGCCCATGCCAGCGTGCTGGCGTCGATATGGTGGCGAGCGAGCAAACTCTGCAGCAAATGGCTGACACCGGCATCGGGTTGGCGATGGGCAATGCGTATGCCGGGGCGGGTGATATCTTCTAACCGCGTTATTTGATGAGGGTTCTCGGGCGTTAACAGAAGCCCTTGCTGACGCTTAGCCCAACGGATCAGCACCAGATCGCGCATGCCGCTCAGCCCCAGGGTGGCGGGCTCATTGTAACGCCGGGTTCCCGCGTGCCAGATGTGCATGCCGGCCAGCATCGCGCGCCCATCAACCAGTCTTTGCACGCCGTCGCCGCTGCCCTGACACAGCAAGGCCAGCTCCGCACCGCTTTCTTTCACCGCCCACTCCAGAAGCGGATCCTGGCTGCCGGCCAAAACCGGCGGTGTCGGAGCGCTGACCGCATCGTCGCCCTCCAGGTGGTTCATCAGCCAGAGATCGATACGCTGGCGAGGAAACAGAAGCTTTCCCGTTACCCGCACACAGGGAATAACGCCTTGACTGACCAGGTCGTAAATTTTGCGCTCCTTCAGGCGCAGATATTCGGCGGCTTCGGTCGTGGTGAGGTACGTGGGAAGGGGCATCGTTTCTCCTGCGTCCCGTTAAGCATAGGACTGTTTTTTGTTGCATATTTTTCAGAAGGCTGTGCAAAGCGTAGTTATAAACGCCACGATGCTCAAATAACAAGGAGACGCAGCTTTGGAAGATAATGCGTTCTATGTGGCTCTCTCGCTTCTGGTCAGTCTCGACGCCTCGTTATTCCAGATCGTGGTGCTTTCTCTGAAGGTATCCCTCATGGCGGTTTTGATAGCGGCCGTGCTGGGTTTTCCTTTAGGGGCTGCCGTCGCGTTGTGGCGCTTTCCCGGTCGCGGGGGGGTGATTGTGGCGCTCAATGCTCTGATGGGGTTGCCGCCGGTGGTGGCGGGGCTTGTGGTGTATTTGCTCCTCTCGCGCGCCGGCCCACTGGGAGAACTCGGTTTTCTGTTTACACCGGGCGCCATGGTGATCGCTCAGGTGGTGCTGGTGTTGCCGATCCTGGCCGCGTTGTCGCGCCAGAAAATCGAGGAAATGCTCGGAGAATACCGTGAGCAGTTCGTTTCCCTTGGCATGTCACGGGCGCGAATGATGCCCACCTTGTTGTGGGATGCCCGCTTTGCGTTACTGACCGTTCTGCTCGCCGGCTTCGGCCGGGCCAGTGCTGAAGTGGGCGCCGTGATGATGGTCGGTGGCAATATTGACGGGGTTACCCGGGTTATGACCACCGCCATTGTGCTGGAAACGGGTAAAGGCAACTTGCCGTTGGCTCTCGGGCTGGGACTTGTTCTGCTGACGCTGGTGATGCTGATCAATGCCGGCGCCTATCTGGTGGGTGAAGTAACCAAGAGGCGACTGGGATGACTTCGCTGAACGCCTCGTACTTGCGCTCATCCTCCGGGCTTCTGGCGCCGCCCGCCTTGTGTTTTGACGAGGTCGCTTTCAGCCACGAGGGGAAACACTTGCTGGGCCCTTGTTCTTTCACCCTGGACGGCATCGGCCCAACCATGGTGATGGGCCCGAACGGGTCGGGCAAGAGCCTTCTGCTGCGTCTGGCCCATGGTTTACTGTCGCCGACGCGCGGGCAAATCTGTTGGTCAGGTCAGAATGCCTGCCCCCGACAAGCGATGGTGTTCCAGCAACCGGTGCTTCTGCGCCGCTCGGCGATCGCCAATCTAGTGCACGCTCTGGCGGTGAATCATGTTCCGCGCAGGGAACGCATGAAGCTTGCCATGGATGCACTTGATCGATTTGGTCTGGCCGCCTGCGCCAAAGTGCCCGCCAGGGTGCTTTCCGGTGGGCAACAGCAGCGCCTGACGTTGGCGCGCGCCTGGCTGCTGTCACCTCAGGTGCTGTTCCTCGATGAACCAACCTCCGCACTGGATCCGGCAGCGATTAAAGCCGTCGAGGCGGCAGTGCTCGAATTTCACCGGCAGGGAACGCGTATTGTGATGACCACCCACGATATCCATCAGGCCCGGCGCCTGGCCGGGGATGTGCTGTTCCTCTCCGGCGGAATACTTTGTGAACACACCAGCGCCGACACCTTTTTTAACCAGCCGGTTTCTTTGAAAGCACAGGCGTTTGTGGCCGGAGAGCTGGTCGAATAGAAGTCCCCAACAAAGCTGTTATCCGTCAAAAGGAGAAGACAGGATGCCTAAGACCTTGAAGTTAATGCTCGCCGGTGCAGCTGCCATGGGCCTCACGCTCAGCGCCTACGCAGCAGACTACATTACCCTGGCCTCGACAACCTCCACCGAGAACTCCGGATTGTTCGATTCCATCCTGCCAAAATTTGAAGACGCCACCGGCATTGAAGTGCGCGTGGTGGCGGTGGGTACCGGGCAGGCGTTTGAAATTGCGCGCCGAGGTGATGCGGACAGCCTTCTGGTGCACGATACTGCAGGCGAGCAGCGCTTTGTCGAGAACGGCTACGCCAGTGAGCGAGCCGATGTAATGTATAACGACTTCGTGTTGATTGGTCCCGCAGGGGATCCCGCGGCTATAGGTAAGGCAAAGAGCGCGGCTGAAGCCTTCTCGGCGATTGCCAGTGCAGAAGCGCCCTTCACGTCCCGCGGGGATGACAGCGGCACCAATCGGGCCGAATTACGCCGCTGGCAAAGCGCTGGTGTCGAGCCCGAGGGCGACTGGTACCGGGAACTCGGCAGCGGCATGGGGCCAACGCTTAACACCGCAGCGGCCATGGATGCCTATGTGATGTCCGATCGTGCCACTTGGGTAGCTTTTGGAAACCGTCAGAACCTGACCCTGCTCTTTGAGGGCGACAAAGTGCTGTTCAACCAGTACGGCAGTTTGTTGCTTTCCGAGGAGAAACACCCCCATCTGAAGCATGACCTGGCCCGGCAGTGGCATAATTGGCTGCTCTCTGAAGAAGGGCAGCAAGCGATTGCCGACTTTAAGGTTGATGGGCAGCAGTTGTTTTTCCCGAATGCCAAATAGGTAAATCTCTGGCATGATCGTTACATATTCCATTCTGTGGCGATCATGAAACGGCTATAACAAAAATGACGATTGAGCCCCTACTTCCCGACCCGAAAGACCCTCGCCTGTCCCGTGGCGTTGAGGGCGTTGATGAAAACGGCGAAGGCAAATCCATCAGCGTGATTGAAGAGCGCCCGCTGACCATCTACCTGAACAGTCAGGAGATCGTCACCGCCATGACCATCGGCGATCATCCGGAGTACCTGGCTCTTGGTTTTTTGCTGAATCAAGGCATGCTGAAAGCCAGCGACCAGATCACCGGGATCGACTTCGACGAAGAGCTTGAAGTTGTTGTGGTACGCACAGCGGGCGTCACCGATGTTGAAAGCAAACTGGAAAAGAAAACCCGCACCTCGGGCTGCGCTGTAGGCACGGTGTTTGGCGATATGATGGCCGGGCTTGAAGGGTTATCCTTACCGGATACACCGGTCCACACCAGCACTTTTTACGATCTCTCCTACCAGATTAACCACACCCCCAGTCTGTACATGGAAACCGGCGCCATCCATGGCACCGCCCTGTGCCATGGTCGCGAGATCCTTGCTTACATGGAGGATGTCGGACGTCACAATGCTGTTGATAAAATCGCCGGCTGGATGCACCTCAATGGCGTGCCAGCGGAGGACAAGGTGCTCTACACAACCGGCCGATTAACCTCGGAAATGGTCATCAAGACGGCTTTGATGGGTATCCCAACGCTGATCAGTCGGTCGGGCTTCACAGCTTGGGGCGTTGATATTGCCCGGCAAGTGGGCCTGACACTGATCGGACGCATGCGCGGCAAGAAGTTCACCTGTCTCAGTGGCCAGCATCGTCTGGTGTTCGATCAGGATCTATCGCAGGTGCCGGATGAAGACAAAAAGCTGCGCCGAAAAGGAGCAGGGCATGACTGAGTGCGCGGTGATTCTGGCCGGAGGCCAAGCCAGTCGCATGGGCGGTGGAGACAAAGGGCGGTTGATGCTTGGGGACCGGTCATTAATTGACCGTGTGATCGAGCGCATCACCCCGCAGGTTGATGCGGTTGTGCTGAATGCCAATGGCGACCTGAGCCGTTTTGATGATTTGAACTTACCCGTGGTGGCGGATTCTATCGAGGATTTCCCCGGGCCATTGGCCGGCGTGCTGGCGGGTATGGATTGGGCCGCTGAGCAGG
This sequence comes from Marinobacter sp. MDS2, assembly GCF_030718085.1. NCBI lineage: Bacteria > Pseudomonadati > Pseudomonadota > Gammaproteobacteria > Pseudomonadales > Marinobacteraceae > Marinobacter > Marinobacter sp. MDS2. The sequence continues at coordinate 2,156,319 of NZ_JAVAJF010000001.1, forward strand.
GGTATGACTGGCTGATCAGCGTTGCTGCCGATACGCCCTCTTTCCCGCGGGATCTGGTGCAGCGGCTGGGTGAATACGATACTCCGGTGGTGCTGGCTGCCACCCCAGACCCCGAGCGAGGTAGATTGCCCCAACCGACCTTTGGCCGCTGGCAGGTTGCCCTGCGGCATGATCTGCGAGCCGCCCTGAACGACGGTGTGCGCAAGATTCGCCAGTGGACCCAAGCGCAGGGGGAGACTCTGGTGGTTTTTGGCGAAGGCGATTTTTTCAATATCAACACGCCGGATGATCTGGCATGGGCGGAGAAACACCTTACGTGAATGTGATCGGTATCGTGGGCTGGAAAGATTCCGGGAAAACAACTCTGGCCAGTGCGTTGATCAGCGAGCTTGCTGGCAGAGGGCTGACCGTCAGTTCGATCAAGCATGCTCACCACAAGGTGGATATCGATCAGCCGGGCACCGACAGTTACAGGCACCGGAGTGCGGGCGCTCAGGAAGTGATTCTGGCAGGTGGTCAACGATTCGCGATCATGCATGAACTACGGGGTGCCACAGAGCCGACACTGGATGAATTACTGGCTCGTTTGGGGCCTTGTGACTGGGTTGTGGTGGAAGGTTTCAAAACTCACTCGCATCGAAAAATCGAGGTGCACCGGCAAGACGGTTCGCGAATGCCCCTGTATTTGGACGATTCCAGTATTGTCGCGGTGGCTGCGGATTACGCTGCCGAGTTCTCGGGTCCCGTTTTTGATCTGAACGATGTCTCTGGTATTGCTGACTTTGTGCTGGGCTGTGAATAATTAAACATCGGGAGAGTCATGAAACCGCTCCGTAATGACTGTTTTGCCTTGCCCCCCGGGGTGAACTGGACACCGGTAGACGAAGCGCTGAAGCGCCTGCACACGCGATTGCACCCGGTGGTGGACGTGGAACACTCGGTGCCACTGGCGCGGGTGAATGGCCGGATTTTGGCAAGCGATGTTTATGCGCCCCGATCCCACCCTCCCAGCAGCAACTCGGCGGTGGATGGTTATGCGCTCGCAGGCCCCTTGACCGAGGTTCCTTGCGCGTTGCCGCTTGTTGATGGCCGAAGCGCGGCCGGAGAGCCCTACTGGGAGCATGTACCTGAAGGCTATGCCATACGAATTCTGACCGGTGCGGTGATACCGGTGGGAACCGATACGGTGGTGCTGGAAGAAGATTGCGAGGTCATTGATGGCCAGCTGCATTTGCAAGGCACGTTAAAAGCGGGTGCTAACGTGCGACAGGCCGGAGAGGATATTCATGTACAGGACAAAATTCTCACGGCCGGTACCCGCCTGACACCGACGCAAATTTCGGTCCTTGCCAGCGTGGGTGTCGAGTCGGTGGATGTTTATCAGCGGCTCCGAGTTGGCGTTTTGTCCACCGGCGATGAAGTGAAACCGGTCGGTTCCGATGTTACCGATTGGCAAATCTACGATGCCAACCTTCCAATGCTGAGCGCGCTGGTAGAACAGCTTGGTTATCAGCTGGTAAACCTTGGCCATGTGCTTGACCGGGCTGAGGATGTTAAAGCGGCTTTGGAACGCGGGGCACAACAGTGTGATCTGATCCTGACCAGTGGTGGCATATCCGCAGGCGACGAGGATCACGTGTCAAAAACACTGAAAGCCCACGGTGATATCAGCAACTGGCGGATTGCCATAAAACCGGGCCGCCCCCTTGCGCTGGCCATGTACCAAGGTACGCCAGTGGTGGGGTTGCCGGGCAATCCGGTGGCTGCGTGGGTCTGCGCGCTACGCTTCGGTGCACCGGCAATGGCACTGCTTGCCGGGAGAGGGTGGTTCGAACCCCAGGCCTATGTCATGCCGGCCAACTTCCATAAGAACAAGAAACCGGGGCGTAGCGAGATGTTGCGTGCCCGGGTGCGGGATGGCCAGGTCGAAGTTTTCGGTTCTGAAGGCTCGGGCCGAGTGACCGGTCTGGCCTGGTCCGAGGGGTTGGTCGAACTGGATGAAAGCGCTCAGCAAATAGAACCGGGAACCCCGGTTCGGTTCATGCCTTACGCCAGCTTCGGGCTGTAATTACTCAACACTGCCGTGCACCGCAAAGGCCTCTAACGATGCCTCTTGCGGGGCTCGGGAGCGATACGTTTCCTCCACTCCCAATTCGGTCAGCCGGCGGCTGACCATGAGCAAGGTGTTCTCCTCGAAGTCCTCACACATTGCACACATCTGGTCGATTTCTTCGCTGGCGACAGGGTAGGCCGCATCAAGGTTTGGTGCGCCATAATGCTCGACAAAGGTGTGCGCCAGCGTTTTCTTTAGCTGTTCTAATTCGCTGTCGGTGATTTTGCACACGCCAACAAAGCTGGCACGGCCGCCAGATTCGACGCTATACCAACCGTTGCTGAACGCTTGTCGGGCTTTGCCGGTCAGGTTCGCCTCTGTCCAGTTGGAAAACTCGAATCCTCCCGAAATGGCCCATTCACCGCTGGGAGCCGGCGATTCAAAGACGTTCTCATCGGATATATCCAGACGCAAGGTTCGGGCGAGTTTCATACGTGCTCCGCGAAGGTAATCAAACTCAAGGTCTCTGTCATGGCGCCCTGTCGCAGCAACATTCGGCCTTTATCGTCCAGCCCGACAAAGGTGCCGGGTTTCGGGTAATCGATTACTTTGCCCAAGGTGTCGCAGCGTGGTCGCCAATCGTTGTGCACGCGCTCAAAACCGCTGTCCAGGAAGTAGGTCAGCCACAAAAGCGTGTGTTTGGACCAGCTTTCCAGTAGTGCCATAGGAGTGATATCAACGCAGCCTTCTTCGATAAGACAGGTCTGGTTGGGCTTCTCGCCTGGCTCGTTCGGAACTTGTTGGAACGGCACATCAATACCAATCACCAGCCAGCTGGGGTGAGCCTTGGGGTCTGATGCATCGGTCGCAAAACGAACCTCGCCACAGAGTGCGCCATTGACCTTGATTCGGTCAGGCCATTGGAAGTGCACAGGAACTTCCGGTGGTGCCAGTGCACCCAAGCTTTCAGCGAGGCCTATTTGCGCGACATAAACGGCTAGGATGGCTTCCTCCAGCGTGGTTTCCGGTGCCAAAACCAGTGCTGCGCGCAGGTTCTCGCTGGTGTCCGAATAAAAAATGGTGCCGGAGTCGATACCGGCAATGGCGCGGCTGACCGCCTTGTTGAACGGATCTGTGTGTGGGGGGACGACTTCGCCCGTCAGGAGTGGGGGAAACAGGGGAGATTCGATCATAGGATGGCCCGGGCGTAGACGTCAGAAGCGATGACCTCGTCGGCGATGCGCTGGAAGGCTTTCGCTTGCGGGCTTTCCGGTTTGGATACCACGATAGGCACGCCACCGTCCGAGCCGATGCGGATGTCCAGATCGAGCGGAATCTCGCCTAAAAACGCAGCGCCGATCTTTGCTGCCTCGGCCCGGGCGCCGCCGGATCCGAACGGGTGGTGTTCTTTGCCGCAGCCGTCACAGACAAACGAGGCCATGTTTTCAATGACGCCGAACAGCGGCACATCCATGCGGTTGAACATATCGATGCCTTTGCGCGCATCCATCAGAGCAATGTCCTGTGGGGTCGAGACGACAATGGCGCCGGCCACAAAAAACTTTTGGCTGAGCGTCATTTGCACGTCCCCCGTGCCCGGTGGAAGGTCCACCAGCAATACATCCAGCCTGCCCCAGTCCACTTGATTCATCATCTGTTCCAGGGCGCCCATCAGCATAGGTCCTCGCCAGACGATGGCTTCCTCTTCGGACGCCATCAGGCCCAGCGACATCAGGGTTACGCCGTGGTTGCGCAAGGGCAGGATGGTGTGTCCATCGGGGCTGGATGGGCGGCCCGAAATGCCCAGCATGCGGGGCTGGCTGGGCCCGTAAACATCCGCATCCAAGAGACCAACTTTCAGACCCTTCGACGCCAGCGCCACCGCGAGGTTGGAGGCCACGGTTGATTTGCCCACACCGCCTTTGCCCGATGAAATGGCGATGATCCGGCTAATGCCCCTGGGGTTTTTGTCTTGTGGCCTGGGTGCATCCGTGCCAATCAGGTTGGGTTTTCCGACTTCAGTGTATTCGACCATGCTGAACCCTGTTTGATTATTAGCTGTCTAGGTAGTCATCGCTGGTGCGAACCCGGGGGCGTTCACCCCCTGCCATAGGTGCCTGATCGCTATGGAACTGGGCCTTGACGCGGCAGTTGTCACACATTCTGATGAGCTGAACGTTGTCAGAGTTTTTGTACATCCAATGCTGGTTTTCCAGCTTTTCAATAATTCGGTTGATGGTGCTGGCGACCCCAAACGGAGTGCCGCAACTGATGCATTCGTAAGGCTCCTCACCATGAAGTGGCCGGGCGCTGAGGGCATCCTTGGACAGATCCAGCTGGGGAACCAGTGTGATGGCTGTCTCCGGGCAGGTGCTGTCGCAGACCCCGCATTGCACACACGCGTTTTCGGTGAACTGAACTTCAGGCCTGTCCGGGTGGTCGCCAAGAGCGCCGGTCGGGCACAGCGACACACAAGCCAGGCAAAGCGTGCATTTATCGGAGTCAATGTTGATCGCTCCGTAGGGTGCGCCTGCGGACAGCGGGATAGGCGCTTCGATCTTGTCGGCCATCGCGGCAACCGCTACGCGCGTGATGTCCCGGCGTCCGCCGACCAGCAGAACGGGCTCACTCACTCTGCCAGCGTTGTCACCCGGGTTGCAGAGCTCGATCGGTTCGATAACCCGAACCCGGCTCGGTGAATTGTGGGTGCCTTTAAGCATCGCCTGGGCCAGTTCAACTTCGGCCGCCACCGCCCGGCGATCCCTCTCGTTATCCGCCAGAATCAACACTTCGGCATAGCCTGCTCCGAAAGCAGCCATGATTTCCGCGTGACCAATCCGGTCGGTATGGTCCAGCCCCAAGGAGATTAAATCATCGGCCAGACCATTATCGTACCGAGCCAGATAGGCAATGGCCTCGGTACCGGCGCCGAGGGTGTGAAACAGCAAGCGTGGGGATTCGTGGGTGTGCTCGCGATACACCTTGGCCATGACCTCCAGAGCCTTGGTCAATGCCTCGAACGGGGATTCCGTCATACTGATGGCAGAGGTCGGGCACACGGCCGCACAAGAGCCGCAGCCGGCGCAGATATCGGAATCGATCTGAACGTGATCGCCAGCTGAGAAAATCGCTTCGGTGGGGCACACATCCAAACATCGCGTGCAGCCGGGCTTGTTGGCTCGGGAGTGCGCACACAAGGATTCTTCCAATCTGAAATACACGGTTTTTTCAAACTCGCCGACACGCTCCCGGGCGGTCAGGGCTATGCGTTCCAGCTCTCCTGCCTTGTTCGGATCGGCCCAGAAATAACCGTTGCGTTTCTGATGGCTGGGAAATGCAGGGGCACCTCCGCGCAGGTCGATAAGCACGTCGCACTCGCTTCGGGCGCTGGCTTTCACGTCGCTGTAATTCGGGGCACCGCGACCTGCCGGGTTCAGGGTTTGCAGCTGGGTAAATTCCAGCTTGAAGTTGCCCAGCGCGCCATAAGCCGACGCGAGCTGGCCTTTCGCCACATCGTACGCTGCGGAAGGTAACTGTACGGGGCCAGCATCATTAACGATGCACGTGACTCCCAACTCGTCTTTGACCAGTTCAGCCATCCTGAGCGCCTGCTCGGTCGGGCCGATAATGCAACATACACCGCTGGACTGAATGCTTTTCGCAGGGGCGATTGGGGGCGCTAGCTGGGCGGCGGCAACCAGAGCCGCCTGTTTCGCAGCCAGCCGCTCGGGCTTGGCATCGGGCGAACTCCAGCCCGCCCGGTCCCTGATGTCAATGGTGTTGAGTGGTGCCGCGTGTTGAGTCTCGGCGTAAATGTCCTCAGCGAGGCGCTCAAACAAAGCAGCCTGCTGACCGCAGGCGATGAGCACTTCGTTGTTCGCTGCCAGGTGTTCCGCGGCAATGCCCAACTCGTTGCCACACAGTTGATTCACCTCGACCACCTGTTCGGCACCCGCGGCCGTTTGCAGCAGCTTCGGGTCGAACCGCTGCGTTTTGTCGCAGGAGCATAACACTAGGGTTTTATGTGCCGTCATCAGGAATCCAGCCCGTTTCGTTGTTGTTATCTGTATGCGAATTGGCTTTACTTCATGAGCATGCCACAGCCATTTAGTTTTGGACAATTGGTTAAGTGTCGGATCCCTACTAAAGTCAGTCGATAACAAAAGAGAAGGGTCATGAGCAGTCGAACAGAGCAGTGGAGACGCGAGTTGCAAGTTGGCGCCGTGGTTCGCCGCTCGCCCGGCGTGACGCGTTGGGTGCGTGAGATCTGGAAGCCGGTCGCCATCATCCCGGGAGCGCCGCAAGCTTTCTGGAAAGAGCTGGTTCACGAAGGCGAGGTGATTGATTACCACGCGGGCACGGTGACCATGGAACTGTATCGTGCGGATGTCGAGGGGTATCTGGTGTCGCTCAACATGGAGGTGCCCTCCGTTTGGGTCATCATGGATAAAGACCCAACCAGCCAGTCTCCATCGGGATGGGTTGTCAGCTCGGTAACCGCCAGCGCCCATGAGGCACTGGATTCTCTGGACAGTGGCGAGAGCATGGTTGAAGCGGTGCCGGTTCCGGAGTCTCTGGCGGCGTGGATCAAAGAGTTTATCGACATGCACTACATCGAAGAGCCTTTCAAGAAGCGCCGCCGCGACGAGGTCCGGGTGGATGGCGTCGAAGATGCGAAAGGCGATCCGCGTATTCGCCAGGAAAGCGACGTTTATCGTGCGCCCGCCAACATGAAAAAACCGAGGTTGCAGTGATGGCAGAGTCACGTTTACAGCGTTGGTCACGCTTAAAAACGCAAACCGACCGGGATTCCGGGCTGCCAACGGCCCAAGTGCCCTCTCCGGCGGCGGAAATTGCTCCGGAGGAACAAGAGCTGGCCCGTAACGAGGCTTTGTCCGAACAGGAAATCCTCGAAAAATACGGTTTGCCCGACCCAGATAACATAGAGCTGGGCACCGATGTGACCGGGTTTATGCGCAAAGAAATCCCGGATCTTCTGCGCCGAAAAGCACTGCGATCGCTTTGGAGATCCAATCCCGTGCTGGCGGTACTGGATGGGCTTAACGACTATGACGAGGATTTCACGGCTGCAGGCCCCACCGTCAAAGGTGCACAGACGTTGTATAAGGTAGGGCAGGGGCTGATTGATAGATCGAAAAAACTGAATGAACAAGCAGAGACACCCGCACCGACTCCGGATGTGGTTCAGCCTGAGACCAAGACAGAACCGTCAGAGCTCAGGGCTGAAACGGAAGCTGTCCCCGCCCCTGACAAACCGAGCGCGGAACCCGAAGCCGCGAGGCCTGAGCCAGACGTCGTGCAACAGTATCGCCCAAGGATGCGTTTTGAGTAAGCGCCCGAGGGGCTGAGTTGCGTTGGTGCTGGATCAGGGCTATACAGAGTAAGTAGTACATAATTCAAACAATAAGCGCTAAGGACAGACTCTTGGTTAATACAGCTGAGGTTCCATGCCCTCGCTCGATCAGTGATGAAGATCGAGCGAGGGCGCAAATCTATCAGTTGCTGGGTACCTTGCTCGGCAACCCGCCTTCAGCCGAGTTGCTTGAAGGGCTAGCCTCGTTGCAAGGCGACGACACCCCTCTAGGTTCAGCATCCAGACAGCTGGCCGCGCTCGCCGAACGCACCTCTCCTTTCGATGCCACACGCGAGTACAACAACTTGTTCGTTGGGCTTGGCCGTGGAGAACTGTTGCCCTACGCCAGTTATTACCTGACCGGTTTTTTGAACGAGAAACCCCTTGCCGAACTGCGAACCGACCTAATGGCCCGAGGCATCAGAGCCCGTAGCGATATCAAAGAACCTGAAGATCACATCGGCACGCTTTGCGAAATCATGGCAGGCATTATTACCGGTGATTTTCCGTGCGACAGTGATCTCTCTTCGCAAAAGTCCTTTTTCGACGGGCACCTGGCAAAGTGGGCCGGATTGTTTTTTACCGATTTGGAAGAAGCGCAAGGCGCCATCTTCTACGCGCCTGTGGGTTCGCTTGGGCGAGCCTTTATGGCCGTTGAAGCGGATGCCTTTGCTATTCAGTAACCGGAGCCAACACGGTTCCTTAACCCATGGGGAGGGTCCTATGGATAGCCCGAAACGTGAAAACAGTCGTCGCCGTTTCCTGCAACTGGCCGCCACTGCAGCTCCGGCAGCCGTGGCGATGGCCGTTGCACCAAACGCCGCAGCTGAGGTCGTCAAGAACGACGCGCCCAAAAGCCGCGGCCTGCGCGACACGGAGCACACTCGCAAGTATTTCGAATCGGCTCGCTTTTAAGGATGTGTGATTCATTCAAGATTGCGTGATGCTCTTGGGTGATAACGCCTCCGGATAAAGAGAATAATAAGAGAGAGGTAAGAGACATGTTGCGGAAGAAGACCAACGGGGTTGCGAAAGGCCCCCGTGCAGGATCTTTACTTTCATCTCTCGCTGCCAAAACGTTGGACCGCCGCCAGTTTCTGGCGGCTTCTGGCGTTGCAGTGGGGGGCATGGCGGCTTTATCGCTGACATCGGGGCGGGTTGAAGCTGCGGATCCTTCGACCGAAGGCGGGCAAATCGTTCGCAGAAAATCCGTGTGTACTCACTGCTCGGTGGGATGCACCGTCGAGGCTGAAGTCCAGAATGGCACCTGGGTCGGGCAGGAGCCGGGCTGGGACAGCCCTTTCAATATGGGCGCCCACTGTGCCAAAGGCGCTTCGGTGCGCGAGCATGCGCACGGCGAGCGTCGCCTCAAATCCCCCATGAAAATGGTTGATGGCCAATGGCAGAAGATCTCCTGGGATCAGGCGATCAACGAAATTGGCGACAAGATGCTGCAAATCCGCGACGAGAGCGGGCCGGACTCGGTCTATTGGCTGGGCAGTGCAAAGTTCAATAACGAACAGGCGTATTTATACCGTAAATTCGCTGCCTACTGGGGCACGAACAACGTTGATCATCAGGCCCGGATCTGTCACTCAACCACCGTAGCCGGCGTAGCCAACACCTGGGGCTACGGGGCTATGACCAACTCTTACAACGATATTCACAACTCCAAAGCGATTTTCCTGATCGGGGGCAACCCTGCCGAAGCCCATCCGGTCTCGCTTCTGCACATTCTGAAAGCCAAGGAAGAAAACAACGCGCCGCTCATTGTGTGTGATCCACGCTTCACGCGCACAGCGGCTCACGCGGATGAGTTTGTCCGTTTCCGGCCGGGCTCAGATGTTGCCCTGGTGTGGGGCATTCTCTGGCACATCTTTGAAAACAAATGGGAAGACAAAGAGTTCATCCGCACCCGGGTTTGGGGCATGGATGAAATTCGGGAAGAGGTGAAACGCTGGAATCCGGAAGAAGTCGAGCGTGTCACTGGTGCGCCGGGAGCGCAGCTTGAACGTGTCGCCCGAACTCTGGCCAATAACCGCCCGGGCACAGTGATCTGGTGTATGGGCGGTACTCAACACACCAACGGCAACAACAACACCCGGGCCTACTGCATCTTGCAGTTGGCGCTGGGGAACATGGGGACGCCAGGCGGCGGAACTAACATCTTCCGTGGTCACGATAACGTTCAGGGAGCGACCGACCTCGGCGTTCTGGCCGACACTCTGCCTGGGTACTACGGCCTGAGCGCGGGTGCCTGGGCACATTGGGCGCGGGTCTGGGAGGAAGAACCGGACTGGCTGAAGGGCCGGTTTGCCGTCTGGGACAAAAACGGCAAATCCAAAGCCATGATGAACGAGAAGGGGATTCCGGTGTCCCGCTGGATTGACGGGGTTCTGGAGGCCAAGGAAAACCTCGACCAGCCTGATAACACCCGGGCGATGGTGCTGTGGGGCCACGCGCCCAACTCCCAGACTCGTATGCTTGAAATGAAGGAAGCGATGGAGAAACTGGATCTGCTGGTAGTGGTGGACCCGTTTCCGACCGTTTCCGCTGTGTTGCATGATCGTAAAGATGGGGCTTATCTGCTGCCAACGACCACTCAGTTCGAAACCAGTGGTTCGGTAACCGCATCGAACCGGTCGCTGCAGTGGCGTGAAAAAGTGGTTGAGCCACTGTTTGACTCAAAGGTTGACCACGAAATCATGAAGCTGTTTGCCGACAAGTTCGGTTTTACCGACCGCATGTTCCGCAATATCGCGATCGAAGGTGACGAGCCGGTGATTGAAGACATAACCCGGGAATTCAACCGCGGTATGTGGACCATTGGCTACACCGGCCAATCGCCGGAGCGCCTGAAAAAGCACATGAAGTATCAGCATCACTTCGACAAAACCACTCTTCGTGCGAAGGGTGGCCCTTGCGACGGGGATATCTATGGCATGCCCTGGCCTTGTTGGGGTACGGCGGAAATGAATCACCCGGGTACACCGAATCTGTACGATATGTCGTTGCCCGTGTCCAAGGGTGGCCTGACCTTCCGAGCCCGATTCGGTGTTGAGCGCAACGGTGAAAACCTGTTGGCCGAGGGCGTTTACTCGAAAAACTCGGACATCAAGGACGGTTATCCCGAGTTCACCATGCAAATGTTGATGGATCTGGGCTGGGACGGGGATCTTACGGCCGAGGAACGTGCCTCGATAGACGCCGTGGCCGGCCCCCAGACCAACTGGAAGACAGACCTGTCCGGCGGCATACAGCGTGTGGCGATCAAGCACGAGTGTGCGCCCTTCGGTAATGCCAAAGCGCGGACCGTGGTCTGGAACTTCCCCGATCCCGTGCCGCGTCATCGCGAACCGCTTTATACAACGCGGCGCGATCTGGTTAAAGACTACCCGACCTACGAAGACAAAACGTTCTGGCGTGTGCCGACTTTGTATGAGTCCATTCAGAAGAAGGACTTCAGCAAGGACTTCCCCATCATTTTGACCTCAGGCCGTCTGGTCGAATACGAAGGAGGCGGAGACGAGACTCGTTCGAACCCATGGTTGGCCGAGTTGCAGCAAGACATGTTCATCGAGGTGAATACGCGAGATGCGAACAACCTGAATATTCGTGATGGCAAGGATGTCTGGGTAACCGGTCCGGAAGGCGGGCGAATTAAAGTCAAAGCGTTGGTGACCGAACGGGTTGGCGAGGGAGTAGCCTTTATGCCGTTCCACTTCGGTGGGCACCTGGAGGGCAAGTCTTTGAGGGATAAGTACCCGAAAGGCTCGGATCCCTATGTTCTGGGTGAATCGACAAACGTTGTTCAAACATACGGGTACGACTCGGTCACGCAGATGCAAGAGACCAAGGCCACCCTGTGTTCGATCATGCCGGCATAACAGGAGGTGTAGATCATGGCACTTGAAGGACAAGCACGTGCAAAATTCCTTTGCGACGCCGAACGCTGCATCGAATGTAATGCCTGCGTCACGGCCTGTAAAAACGAGCATGAAGTCCCATGGGGTATCAACCGTCGGCGCGTGGTGACCATCGATGATGGTAAGCCGGGCGAGCGTTCGATTTCGGTAGCCTGCATGCACTGTTCAGATGCGCCTTGTATGGCTGTTTGTCCGGTGGATTGCTTCTACCAGACTGAAGACGGCATCGTGTTGCACTCCAAGGATCTGTGCATTGGTTGTGGGTATTGCTTCTACGCTTGCCCCTTCGGCGCGCCTCAGTTCCCGCAAGCGGGCAACTTTGGTAGCCGGGGCAAGATGGACAAATGCACGTTCTGTGCAGGTGGCCCGGAAGAAGATCACTCCGCGGCCGAGTACTCCAAATACGGGCGTAACCGGATCGCAGAGGGAAAACTGCCTCTGTGTGCGGAAATGTGTTCGACCAAAGCTTTGTTGGCCGGTGATGGCAACGAGGTGGCCGACATCTATCGCCAGCGCGTGGTGAGCCGGGGCTTCGGTTCGGGCGCCTGGGGATGGGGCACAGCCTACGAGAGGAAGGGTGCATAAGTTTGCCTGAGCTTTCCGGGGCCTTTGGGCCCCGGAATCCATTGAGGTAACGAATGCTTCTTGTTTATTCCGTTGGAGCGCTCTCATGAATGCAAAACTATTGGCTGTCGCTCTCTTTATGCTGGCAGTCCTGTCATTCAACTCTGCGTGGGCAGAACCTGCGGTGGACCGGACAGCGACCGGGGGCGCGCAAACCCTGGAAGACATCATGGCTCGCCAGCAGCAGCTGAAAGTTGATCCGTCTTTTCGGTCTGAAAATCTGGGCGACCCAGCCAATGCGGCGCCTACCACCGAGCAATTAGGCACTCGGGGCGGGGTTTCACTGTCTGACACCTACCGGTCCATTCGCTATAACGAATTCGATGCCAACACACAGGTGCGGGGGCCTGCAGCTGATGTCCTGATCCAAGACGGAGGCATGCCGTGGCTTAAACTGCGCGAGGGGCCGATCATTACCTATGGCGGCGGCGCACTCCTGGGTTTCATCCTTCTGCTGGTGGTGTTTTACCTCATTCGCGGAAAAATCAGGATTGAAGGTGGCCCGTCTGGCGTGACGATCCAGCGCTTTAAAGCCATCGAACGGTTTGGCCATTGGTTGTTGGCAGGCTCGTTCATTGTGCTGGGTCTAACCGGGCTCATTACACTGATGGGCAGAAGCTTTCTGATTCCCGTTTTCGGGGCCGATGCCTTCGCGACTCTAGCCGCCGGCTCCAAGTGGATACACAACAACATCTCCTGGGCCTTTATGATCGGTTTGATCATGACCTTTTTTATGTGGGTGGCGCATAACATTCCCAATAAGCTGGATTGGCAGTGGCTCAAGGCGGGGGGCGGAATTTTCAGTGATTCACACCCTTCAGCCAAGAAATTTAACGCCGGTCAAAAGATCGTTTTCTGGACGGTTATGGTGTTAGGCGTTTCGGTGTCACTATCCGGTTTGTCGCTGCTGTTCCCGTTCCAGATGCCGATGTTTTCCGATACATTCGGCGTCATAAACAGCGTCTTTGGAACAGATCTCAATACGGCCCTGACACCGCATGAAGAGATGCAGTATGCCAACATCTGGCACTCGATCGTGGCGTTCGTCATGATGCTGGCCATTATCGCTCACATCTACATCGGTACGGTGGGTATGGAAGGCGCCTATGATGCGATGGGTAATGGCCAGGTGGATGTGGAATGGGCGCGTCAGCACCACGATCTGTGGGTGGCCGAGGTGGAGGCTAAACAAGGCAAAGGAGACGTTCCGTGAAAGTGATGATTGCGGCATTTGCTGCGGCCTTGCTGATCGCTTTCGCTGCTCCGTTATTGCTGGGCCAGTTCGGATGGTCGTCAGCGGAGCAGGAAAGCAGCGCAACGAGTGTGCGCCTTGACTGAGCAAGCTGAAGCCTATCGAATCGATGCGATCGGTTTGCTGTGCCCGCTCCCCATTTTGCGCTTTAAAAAGCGCATTCAGGGGTTGCCCAGCGGCACGTTAGTTGAGTTCCTGGCTGATGATCCAACCAGTCGCCGGGATTTGCAGGCACTGTGCGATATGGCCGGCCACAGGTTGGAGTGGGTTCGGGAAGAGGGCGACGGGGTTCTGCGTTACGGTGTTTATCTGGCGTAATCAGATCCCTGGAGCTATTTGCGCCAGGCCTCCCCTCGGGCAACATCCGACGCCTTCTGCTCTACCCAATGTTCTCCCGATTCAGACAGCTCCTTTTTCCAAAACGGTGCAGACGTTTTAAGCGCGTCCATAATAAACTCGCAAGCGGCAAATGCATCGGCCCGGTGTGCACTGCACACGCCTACAAATACAATCTGGTCTTGCAGCTCAAGCTTGCCAACCCGGTGAATAACCCGAGCCTGACGCACGTCCCACCGTCGTGAAGCCTCGTCGATCAACTCCGCAATGACTTGCTCCGTCATTCCCGGATAGTGCTCCAGAAACAGGCCGGAAACGCCCTGAGTGTCGCCAGAGTCTCGAACCAGTCCCGTAAAGGTCGCAATCGCCCCGGTACCGGTTCCGCTTTCCCGAAGCGCCGCATATTCGGTGCCGGCATCAAAATCGTCCGTCTGAATGCTGATCATATTAACCCCCGGTTACCGGTGGAAAGAAAGCAACCTCATCGCCTGCCTTCACCGTGGCATTGGACTTTGCCATCGCCTGATTGATGGCAATCATTACGGGTTGGTCGCCTTGTAATTGCGCCCAGGGGCCGCCTTGGCTAGCCAGCTCTGCCAACAAATCCCCGGCGGTCTGATATTTGTTTGCCGGTAGGGTGAGTTGCTCCGTACCCAGTTCCTCACGGAGGCGCGCAAAAAAACGGACGGTAATGGTCTGGTCAGTCATATCAGCTCAGTAACTCAGTGAATGGGAAGTAGGTGATCAGGCTGCCTTCGGCAACGGTGCCCTGTTCCGGTATGACTGCCAAGCCGTCGGCCCAGCAGGCCGAGCTCAATACACCAGAGCTCTGGTTCGGGTACGCGCTGATCTGAGTCTGGCCGTTCACCGATTCCAGGCGCGCGCGAACAAACTCACGGCGCACGGAAGACGAGGTGATGTTAAACGCCGCCGGCAGTTTCTGACCGGCTGGGTGAATACGCGAACGCCCCTGGCAGGTGCGAATGTAGGGCATGGCGACCATTAGAAAAGTCACCAGTACCGAGGCCGGATTGCCAGGCAGACCGAACACTGGTGTTCCTTTGATGGAACCAAATGCCAGAGGCTTGCCGGGTTTGATCGCCAAGCGCCACAGCGACAGCTCGCCGGATGCCTCCAGTACCGCCCGAACGTGGTCCTCCTCCCCCACGGAAACGCCTCCGCTGGTGATGATCAGGTCGGCCTGTGTCGCGGCGCGCTCAAGTGTTTCCCGGGTCTCGGTGCGGGTGTCGCGCAGCGTGTCACACAGCACGACATCGCAGCCGGCCTCCGCCAACAGAGCGAGCAGCGTGAAACGGTTGGTGTTATAGATCTGGCCTGGCCCCAGTGGCTTGCCCGGATCAACCAGCTCATCGCCGGTGGACAGAATGGCGACCCGCAACTTTTTTACCAGCGTCACTTCCGCTAGACCTAAAGATGCCAACAGACCCATTTCTTGAGCCCGGATTTTCGTGCCTTTGCCCAGTGCCAGGCTACCTTTGGCGAGATCCTGGCCGCGCCGACGGATATTTCGATCGGCTTTTACATCGCCATCTATCAGTATGCCGTTGTCGGTTACCTCAACTCGCTCCTGCATGATGACCGTATCCGCCCCTGCGGGAATTTCCGAGCCGGTAAAAATGCGGGCAGCGGTTCCGGGTTCCAGCGGCTTTGGAGCCGAGCCTGCGGGAATCCTGTCGGAGACAAAGAGTGCCTGGCCAGGAACGTAGTCCTCGGCCCGCAAGGCATAGCCATCTACCGAGCTGTTGTCGGCCGGAGGAACATCCGCCAGAGCCAGGTAATCCTGCGCCAGTATCCGGCCAAAGCTTTCTGTGAGCGGCAGGCGCTCGGTTTCGGTAATCACCGGCGCCATGCTCAGCAGGTGGGCAAGGGCTTCTTCGAGCGGCGTGAGCTGGGCTGTCATTGTGCGAGTCTCCGAGGCCAGAACTAACGTGTTGCGCGATTTCCAATCACTTCTTGAAGGCGTTCCACTGCCCTTTGCGGCTTGCGCTGAACCAGAGCCGAGAAGTTGCAGGGGGCGTGGCGGCTGTCTAATTGTGTGTTCAGAATGCCATTCCACCCGGTGCGACATGCGCCGGTGGAGCCGGGTAGACAGAAAATGACCGTATGGTTGGCGAGACCGGCAAAGGCTCGGGACTGAATGGTGGAGCTGCCAATTTCCGAAGCCGACAGACGCCGGAACTCTTCGCCAAACCCTTCAATCGACTTGTCTAAAAGCGGAATAACCGCTTCTGGTGTGCTGTCCCGTTCGCTGAAGCCGGTACCACCTGTGATGATAATGGCATGGATATCCGGATCGGCAATCCAGGAGGACATCGCGGCACGTATCAGATAAACATCGTCAGGCAGGATGCGCCGTGAAATCAGTTGATGGCCGGCCGCCACCGCGCTGTCTTCAAGAAACTGACCGGAAGCATCTTCATCAAAGCCGCGAGTATCGGAAACGGTAAGAATCGCGATGTTGAGGGGGGTGAGTTCGTTCGTGGGCTCAGTACTCATGAAAAGCGCTCCGAAAATCACAGAGGAAATAGTGACTCTCAGTATCTCTTTCAATCGCGGGCAATGGAAGGGAGTGACCAGACAGAGAGGGCTTTCCGAGCTTGTGCGCTGGGATTTTTGGCGAAAGTTGGCGTTAATTTGTCCAGTGCACTTGACAGATCCGGTCAAGGTGGTCGATTATGCTGACTGCCCGGCGAACAGTTGTTCCCACTCTACTGGCACAAGCAATTATATCCGGCTTCCCTCTGCACCGGATGCTCCATCTGCCAGCACCTTGTTTCAATATATATTTATGATCAACGCGTTCAGGGGCATCCCTGCAATTTCAACCGTCGTTTACTTCCATTCCTGAAAAATCCTACAAATTATGAATCTTACTGAACTCAAGCAGAAATCTGTGCCCGAATTGCTCGAAATCGCGCAAGAAATGGGCCTCGACAACCTCGCCCGTTCGCGCAAACAAGACGTCATCTTCAGCATTCTGAAGAAGCACGCCAAGAGCGGCGAAGACATTTACGGTGATGGTGTACTGGAGATTCTGCAGGATGGCTTCGGCTTTCTACGTTCTGCCGACGCGTCCTACCTGGCTGGCCCCGACGATATCTACGTGTCGCCGAGCCAGATCCGCCGTTTCAACCTGCGCACGGGTGATACCGTCGCGGGCAAGATCCGCCCACCGAAAGACGGCGAGCGTTACTTTGCTCTGCTGAAAGTGAGCGAGATCAACTTCGACAAGCCGGACAACGCCCGTAACAAGATTCTGTTTGAAAACCTGACGCCGCTGTTCCCGGACGAGCGTTTGGTATTGGAAGTAGGTAACGGCAGTACCGAAGATCTTTCTTCCCGGGTACTCGACCTGGTCTCGCCAATCGGGAAAGGTCAGCGTGGTCTGATCGTATCGCCACCCAAGGCGGGTAAGACACTGTTGATGCAGGGTATCGCCCAGTCCATCGTTCGTAACAATCCCGAATGTCACCTGATGGTGCTGCTGATTGACGAGCGTCCGGAAGAAGTCACAGAAATGCAGCGCACGGTGCGCGGGGAAGTGATTGCCTCCACCTTTGACGAGCCGCCGGCCCGTCACGTTCAGGTTGCCGAAATGGTGATCGAAAAAGCCAAGCGTCTGGTTGAGCACAAAAAAGACGTGGTTATTCTGCTGGATTCCATGACCCGTCTGGCTCGTGCCTACAACACCGTGATCCCGTCCTCCGGTAAAGTACTGACTGGTGGTGTGGACGCGCACGCTTTGGAAAAGCCGAAGCGTTTCTTCGGTGCGGCCCGTAATGTTGAAGAGGGTGGCAGCTTGACCATCCTATCGACCGCGCTGGTAGACACCGGCTCCAAAATGGATGAAGTCATCTACGAGGAGTTTAAAGGTACCGGTAATATGGAAGTCCATCTGGACCGTAAGATTGCCGAGAAGCGCGTTTACCCAGCCATCAACGTACGTCGTTCCGGCACACGCCGTGAAGACCTGTTGATGTCGGAATCGGAAATCCAGCGCATCTGGATTCTGCGCAAGTTGCTGCACTCCATGGATGACGACACCGCATCTTTGGAGTTCCTGCTGGACAAACTGCGGGACACCAAAACCAACGACGAATTCTTCCAGTCCATGAAGCGTCGTTGAGTTTGAACTTCGGAGTAGGGCGAATTCCGCCAAAGCGCGGAACCCAAGCCTGACACTGGAAGAACCAAGCCGGGCGAGGGGGCCAAAACATTCAGGAAAACCACGTTTTCCGTTTTGGCCCCCTCGCCCGGCTTGGTTCCAACTCCCCAGTCCAAACACTGACTTTAGCCCTCCGAACGCTCAAAGCATGGAAGGCTGAATGCGGAGCATAAGATGAAATACAACGACCTGAGAGACTTCATAGCCCAGCTGGAAAAACTGGGAGAGCTAAAGCGCATCAGCGTAGAAGTTGACCCCCATCTGGAAATGACCGAAATCTGCGACCGCACCCTGCGGGCAGGTGGGCCAGCGTTGTTGTTTGAAAACCCCAAAGGCTATGACATGCCCGTGTTGGCCAACTTGTTCGGTACGCCGAAACGGGTTGCGCTGGGTATGGGGCAGGACGATGTCACCGCATTGCGAGAAGTCGGTAAACTGCTGGCATTTCTGAAAGAGCCGGATCCCCCCAAAGGCTTCAAAGACGCGCTGGAAAAACTGCCCATCTTCAAGCAAGTCATGCGCATGAGCCCGAAAGTGCTCCGTTCTGCACCTTGCCAAGAGGTGGTGATCGAAAAAGACCAGGTCGATTTGTACCAGATTCCGGTTCAGCATTGTTGGCCCGGGGATGCCGGTCCGCTGGTGACCTGGCCTTTGGTTATTACCCGTGGCCCCAATAAAGAGCGCCAGAATCTGGGTATCTACCGGCAACAGGTTATCGGCCGTAATCGGCTGATCATGCGCTGGCTCAGCCATCGAGGCGGTGCTTTGGATTATCAGGAATTCCGCAAAGCGAACCCGGATAAACCTTACCCGGTTGCGGTGGCGCTCGGTGCCGACCCAGCCACCATACTTGGTGCCGTAACACCGGTACCAGATAGCCTGTCTGAATACGCTTTTGCCGGCTTGCTGCGCGGCTCACGTACCGAACTGGTGAATGCCGGGCTCAGCGATCTGCAGGTGCCGGCCAGTGCGGAGATCGTGCTGGAGGGCTTTATCTATCCCGAAGACACGGCGCCAGAAGGGCCGTTTGGTGACCACACCGGTTATTACAACGAAGTGGATGAGTTCCCGGTGTTTACCGTTGAGCGCATCACGCATCGTAAAGATCCGATCTACCACAGTACCTACACCGGCCGTCCGCCGGATGAGCCGGCCGTGTTGGGTGTGGCGCTGAACGAAGTGTTTATTCCGATACTGCAGAAGCAGTTTCCGGAAATCGTGGATTTCTATCTGCCGCCAGAAGGTTGTTCGTATCGGCTGGCGATTGTCACCATGAAAAAGCAGTACCCCGGCCATGCCAAACGCGTGATGATGGGCGTATGGTCGTTCTTGCGCCAGTTCATGTACACCAAGTTCGTGATTGTGACGGACGACGATGTGAATGCCCGAAACTGGGAAGACGTTATCTGGGCCATGACCACCCGGATGGACCCGACCCGGGACACCACGCTGGTGGACAACACCCCGATCGATTATCTGGACTTTGCCTCGCCAGTCTCTGGCCTTGGCTCCAAGATGGGGCTGGATGCGACCAATAAATGGCCGGGTGAAACCGATCGTGAATGGGGCGAAGCCATCACCATGACCGATGAGGTCAAGCAGCGGGTGGACGACATCTGGGACAGCCTGGGGATTGAAATTCCGGAAAACTCCCCAAAATGAAGGGGTAGCAAGCTTGCACCGTATTCGTTTGCGCCCTGCAGACCTGAGCTATCCGGTAAGCGACACCAACGATCTGCTGTCGGCGGCTGCAGAAGCGGGTATTCAGGCGCCGGCGGCATGCCGCAATGGCGTTTGTGAAATTTGTGAAGCCCGGCTGCTTGGCGGGCAAGCGCTGAACACCCGCAACCAGCAACTCATTTTAACCGGAGGGCGCCTGATGATGTGTCGGACTCAGGCGCTATCCGATATCGAATTGGAGATACCCGCCGTTATGGCAACAGGAAATCATCAGCCCCGTATCTATCAAGCCAAGGTGGTGGACGTGAGCTCCATCAACCACGACGTATACCGGGTAGAGTTGAAGTTGCCTCGGCGCCGGGACGTGAGCTTCCATGCCGGTCAGTATTTATCGGTCAACCTGCCCGATGCGGATCCCTGTTATTTCTCCATTGCCAGCAGCCCTTCGGAAGAGAACATTACCCTGCACATCCAGGCCACGCCGGAATGGGTTTCCGCGCAGAGGGTAATTGATGCGTTGACTTCCGGCGAGGATGTTTCAGTGCAATTGCCGCATGGTAAGGCTTGCCTGGCCGCAGCGCCGGATAAGCCGCTGGTCCTGGTCGCTGCGGGTACCGGCTTTGCGCAGATGAAAAGCTTGGTGGAGTATCTCAAGGGAACCAATTTCAGCCACAGCATCAAGCTGTTCTGGGGGGTGCGTAAACACGAAGATATGTACCTTCGCTCGCTGGCCCAGCGCTGGCACGACGAGTCGAATGCCTTCACTTTTATGCCGGTGGTTGGTGACAACGAAGACAACGATTGGGCTGGCCATCACGACCAGCTGGTACGTGCGGTGCTTGCAACGGGTATCGACTGGTGCACCGTCGAAGTACACGCCAGCGGCTCACCAACCATGGTGTACACGCTGATGGATGCGTTGGTCGAGGCAGGACTTCCCGCGCAGGATTTTTATTCGGATGTGCTGGAGTATGCCCCAAGGGCCTGACAGATCAGGCCTTGGGCATAGGTAACTCGGGCAGGGCGTTGTCCGATTCAAGCTCTTGCATGATCAGTTTTACGCTGCTTTCTTCCTCGCCCATATGGGCATTCAGCCGGCTTAGCTCAGCCAGGGTTTCGCGGTCCCGCTTTAATTTCAGGCTGGCGGTAAAGTATTCTCGGGCTTTGCCCCACAGCTGATTTCGTAGGCTTAAACGCCCTAATGCCAGCAGTAGTTGTGGGTTATTGGGCCGATCTTTGTACCATTGCTCTGCAGTGAGCAGCTGCACTTCGGGGTCGCTGCCTTCCAGCCGCCCGTAGAGATTGATCAACTCATCGCTCCAGTGGTTTCGAAGCACCTTGCGCAGCAGGGTTTCGGCTTGTTCTTCGTCGCCCAGACGGGCGAGCAACCGGGCATAGTCCCGAATGGTGTGTTCGTCCCGGCGCACGAATCTGGGAAGCTCGTCCCACAGGCGGGTCAGGGGTTCTAACGATGCTTCCGGATCGCTTTCACGCTTGCGTTCGCAATCTTCAGCGGCCCGCTCCAGCAGGTTTTTCCAGACCTCACGTTCCAGATCGTCCAGCTCTTTTTCGGTCAGCACACTGCGCTTGCGCAGTTCAGGCACGAGTTTCGAGAGCTCTTTCCAGTCTTCCAATCGAAGATACGTGGTCTTCAGAAGCTTCAGCACGAAAGGGTGGTGCGGGGCCTCTTTGCGCAGGCGTAACAGAGTCGCCAGCGCTTGTTCCAACCGATTGCCGGCAAGCTGCAACTGAGCCTGGGTGATACCCACCGCCAGGCTGGAGCCCGGTGTGCTTTCGAAGGCCAGGCGCAACAGTTCATCGGCGCCTTCATGGTCACCGGTTTCAGAGGCTGCCTGGGCAGCCGCCAAATAGTTGATCAGCGGTGTATCGGCGTGGTTGGCGGCACTGGCTAACAGCTTTCGGGCCCGGGGCCAGTTGCCTTCGGCCAAGGCCAACAATCCCTTGGTGGTGCGGCGCCTGGCCCGGCGTTCGTGGCCTCGGCTAACCCAGGTGGCCATCAGGCTGGTGCCTTTACGGAATCGTTTGATGGTGTTAATGACGAAAAGGCTCAGAAGCACCAGCACAACAATCAGTGCAAGCCCGACCCAGAAATTGGTTTCGATCAGATAATTGCCCAGACTGATGCGGATATAGCCCAGATCGTATGCCAGCCCCATGGACAGACCGGTTCCAATCAACAGCGCGCCCAGAATAATCAGCAAAAGGAGAATCATGAACCTTTACCCTCGCTGTCGGTTGCCAGCCGGCCCGCCAGGCGTTCTTTGAGCAAGCCGAGTGATTGACTGACATCGGGGAGGGTCGGATCGACGTGTTTGTCGGCCAGTTCGGCGAGGGCTGCGGACAAACCTTGGATGGCCGGATTGCTGGAGTCGTACCATTCGCTGACGGTCCGGCGAGCTTTGTCGAGGGCGCGTTCATACAGCGCCTGATTGCCCCGGAGCACGGCCATTTCAGCTTCTTCCAGCATGAGTTGCAGGTTCAGACGGGCCCACGCGCTTTGATCCGGAGACATCAGGGGCTTGACTGTCTCATCCAGCCGGCGCACCACGACCACGTCTTTCAGCGTGCTCAGGAAGCGATTCCAGCCTCGGGTAAACATGTTGCTGCCATCTTCCGGAGCGTTGGTGTCTTCGCTCATATTGAAGCCCGGTGCCTGATCGTGAATCAGTGCCTGGGTGGTTAGCTCGTTCACGCTGGCAATGGCGGCTTCTAGCTTCAGGTACAATCCGGTGCGATCCACACCCTGAATACTCTTGAGCGCCAGAATCTCTTTGGCAAGCTGTTCGCGAACCGGATAAACACCGATGTCATCGGATTCTGCTAGTACCTCATCGGCGGATTCCAGTGCTGAGAGTGCACCGCGAATGTCTTTTTCAATCATCAGGCGCTGATTGCCCACGCGCAGCAGGTATTCCGCTTCCGCGAGCAGCCAGTCTGTGCGCGTGCGATTACCGGCTTCGAGCAGTTCACGAGCGTTGTGATCGATCTGGCGCTGTTGAGTGGCGATCAATTCACGTTGTTCGGCCAGTTTGTTTTCCAACGTTTGAATGCGTTGGCTTTGTTCGCTCCCGCGACTGCCGTAGAGGTTTTCCAGTTGCTCGGTGTCTTGCTTCAGGTCTTGAAGCGCCTGCAGGCTGTTGTTTTGCCGGTTCCATTGCTGCCAGTTCCACAGTGCAAGCAGGATCACCAGAATCAGGGCAACGATGGCGATGATCCAGACAGGCCAAAGGCGCGGTTTTTGGGTGTCGGTTTCTTCAACCGGGGCGGGCAATTGGTTCGTTGTCTCAGTCACGGGCATCCTTACTCGGTTATCCGTTGTTGTTAGCTTTTTGCTGCAAGCTTTGATGCAACACTGGTTATCAGGCTTTGATCGTCCAGACCAGCGGGTATGATCAGGTTCGTGAAACCCGCTTCCTCAGCCTTCCGGGCTACTCGTTCAGCCGGCACTACGACGAGGGTACGATGCAATCCCAGCTGGTAACCAGTCGCAAGGTCATTGAGATTGTTCAGGGTTTCTCCGGAAAGCGCAATGACCACTTCAGGCCGGAAATTGCCAAAAATCTCGTCTACCTGTTCTGGAGGATAGTACGGCTGAGCCCGTCGGTACAGTGGCATGACCGAGACTTTCGCACCGCGCTGCTCCAGGGTTTCACGAATCAGCTCCCGGCCTTGCTCGCCCCGAGCCAATAACACTTTGTCTCCGGCAAGATTTTGCAGCGACGGAAGTTCAAGCAGTGCTTCGCTGGTCCAGCCCTGCCGAGGCTGACGAGCTTTCAGGCCGTGACCGGCAAACACTGAAGACGTGCCTGAGCCTACGCCGTACCATTGGATGCCCAGGGGAATCTGGGGCCACCAGTGGTCGATGTGATCGAGCAACAAACCGGCGGCAAAGGGGCTCACCGCAATCACGTGGCTGAAGTTGTCCAGTTCTTGCAGCTGTGTGCGCTGTTCAGGCGTCTCGGGCAGTGGCTCCCTGACCAGCAACGGCATGGTTCGGCATTCCGCGCCGGCGGCACGGAATGCCTCGGCAAGGCGCGAGGCTTCCGGTTCCGGCCGGCAAATCAGAATACGGCGAGTCGCCAGCTCAGGGAGGCGTTGCTGACGATCAGGTTGGGGTGTGGCCATACACTTCAGCCAACACTTTATCCGCACCCATGCCCAACAGTTGTTCAGCCAGCTCACGGCCCAGGCGTTCGCCTTCAGCTCTGGGCGCGCGGCCTTCAACCCGAAGAATTTGTGTGCCGTCTACCGAGCCGACCAAACCGCGCAGCCACAGCGTGTCATCGTCTTCCAGCAGCGCGTAAGCCGCAATGGGCACCTGACAACCGCCTTCCAGGCGGCGGTTCATGGCGCGTTCCGCTTTTACGCGGTCTGCAGAATCGGCGTGGTTAAGTGGCTCAAGCATTTCCCGTAATTCGTTGTCGCTCAGACGGCATTCAATGCCCAACGCGCCCTGACCAACTGCGGGTAAGCAAAAGGTATCCGGCAGGCAATAACGGATGCGATCGCCGAAACCAAGACGCTTCAAACCGGAACTGGCCAGAATAATGGCGTCGTAGTCGCCGGCATCCAGCTTTGCCAAACGGGTGTTGACGTTGCCGCGAAGCATTTTGATTTCGAGATCCGGGCGATTGGCGCGAATCTGCGCTTCCCGTCGCAGGCTCGAGGTTCCGACCACTGCGCCAGCAGGCAATTCGTCAATATTGGCGTAGTGGTTGCTGATGAATGCATCGGTGGGATCTTCACGCTCGCAAATGGCGACCAGGCCAAGACCTTCGGGAAACTCCATCGGTACGTCTTTCATCGAGTGCACGGCCAGGTCGGCGCGGCCATCCAGCATGGCTTCTTCCAGTTCTTTGACAAACAGGCCTTTACCACCAACTTTCGCCAAAGGCACATCAAGGATTATGTCGCCTTGAGTCTTGATTTTGATCAGTTCGACGGTGATATGGCTGTGAAGCCTTTCCAGTTCGGACTTGATGAATTCTGCCTGCCACAATGCCAGGGCACTGCTGCGGGTTGCGATGCGAAGAATACGTTTGGACATTGCACTCACTGTCGTTGAGAAAAATGTACCGACAAGGTTACCTTGAGAGATAAGAAAAGTCCCGCAAGGTACCCCGATGTACCCCATTGGGGGGCGTTTAACCTCGGGTCACGGAGAGGGCTGATGCTCCTGAAGCCATTGGCGGACCGAGCTGGCGTGTCGGCGGCTGACGGTCAGGCGATGGGTGACACCCCTGAGTTCCAGTTCGTTGTAGCCTTCTTGGTTACGTCGAAGCGCCTGAATGAATCGGGCACCCACCAGCGTGTGTCGGTGGATCCGCAGCAATTGCTCAGGGTAGGCTTGTTCCAGTTCTTTCAGCGTGTAGTCACACACCGTTTCGCCGCGACTGTGATGAAGCGTGACGTATTTCTGGTCGGCCTCGCAGTAGTGAATGTCGGCCAGATCAATCAATTCAGTGCCACGATGAGTGCGAACAGCAATCTGCTCGTTGGATGTCTCCGGCTCGCGATTTAGAGCCTGAAGCTGCACGCGGTTGATCTTCCCGGCCCGGGCCAGGGCGTCGGCCAAGGCTTCTCGGCGCACCGGTTTCAGTAGGTAGGCTACGGCCTGCACCTCAAAGGCCTGAATGGCGTAGTGATCGTAGGCGGTGCAGAAAATGACGGCTGGCGGGTTGTTTATCTGGCTCAGTTTTTCGGCCGCCTGCATGCCATCCAGTCCCGGCATGCGAATGTCTAGCAACACGATGTCGGGCTCAAGTTCGGCCACTTTGTGCAGAGTGTCGTTGCCATCGGCGGCTTCACCGCACACCTGATAGCCATCGTGGTGCTCCAGCAAACGCTGCAAGCGTTGGCGGGCAAGCGGTTCGTCGTCAGCGATGAGGATGCGCTGTGGTGCTGTACTCATGATGACTTTGTTTTTTCTCTTTGGCTTTGTTGATTGGCGGTCCGGCGCGGCAAACGCAGGGTGACGGTGTACGTATCGTTCTGCTGGCTCTGCTTGAGTATGGCAGGTTCCCCAAACAGCGCTTGCAGGCGTGCTCGGGTATTAGCAAGCGCGACCCGATTGCCCTGGTGCTGTCGTTGTTCGGACTCGGGCTTGGGGTTTTGCACCATCAGGTAAACAAAATTCCGCTTTGCATAGGCTTCAATGCGAACCGTGCCGCCTGTCGCCCGCGGTTGAACGCCGTGGTAAATGGCGTTTTCTACCAAGGGCTGCAGGGTAAGTGGGGGGATGGCCTGTTGGTCGAGGCCGGGCTGTATTTGCCACTCGAGATTGAGGCGCTCCCCCAGTCGCAATGCTTCAATGGCCAGATAACGTTTGCACAGCTCCAGTTCACGTTGCAAGGGCACCAATTGATCGTCGGTGCGAAGGCTGGCGCGAAATAGCTCGGATAAATCCAGTACCGCCTCTTCGGCCCGGTCCGGGTTGCTGGCGATCAGGCTGGCGATGGTGTTCATGCTGTTGAACAGGAAGTGGGGTTGAATTCTGGCCTGTAGCGAAGTGAGACGCGCCTGCATCTCTGCCTCGGTTTGCTGCTGCCATTGGTATTGCAGATAAAAATACCGAAGCACCACAAGCGAGATCAGCAGCGCCAGCAGCAGTTTCTTGGCAATGCCTTGCCAGGGCGCGAGCGATTGCTCCGGGTGCAGCACACGGTCAGCAAACAGGCTGAATAACAGCACGTCGAGCAACACGATGATGACGATGATAAACGTAGCGTGGGCAACGCTCCGACCGGACAGCCAGGGCCTGAGCATGCAGATGAGTGCCGCACTGGTGAGCGTGGTCCATTGCACGAACAGCGACAGCAAGCCGAAATAGTTCCAGTCGATCCAGCTGCGCTCGGCTTGCACAATCGCCAGCACCAGCACCAGAAGCTCGCTGGTTACCAGCAGCATGAACACCGCGCGGACCCGGCATAAATCGGGCACGAAAAAGTTTGCGGTGCTGGATGCTCGTAAGGAGTTGCTCGGTTTCAGGGAAGTCTCCTTAACCCGGGTCGGAATGTTATACTGCCCAAAATTTCATTTACCCACGGCCGGCCTGATGATGCCGGGCTATCAGCAGGAAAGATAGACCATGACGGATCAGAAAAAACCTGACCAGACCACATCCTCCGAAAAACCTTGGGGCGGCCGCTTCAGTGAGCCGACCGATGCCTTCGTCGAGCGCTTCACCGCGTCGGTGGGTTTTGATCAGCGCCTTTATCACCATGATATTACCGGCTCCATTGCCCACGCCACCATGTTGGCCAAAGTGGGTGTGCTGACTGACGCCGAGCGTGACCAGATCATCGAAGGCTTGAAGGGCGTCAAAGAAGACATTGAGGCAGGCCGGTTTGAATGGTCGGTAAGCTTGGAAGATGTGCACATGAACATCGAAGCCAAGCTGACCGAGCGCATCGGTATTACCGGTAAAAAATTGCACACAGGCCGCAGCCGGAACGACCAGGTGGCCACGGATATCCGCCTGTACCTGCGCGATGAAATCGACGTGATTGCCGAAGAACTGACGCGTCTCAGATCCGGCCTGCTGGATCTGGCCGAGCGTGAAGCGGCCACCATCATGCCGGGCTTTACTCACCTGCAAACCGCCCAGCCGGTGACTTTCGGCCACCACCTGCTGGCGTGGTACGAAATGCTGGTGAGGGATGCCGAGCGTCTGCAAGACTGCCGCAAACGTGTGAACGTCATGCCGCTGGGCGCGGCGGCTCTGGCGGGCACCACTTACCCGATCGACCGCAATATGACGGCAGAACTGCTGGGCTTTGATCGCGCCTCGGAAAACTCGCTGGATTCCGTCAGCGACCGGGATTTCGCCATCGAATTCTGCAGCTTTGCGTCCTTGCTGATGACCCACCTGTCCCGCTTCAGCGAAGAATTGGTGCTGTGGACATCGGCCCAGTTTGATTTCATCGATCTTCCGGATCGTTTCTGCACCGGTTCTTCGATCATGCCGCAGAAGAAGAACCCCGACGTGCCGGAACTGGTACGTGGTAAGACCGGCCGGGTGAACGGCCATCTGATCAGTTTGCTGACCTTGATGAAAAGCCAGCCGCTGGCTTACAACAAGGATAACCAGGAAGACAAAGAGCCGTTGTTTGATACCGTGGACACGGTCAAAGGCTGCCTGAAGGCCTACGCCGATATGATCCCGGCGATCAAGGCGAAAGCGGATAACATGCGGGTGGCCGCCAAGCGCGGTTTCTCGACCGCGACGGATTTGGCGGATTATCTGGTCAAGAAAGGGGTGCCGTTCCGCGATGCCCACGAAATTGTCGGCAAGTCGGTGGCGTTTGGTGTTGCAGAAAACCGGGATCTGTCGGATATGACTCTGGAAGAACTGCAGCAGTTCTCTGACGTAATCGGCGAAGACGTATTCGAGGTGCTGACGCTGGACGGCTCGGTTCAGGCCCGTGACCACTTGGGTGGTACCGCGCCCAATCAGGTGCTGGCCGCCGTTGCCCGTGCAAGGGCCGCACTTTAAGCCGTAAGTGCGTGCAGGAATACCGGTGCCATAGGAGGGCCGGTATTCCGTTACCCGCCAATTCGCCCGGTGCTTAAATCCACCACCGCCGGCGTGAGATCCTCCAGCGGCTGAGGCCGTGCCAGCCGGTAACCCTGTCCGAAATGAATGCCGAGCGAACGCACTTTGCGAAGCGTTGCGTCGTTCTCGATAAAGGTGGCAACGGTTTCTTTACCGGTTGTTTCGGCAATTCGATGCAGGGCATCCACCATGATTTGTTGCACCGGATCGTTTTCCAGCTGGTGCATCACCCGTTTGTCGAGTTTGATGATATCGACCGGCAGATTAGCCGCCAGACTGTAGCTTTCCACTGAGGCGCCCGCACCTTCCAACGCCACCCGGCAACCAATCTGGTGCAGTGAATCACAGAGCACCGCCACTTCGTCGGGGTACCGTGTTGCGTGGGACTCGCGAATTTCCAGGCAGAAGCAGCTGGCAGCAAAGGGCGTCAGGGCCACTGCCTGTTCCAGAAAGTCGGTAAAGGTGTCATCCAAAACCGAAGCCAGAGACAGGTTGAACCCGCAATATTTCAGGCGTGGCACCAGCAAGCGATGCTGGCTGAGCCAGGCCAGAGTTTGCCGGATAACCTGCCGATCCAGCATTTTAGCCAGATCGTAGCGTTCGGCCACCGGCAGAAAATGCTCGGGTTTGAGCAAGTCGTTATCCGGGCCGGCCGGAATGCGGCACAATATTTCAACGTGATCGCCCCAAGTTACACTGGCAACCGGTTTCAGTGCCTGAAATTCCAGCACCAAAGTTTCATCCTCCAGCGCCTGACGCAGCTGTTGCAAGCGCCGCTCGCTTCCGGTGTCGCTCTCCTTTTCCGTCGGTAAAGCGTGCGCGGTGTGAATTCGGTCCCGGCCAGAGGTTTTTGCGGTGTGGCACAAATCAGCGGCCTGGCTTAGCAGGATATCAGGCTGCTCAGGGGCGTCTTTGTCGATGATCAGCAGGCCGCCGCTGACCGTGGTCTGGAGCAGGGTTCCCTGCCACTCAAATTGAAACCGGGCAATTTGCTCGCGCACTTCATCGGCGATCGTTCGGGCTCGGGATTCCGGACAATTTTCGATAAACAGGGCAAAGGTATCACCGCCCAGACGGGCGAGTGCGTCACGCTTTCGCACACGCAGGTTCAGTGTGCTGGCAAGCTCTCGCAGGTAGCGGTCACAGGTGCCTGTGTCCGCGATCTTGTTGAAACCGTCAAAGTCGTCAATGTCGAGAAACAACAGGCTGTCGACTAACTGACGTTTGTGCCGATGACTGATGGCCCGCTCAAGGTGGACGCTGAAAGCACGGCGGTTCATCAGGCCGGTGATCGGGTCATGACGCATGCGATGATCGCCGCCGCTGTTATGCATAACCCGATCGCTTATGTCTTTGCCAATGCGAACGGCACCGGCCACTTCGCCGTTGTCGTTGTGAATGCGCTGAAAGTGAAGCTCGAACAATGAGGACGACGCGCCGTCACCGAACAGCGGCATCTCGGCCACGAAACGGTCTCGTTCAAACGCTTTCTGCCACAAGCTTTCCATCAATCGACGCTCATTGGGGAAGTCGTTAAGCAGCGATTTCAGGTTATCCCCCGGCTGAGGTTCCAGGTTGAAGGCGGTCCTGAAGTGTTGTTCCCAAACCTCATTGAAGTAGAGCAGGTTAAAGCTCGTGTCGATCGCCAGTACCAGGTCGGGGGTAGCGCTTGCTGTGGCTTCGAGCAGGCGCTGAGCTTGTTGTTTTTGCTCATCGTGGCGCATGGCGGAACTGTGATTGACGAGTACGCCGCCGAGCCTGTGAATCTGCCCGCCACTTTTAAGAGCTTGGCCGGTAAGTGTGGCCCGCATCAGGCGTTGGCTGCTGGTGATGATCGGCAGCTCAATGCTGAAGGGTTGGCCCGAGCGCATACACCGGCGAATCAATGCGCGGACCCGGTTCTGATGTGACTGGCAGTAGAACAGCGCTTGCTCGGGGGAGAGATCGGTGCCCACCCGTAGCTCCAGCAGCCGGAACATGGCGTCAGACCAGAACACGTCGTTGGAGGCTACGTCGAGTTCCCAATAGCCGAAGCTTGCGCTGCGCTCTGCCAACCCGAAGAGACGCCCGTCCATTTGCTGACTGTCTTTGAGGGTGATGGACGCGAGGGTTTCAGAGGGGCTTTTGAGCGTTTCGAGTCTCAAGCCAAGTGAAGCGGTGAAGAAGAAGCCTTCTTTGTGTTTGAACGTCACCAGCACGGTCTGCCCGTTGGCTAATCGGTGCCGGTGGGCGGGCGCGAACGGATCATCCTGACGAGAGGCCAGAATGTGTTGTACGGTCAGGTGCGTGAGTTCGCTGGCATGGTACCCGAACATGGCTTCCGCATACCTGTCCGCGAGTGTAATGCGGCCGTCAACGTCCACCCGCAGCAGCGTTGGGTGGATGGCAGGTCCGGAAGGGTCCGGGCGATAGCGTTGGATCAGGAACTCTTTCAAAACGCAGATGCCTCATGATGATCTGCCGATACCGGAATCCGACCGGGACCGGGTGTTCTTGTGGTTGTTTGGCTGAGTGACTACGAACTGCTCATCATACTGGCTATCCGGATGAAAAAAACCTCTTGCTCAAGGTGTTGCCCGGATAAGGCGCTGACCTCGCGGTACGGGAGGGGACTCGGGTATACTTCGTCTATTATTCACGCAAGGGTAAACGTATGCAGACGAAGAAAGCGCTCCGGTCAGGCTCTGTGACTTTGTGCCTGCTGGCCATGTTGGTTGTGAGTGGCTGCGGGCAGAAAGGGCCGCTGTACCGGGAAGCGCCGGTGGCAGTGGGCGTTTCCGAGGCCGCGTCGGGCCGGGCTGAAGCAGGCTCTGACGGGCGCGATAGCGATCACGCGGCGCGCTGACGTTTACCTTACCTAACGAGTTCAGGAAAAGAATGGATCATTTCAATTACCGCGATGGCGAGCTTTACGCCGAAAATCTTCCGGTTGCCCAGATTGCCGAACAGTTCGGTACCCCGGCTTATGTGTATTCACGAGCGACGCTGGAGCGACACTACCGGGCATATGACGATGCGCTGAGCAATCGCCCGCACCTCGTGTGTTATGCCGTAAAAGCCAACAGCAACCTGGCCGTACTGAATGTGTTGGCCCGGCTCGGCGCCGGTTTTGATATCGTTTCGGCCGGCGAGCTGGAGCGGGTGCTTCGGGCTGGAGGCGATGCCCGCAAAGTTGTGTTCTCCGGGGTCGGTAAACAGGAGTGGGAAATGAAGCGCGCGCTGGAAGCCGGTGTGCGGTGCTTCAATGTGGAGTCCGATACCGAGCTTGATCGCTTGAACGCGGTGGCCGGTGAACTGGGTGTGAAAGCGCCGGTTTCCTTGCGGGTAAACCCGGATGTGGATGCCGGTACGCATCCTTACATTTCCACCGGGCTGAAAGAAAACAAGTTTGGTATAGATATCGCTGAAGCGCCTCAGGTCTACGCTCGTGCGGCCACCCTGCCGAACCTGGATATCAAAGGTGTGGATTGCCACATTGGTTCCCAGTTGACCACTGTTTCCCCCTTTCTGGACGCGCTGGATCGGGTGTTGGCGCTGGTTGACGCTCTGGCCGAGCAGGGCATTAACATTCGTCACCTCGACATGGGTGGCGGGCTGGGTGTGACTTACGATCAGGAAACCCCTCCGGAGCCTTCCGAATACGTGAAAGCCTTGTCCGAGCGCATGGGTGACCGCGAACTGGAGCTCATTCTGGAACCCGGCCGCTCGATTGCCGCCAACGCCGGCATTTTGCTGACCAAGGTCGAATTTCTGAAGTGCACCGAGCACCGCAATTTCGCCATTATCGATGCCGCCATGAACGATCTGATTCGCCCGGCACTGTACAGCGCCTGGCAGGCAATCGTGCCGGTCAAGCCGCATAACGACGGTGAAGAGAAGATCTGGGATCTGGTGGGGCCGGTTTGCGAAACCGGTGATTTTCTCGGTAAAGATCGGGCGCTGACTCTCAAAGCGAACGACTTGCTGGCGGTTCGTTCCGCAGGCGCCTACGGTTTTGTTATGGCATCCAACTACAACACGCGCAACCGGCCGCCGGAGCTGATGGTTGATGGCGATCAGGTGCATGTCGTTCGCCGCCGGGAGACGCTGGATGAACAGCTGGCCCCGGAAAGTTGCTTGCCGGAATGAGCGGGGAGCCAGACATGACGCAGCAAAGGCGGGGACAAGGCCCGTTGCTTCGGTTCACCAAAATGCACGGGTTAGGCAACGATTTCATGGTGGTGGACGCCATCAGCCAGCAGTTTCGTCTGCGCCCGGAAATGATTCGCGATCTGGCTGACCGGAATTTCGGCATTGGCTTCGACCAGTTGTTGGTGGTTGAGCCGCCGGGTTTGCCGGACGTTGATTTTCGGTACCGGATTTTCAACGCGGACGGCTCGGAAGTGGAGCAGTGTGGCAATGGAGCGCGTTGCTTCGCCCGGTTTGTCCGGGACCAGCGCTTGACCAACAAGCGCGTGATTCGGGTGCAGACCGCGAAAGGCATCATCGAGTTGAGAGTCAGTAAAGACGGACAGGTGATGGTGAATATGGGCGTGCCGGAGTTGAATCCACCGGCGATTCCGTTTGCCGCCAATTGCCAGAAAACCGTGTATACCGTGGATGTTGAGGACCAGACGGTGGAGCTTTCAGCCGTGTCGATGGGCAATCCCCACGGTGTTCTCGTCGTCGAGGATGTCGATTCCGCACCGGTGCCTATCTTAGGGCCGTTGCTGGAAAAACATCCGCGTTTCCCGGCCCGGGCCAATATTGGCTTTTTGCAGATCGTTGACCGAAGCCATGCCCGTTTGAGGGTGTTTGAACGAGGCTCGGGTGAAACCCTGGCCTGTGGCAGCGGCGCCTGTGCCGCTGTGGTGGCGGGACGTTTGCGCGGTTTGCTGGATGAGCGGGTAAAAGTAGACCTGAGAGGCGGCCCTCTGGTGATCGAATGGCAGGGTGAAGGGACCCCTGTTATGATGGAAGGGCCCGCCACAACGGTCTTTGACGGCCAGTTGCGGCTGCCGGGAGACACACCGCCGCGCCGACGGAAAAGCTCAAGAACGCATAAAAACAGGGCCTGACGGTTCAGGAGAACGTGATGACAGAACAAACGGCCCGCCAGAAGGCCGGCGAACTTACCCCGGAGCAGGTTGCGGATTATCTTCGCGCCAACCCCGATTTTTTTCTTGACCAAGACGAGCTGCTGCGCAGTTTAACCCTGCCGCACGCCAGTGGCCGCGCAATTTCGTTGGTTGAGCGTCAGGTCCATTTGTTCCGTGAGCAACGGGACACCTTGCGCAGCGAGATGATGGAGCTGGTTTCGATTGCTCGTCATAACGACCGGCTGTTCGAGAAGAGCAAACGACTGTTGATGCAGGTGATTGAAGCCAAGAATCTGCAGGACATGGCATCGGCCATCGATGACAGCATTCGCGGAGACTTCGGTCTGGACGCCGCCACCATTCTGCTGTTTGGTGATGCCAACAAGTTGGGCCAGTCCCACGGTGCCTTGCACATTGTGGGCAAGTCTCAGGCCGAGCAGCGACTCGGTGCCTTGTTGGACGGTGATCGGGCCGTGTGTGGCCAGTTCCGGGAAAGCGAACGCGCCTTTTTGTTCCCGGATCGCGACGAACCAATCGCCTCGGTGGCACTGGTCCCGCTCCGTTATGAGGGGTTGGTGGGTGTTTTTGCGGTGGGTAGCTGCGAGCCGGGGTATTTCGACCAGAGCATGGGGTCGCTGTTTTTAAGCTATATCAGCGACACGCTCAGCCGCTTGCTGCCTCCGGTATTGAAACGTCATGGTACAGATGCCGCAAAAGTCGCCGAACTAAGTGTGGAGAGTGGTCAAGGGTGACCACCACCTGCTCCGACGGCCAGATGCCAGAGGCACTTTCAGTGCCTCTGGCAGGTTTTGTTAATCACCTATCCTCTGAAAAACGCCATTCCCCCCGTACCTGCGAACATTATCTCCGCGATTTACAACGCTTGTCTGCCTGGCTTACCAGTGTTGGCATCGAGCAGTGGGCACAGGTGACAAGTCATGATGTGCGCCGGTACGTCGCCAATCTGAGTAAAGCCGGGCTTGGTGGACGAAGCATTGCCCGACACCTTTCGTCTATTCGTCGGTTTTACCAATTCCTGCTGCGGGAAGGGCTCGCAAAAGACAATCCAGCTCTGGATATTCGCGCACCCAAAAGTGGTCGGCGCCTGCCAAAAGTGGCCGATGTCGATCAGTTGAATCAGTTGCTGGACGTTAACCCGGATGATCCGTTGGACGTGCGCGACTTGGCTATGTTTGAGTTGATGTACTCTTCCGGTCTTCGGCTATCAGAATTGGCCGGACTCAATCTGGAGGCTCTGGATTTGGCCGGCGGAGAGGTTCGGGTTTTGGGTAAAGGCAGTAAAGAGCGGGTGTTGCCCGTGGGTGCGAAAGCCGCCAGCGCGATTCGTCGGTGGCTAAAATGCCGCGCGCAGTTTGTAGCTGACAGTGAATCCGCTATGTTTGTTAGTCAACGGGGCGGCCGCTTGAGCCGGCGCAGCATTCAGGCGCGTTTGGCGCGCTGGGGTACGGTGCAAGGCGCGGACCAGCGACTGCACCCTCATATGCTTCGACATTCGTTTGCCAGTCATATGCTGGAATCAAGCGGCGATTTACGGGCGGTGCAAGAACTGCTGGGGCATGCGGACATTGCAACGACTCAGGTCTATACTCACTTGGACTTTCAACATCTTGCGCGGGTTTATGATCAAAGCCACCCCCGGGCTCGTCGGCGAGCGGCTGCTCAAGCACTCGACTCTGACACGGAATCAGCCGGCTAATAACGGAGCATTGCATGGCATCGGAGCAATCCTGGAAGAAAAAGTACCAGCAGTTATTAAAAGAAGCTGAGCAACAGGAGCGTCAATGTCGCGAGCAGCGAGAGCTGCTTGAACGAATGCTGATACGAACCACTGTGGCTTCAGAGGGCCAGCGCCCCGAGCTTGATCACTTGCTGAGTCGGTTGCGGGCGGAGCTGCGGCGAAAAAAACTGGACGCCGAAGCCTGGTGTCGCTTGCAGGAACAAATTGACCGTCAGATCGCGTTACTGGATGGATGGCCAAAGCAAGCGCCGAATGAAGCCTCTGAGCGTAAACCGAATGGGGCGGTGGCTGACGATGACGGTATTGATATCTCTGATCGGGATCACCGTTTGCTCATTGCCCGGCGGGTAGGGCAGTTGCTCAATCAGGTTTTGGAGCAGGTGACACTCGAACCCGATGCTGAGGCTAAAGCCAAAGAGCTTCAGCAAACACTGCTGAGCAGCATTGATTGGAGTACGTTACGGACAAGTCTGGAGTCTGTATCTGAGCTTTTAATCAAAGCGATCACCCGCAATCAGCGTGAACTCGAGGCTTTTTTGAGCCGGCTCAACAACCGCTTGGAAACCTTGCGTGAGCATTTTGCCCAGCAATCCGAATCCAATTCGTCACGGAAGGACGATCGGGCCACCCTTGATCAGGAAATTCGTCAGGAAATCGAATTGGTCAGCGAAGATATTCAGGGCAGCCAGGATTTGGACACGTTGAAACAATCGGTGGGCCAGCGCCTTGACCAGATTGCGAATGCCTTGAGCCGGTTTAAAGACAAAGAAAATAAACGCGAACGCCTGCTGGCGGAGCAGCTCGAATCCATGCAGCAAAAAATGGCCGCGATGGAAGCAAGTTCCGAGCAAATGCAGGTACAGATTCGTCGAGAGCGCGCCCGTGCTATGACCGATATGCTGACCCAGCTTCCCAATCGCGAAGCCTGGCAAGAACGGCTGCATTTCGAGTTCAGCCGCTGGCAACGCTATGAGCATCCGCTCACGGTCGCTGTGCTGGACATTGATTTGTTCAAGCGGATTAACGATACCTACGGCCACAAAGCCGGTGACCGCGTGCTGCAGTTGGTTGCACGAGAGTTGCAGGGTCGATTACGTACAACCGATTTCATCGCTCGAATTGGTGGGGAAGAGTTCGGGTTGCTGCTGCCGGAGACCCGTATGGACGAAGCGGTTTCGGTCATGAACAAGCTCAGGGGCTATGTCGAGAAATTACCATTTCATTTTGGCGGAAATCCGGTCAGCATTACGTTTTCTTCCGGCCTGGCGCAGTTTGTCGCAGGCGACAATCAGGACAAGGCGTTTGAGCGAGCAGACAGGGCTCTTTATCGGGCCAAGGCAACGGGCCGTAACCGGGTTGTTGCTCATTGATGTTTCACATTCGTCGCACCGAGAGGGCATGTAGTGACGCTTTTTTTTCAGCTCGTGTTGTTTCTGTTGGTAAGCTTTTCGACCACAGCGGCGCAAGCTGACCCGCCACAAGAATCCCCCTCCCCCGTGCTTGGCCTCGAGGATCTGATGTGGCTCGAGGAGCTCGATGCCATCAGAGTCGGCGTTCGGCAAACCCAGATGCCCCTGATTTTCGACAGCGGTAATGGCCAACTGGTGGGCCTGTTGGCGGACTATCTGGGTTTACTGTCCAAAAAACTCGACCTGCCGGTTGAACCCTTCATGCTGGATGAGCAGGAGCAGCCTGCTGATCTGGTGCTCACTACGCGTGTACCGGGCGCGCCGGTGATTCCGGGCCTGCGCCATACCACGCCGATCATGAGTCTCACCTACGGTGTTTTCGTGAATGCCGGAGATGCCGGTTTCCGCACATTGACCGATCTGGAGTCGGCCAATGTTGCCATTATCGGCGACGATCCCAACCAGTTTCCTTTGCTCGACCCGGTGAATAACTTTACCCCTGTGCCGGTGGAAAATCTGGGCGAAGCCATCAGTCAGGTGCTGGCCGGTAACGCCGATGCGTTTTTGGCTCCGGTACCGGTGGTATCCGACTATCTGGAATCGACGCTGGTTAACGGAATCGGGTTGGCGGTGCTGTTGGATAACCGGCCGGTGGATGTCGTGCTGCAAGTGCCAACCAAGGAGCATCAACTATTCCGAGTGGCGGATCGCGCGGTCATATCGATTAGCCATAACGAACATCGGGAAATCCGGCAGGCCTGGTTGCAAGGTGATGTGCCGATGCTGGAAGGTCGCGGTGTAGCTTTGACTGCGGCGGAAAAGTCCTGGCTTGATAAAAATCAGGGTCTCAAAGTCGGCTTGCGCAGGGATTGGCCACCGTTTGAATTCCAGCAGGACGGCCGGCCGGCGGGTTTGGTTGCCGATTTGGTCGGCCGGCTGGAAGAAAATTTGGGGATCCGGTTCAGCAAGAAGATGATGGACACCCGTGCTTCCGCCGAAAATGAGTTGAAGGAGGGTACCGTCGATATTCTGCCCGGATTGTCCCGAACGCCCCGCACGGAGCAGGAATACCTGTTTACCCGGGCCTACGTAACCGTGCCCATCGCTTTGGCGATACGTGACAGCGGCCGGTTTATCGGCGATTTGCGGGAGCTGCGTGACGAGAAAATTGGCGTAGTTAACCGTCAGGCCAGCCACGACTACTTGCTGATTAACCACCCGGATCTTGATCTCTACCCGCAGGACACCGTCGCTGATGGTTTGCTTGCGTTGTCGAACGGTGATCTTGACGTGATGGTGACCCATATCCCGGCGGTTAGTTACACGGTTGCACGGTTGGGATTGTCCAATCTCAGAATCACCAGTATCACACCTTATCAATACGATTTGCGTTTAGCGGTGCGCAAGAGCAACCCGGAGCTGCACCGGATTCTGAACAAGGCTTTGGGCAGTCTGCCTGAATCCGAGGGCGAGGCCGTTTACAACCGCTGGATTCACCTGGACATCGAACAAGAAACGGATTACACGGTGGTACGGCGGATCATTCTGATCGCGATTGTCGTTGTGCTCATCTTCCTGTATTGGAACCGCAAACTATCGCTGGAAGTCGATGAACGCATCCGCTCTGAAAATGCGCTGCGGCGGAGTGAGGATGAGCTGCGAGCCGCCAAGCTGGAAGCTGAGCGATTAGCCCGGGAAGCCGAGCTGGCCAACCGCGCGAAAAGCGAGTTCCTGGCTAATATGTCCCATGAAATCCGAACGCCAATGAATGCGGTAATTGGCTACAGCGACTTGCTCTATAACTCGGTAACTGACCCGCAGCAGCGAAATTATCTGAATGCCATCCGTGCCGGCAGCCGCAGCCTTCTGATGTTAATCAATGACATTCTGGACCTGTCCAGAATTGAAGCGGGCAAAATGCGCTTGGATTTTGCTCCAGTCTCGGTGCGTCGCTTGTTAAGCGACGTTCGCCACATCTTTGATCTTCGGGCGACGGAGCAGGGCATTGCGCTGGAAGTCAGTGTGGGTGCGGGGTTGCCGTCTGCGATGATGCTCGATGAAACCCGGCTACGGCAGGTATTGTTTAATCTGGTGGGCAACGCCATCAAATTTACTCACCAAGGTGAGGTAACCGTTCGTGTGGTCGCCGAACTCCTGGATGAGCCGGACGACCGAGACGGAGATGCTCGATACTACCGAATGGTGGTGACCGTAACGGACACCGGCATCGGTATTGCTCCGGACCAGCAAAGCCGCATTTTTGATGCTTTCGAGCAGCACGAAGGGCAGAGTTCGAGACGCTACGGTGGTACGGGTCTGGGACTCGCCATCAGTCGCAAGCTGGTGGAAATGATGGGAGGCGAACTGACACTCGAAAGTGAGGCGGGAGTCGGATCGACATTTACCATTGTGTTGCCCCGGGTTGAAGCCACCGGGGAAGAGGCCGATGACGAGGGCGCACCGGAGGAGTCGGAACGATTGCTGGCTCAGACCATGAGCATGCAGGAGCGCGGTTGGCTCCGGGAAAGCCTGGCAAGAGACTTCGGTAATGAATGGCAAGACGTTCGGGAGAGCGGCGACCCGGAGCAAATGAAAGAATTTGCGTTGAGAATTATCGAGTGGGGGCAGCGCCATCGTTCACTGTCGGTTACCCGTTACGGTGAAAAGCTGTTGGCAGATGTGGAGGCGTTCAATCTGGATGCGGTGAATACGGCACTGGAGGCGTTCCCCCGCATACTGGGGCAAAACTGAGGCGATTACAGGCAATCGAACTGGGATTGCCGATCAAAGGCCACAGACACCATATCGTAGCCGGAATCTGAAAGTGACTGCATCAGCTGCTGGTCACCAAACAGGGTCATGCAAACCTTGTGCACCTTCGCTTGCAGTTGCTGTGCCGATGGCATGGCGCCTTTAAAGCGAAAATCCACAACCAGGTATTTGCGGTCAACATCGGCACTTGCGGGGATGTCCTCGCGCTCAACGCTTTCATAGCCTATATAGGCCGCTTCGGTGTTTGGAAACACCTGTTGCATGAGAACGTCCAGATTTCCTGCTTGCACATGGGGACTTGCCGCGCCAGTCAGTAGCGCCCAGCTCAGAGCAAAGGTTCGAATTCGCATAGGCTTTTCTCGTCAGGCAATAAAAGCGATACCGTAACCAAGTGTAAGTTTTGGTTACAATTGATTATTGCAGAGAGTGTCGGTTTTTGCCGTATAAAGCTTTGGAATTTTTCAATTGTTTGCATTGCTGACACAATCAGGGCGTGCCTTGCCGCGCGCGTTGTACTGAGCCTCTCTCCAGCTGGAGTGTTTTCAGCTATGATAAAACCGAGCATTCTGAAAAGAACAAATGAGGTAACGTCATGTTCCAGCTCGTATTCAAGGGCGAATGTACGTCAGGCACGGATCTGCATACCGCCCGCGCTAACGCCCAGGCGTTGTTCAAGGCCAGTGTTGAACAACTGGACCGCATGTTCAGTGGTCAGGCGGTGGTGATCCGTAACAAGCTGGACCAGGAACAAGCCGAGAAATACCAAGCGGTACTCAAGAAACATGGCATGGTGGTGTATGTGCAGCCGATGGCCGTTGCTGGTGCACAACCTGCAGCATCGCCCAGAAAGGCTGTGGCCGAATCGAAGCCTTCATCGCCGGAAGAGGCGAGGGTTTCCCGGGCAGCGTCCGGCAACGGGCCGAAAGTGGAGCCTGGTGACCGTTTGCCCGTCGCGGGTGAAAAAGTGGATGAGATTCTGGCCGGCTCCGATTTGAGTCTGGATCCGGTCGGGGTCACGCTGGCGGAGCATCAGGAGGTCGAAGCCCCGATGTTTGAACATCTGGATGAGTGGAGCGTCGCACCCCCGGGGTCTGACCTGGGAGTGGAGCGGGAAATACCACCTTCCATCGTGCCGGATACCTCTCATATATCGTTGGTTGACGATGACAAATCCAGCTAATGCGCACTGAGCTATTTTGAACCATTCATACAGACTTCTCGTCCTGCTTGCCGTCGTGATGGCGTTTTCTGCGTTGCCAGCTTTGGGGGCTGCCTCGGAACCTCGCCCGAAAGTGGGTTTGGTGCTGAGCGGTGGCGGAGCCAAAGGCATGGCACATGTGGGGGTGCTAAGGGTTCTGGAAGAAATGAAGGTGCCGGTGGACATGGTGGTCGGTACCAGCGCAGGCTCCGCGGTGGCTGCGTTATACGCTTCCGGCATGTCGGTTGATGAAATTGAACAGCGTTTTATTGATCTGGACTGGCTGTCCAGTTTCAGAGATGACCCGGGCCGTGCCTACAAGCCAGTGCGACGTAAACAGTCCGATTGGCGATTGCCTATCACGCCGGGAATCGGTGTTGATGTCGAGGGTGTCCGGGTTGGTGGGGGCTTGGTCACGGGCCAGAACCTGGGCCTGATTCTGAACGAGCTCACCCGCAATGCTGCACTGGTAGACGACTTTGACCAACTCCCCATCCCGTTTCGCGCGGTCGCGACGGATCTGGAAACCGGCGTCGAGGTGGTCATTGATAGCGGCAATCTGGCGGAGGCCATTCGCGCCAGTATGAGCATTCCCGGTGTCTACGCGCCGGTTGAACGTGGAGGCCGTTTACTGGTCGATGGCGGGGTGGCGAACAACTTGCCCGTCAGTGTGGCCCGGGATATGGGGGCCGACATCATCATAGCGGTAGACATCACAGACCCATTGCTGAAGACCGATGAGATCAAGGAAGCGTTTTCGGTAGTGGGTCAGCTAACCACCCTCCTGACCCGGCGAAATACGGAAGACCAGCTCGCCTTGATCACTGATAACGACGTACTTATTCGGCCCAAATTGGAAGGTTATGGCTCAGCAGATTTCTATGACGGTCCGGTGCTGTTTGAATTGGGGGCTACCGCCACTCGTGAGCACGCGGTAGAACTTAATCGTCTGGCAGTGCCGGCGGAAGAGTGGCAGGCTTTCCGAGCGGGTTTGGAACAGCGCGCAGAGACTGCCGGCAAAGTCGCGCGAATTGAGTTCAAGGCCGGGCGCCGATTATCCACAGACTTTTTGAAAGAGCGGATACGCCAGAAAGCAGGCGAGCCTCTGGATATTGAACAACTTGAGTCTGACCTGAAACGAATCTACGGGTTGGGGTATTACGAAACCGTGTCCTGGTCGTTGAGGCCCTCGAGGCAGGGGCCAATTCTGGATATTCAAGCGCGAGAGAAACGCTGGGGTCCTAACTACTTGTCTTTTGGTCTGAACTACGAAGATAACTTTGATGGGGCCACCCGCTTTAATCTGGCGTCCGGGCTCCGGATGACGGAACTCAACAGTCTGGGGGCAGAGTGGCATACGGGTGTGCAGTTAGGCACAGAGCCGTGGGTGCGCACCCAGTGGTATCAGCCGCTGGATTTTGGTTACGAGCGATTCGCGGTGATCGGCCTGGAACACCAGCGGGATGAATACAGTGTATACGAGGACGGCACCCGAGTTTCCCAGATCGATGTCACCCTGAGCAAAGCGGATATCGCCATTGGTATGGAATTGGGTGGCGATGGCGAAATTCGAATTGGTTATGTTCGGGGTTCTGCAAAGGTGGACGACCAGGTTGGCGCGCAGGTTGCGCCGTCGGGCCGTATTAATCAGGGCTATGTGAACGTGCAGCTGGTGCACGATTCGCTCAGCGATGCCTTTTACCCCAAATCGGGGGGCTTTGCGGGCATACGGGCGCGTTTTGAGCGTAATGACTTCGGGTCCGACCGAAACTTCGATTCCATCACGGGCATGTTGCTGGGAACCACCAGTTGGCAACGGTTCAACGTCACCGGCCTGTTGTTCACGGAACAGGTGATCAGCGGCGAGTCAGGGATCGAGAACGCCGCGCGTCTCGGTGGATTCAGACGGCTGTCGGCCTATGCGGCCGGAGAGCTAAGTGGCAACGACGCCGCCCTGGCTGCAGCCTATGCCCGAAGGGAGTTCGGTGGCCCGTTCATGCCTTGGTTTGCAGGTGTCGGCTTTGAAACAGGTAACACCTGGGACCAGATCGATGATGCGCGTTGGAATAATCTGGTTCGTTCGTGGAGTGTGTTTGCCGGTGTGGATACGTTCGTCGGCCCGGTTCAGTTTTCTGTTGCATACAACAACGAAGACGACTGGACGGCTTACATGAACATCGGCTTTTCGTTTACCCAGCTGTTCTACTGAGCTAAAGCAGTCAATACTTGCTGGCATTGTTGCAGGGCATAGCGATGCAGAATATTCGTCAGAGCTTGCTCATCTCGGGCTTTGATGGCTTGGATGGACTGCTCCATATGGGCAAGATTGTCTTCAATCACCTGTTTCCCACCGTGGCGAAAGGCCACAAAGGCACACCGTTTTGCCGACGGCCACAAATCGTCGATTGCAGACACAATGAAGTAGTTGTCAGCGTAAGCCAGCGATGCCTGGGTGTACTCGATGCCCAGCTCCAGAAACGCTAACAAGTCGTTTTCTTCGTAACACCGCTGCATCTTGTCGCGCAGCGACTCCAGCCGCTCCATATCCTCTGGTTGCCACTGCCTGACCAGTTTCCGGCCCGTGTGGGTCAGGTACAGCTCCAGCGTTTCATACAAGCTGTGCACGAAATGGTCATCCAGTGTGGTCACGAACGCGCCTTTGCGCGGTACGTTTTTCACCAGATGCCGTTTTTCAAGCAAGAGCAGGCCTTCGCGCACAGAGCCTAGGCTGACATTCAGCTCTTTGGCCATGGCGCTTTCGTAAATCCGTTCGCCCGAGCGCAGTTGCCCGAAAGCAATCAGGTTCTCGACGTGGCGGGCGACTTGTTCGGTCAGGGTTTGTTTCGGCTTGAATGCGTTCATGTACGTGCTGTGGTTACTTCAAATGTGGTCAGGGGAGTCATATTCGCATAAGCCCTAACTGAGAACCAGTTCAAAGCAACGGCGCCAGCAGGCGAACGGTTCGGCA
Source organism: Marinobacter sp. MDS2 (assembly GCF_030718085.1). NCBI lineage: Bacteria > Pseudomonadati > Pseudomonadota > Gammaproteobacteria > Pseudomonadales > Marinobacteraceae > Marinobacter > Marinobacter sp. MDS2. Next base: position 2,199,509 of record NZ_JAVAJF010000001.1, read on the forward strand.
CCATAAGCGGAACAGCAGGGATCGGTCTTCATAATCACTTTCGGTCATGAGTCGGCAGTGCTTCAGGTCGTCTTCCAGCATGGCTTCCACTTCTTGAATAAACGCGGGGCTGGTATTGATCGCCATGATTTCAAAGTTCAGGCGCATCGAGCGGTTATCGAGATTGGCGGTACCAATAGACGCATAGCGTTCGTCCACCAACACCACTTTTTGATGCATGAAGCCGGGTTGGTAGCGATAGATTCCGATGCCGGCCTGGCGGGCCTGAATCAGGTAAGAGTACGCGGCCACTCGGATGAGAAGACTGTCAGACTTTTCGGGGATCAGAATCCGAACATCCACCCCGCGTAACGCCGCCAATTGAAGCGCATTGATGATTTGAACGTCGGGCACGAAATAAGGCGAGGCAATCCAGATGCGGGTTCGGGCATTGTTGATGCTGTTCAGGAAAAATAACGCACAGGTCTCCCAGGTATCTGCCGGCCCGGTCGGCAGTACCAGCACTTTGTCGTCGCCCGGGGCGTTAAAACTCGGGCACCAATCGAGCTCGGGTTTGGTGTCGCTAGCCCAGTTCCAGTCTTCCAGCCATGCCAGTTGCAAGCCGGTCACGGCCGGGCCTTCGATTCGGCAATGGGTGTCGCGCCACGGTTCCTGATCCATGGCGGTTCCGAGGTACTCGTCACCGAGATTGATGCCACCCACGAAACCCGTGACGCCGTCACACACCAACAACTTCCGGTGATTTCGGAAGTTGATCTGGAAACGGCGGCGGCGAATGTTGCCTTTGCCAAAGGACGCCACTCTGGCGCCGGCATCCGCCAACTCTTTGAGCCACCGGCGCGACAGCGAAAGGCTGCCGATATCGTCGTACAGCAGCCACACTTCCACGCCTTCGGCCAGCTTGCGTTCCAGAATCGTTTTAATGCGCTGGCCAACACGGTCGGAGCGAACGATGTAAAACTCCAGCAAAATATAGTGTTCGGCGTCTTCCATGGCCTGGAAGAGGGCGTCGAAAGTGGCTTCGCCATCCTTCAGCAACGTGACCTTGTTGTCGCTGGTAAACGGCTGACGGCTTAGCTTGCTCAGCACTTGCAGCTCGTCGGCGAAGTGCTGTTGATTCGGGTCTGGTATCGAGGTGGTCTGGCGTTCGAACTCTTCGAGCAGGCCGCTCAGCGCTTTGTTGCCCGAGCGCCGCGCTTTCATATAACCGCCAAACCGATAACGGCCGAACAGCACGAACAGTGGCACGGTTACGTAGGGCAAGGCAATCAGCGTGGTGATCCAGGCGATGGCGCCTTGAGTTGTGCGGTACGTCAGCAGAATGCGGTAGATACAGGCCAGGGCAGCCAGATAAAGCAGCCCGAGCGGGATCGCCAGTAAGGTGAAGGAGTCCTCGGTCATGGGGGGCTGTCCTTGTGTTCGGATCGAAATTGGGCGGGTGCAACGCCGGTCCAGCGTTTAAATGCACGACTAAAGGCACTAAGTTCCGAAAAACCAAGCAGAAAAGCAATCTCTCCCAAAGCGTATTGATCGTTGGCTACGTATCGGAGCGCTTTATCCCGGCGGACTTGCTCCACCAGATCCTGAAAGCTTAATCCCTCTTTCTTTAATCGGCGATAGAGGGTTTGTCGGCTCATGTGGCATTGGCGGGCCAAGGTGTCGGCATCAATCTTGTCGGTTGCCATCTGTCGGGAGATCAATCTTCGCACTTTGCGGCTGAAGGAACGGCGGGTCTGCAGTCTGGCCAAGACCGCATTGACCTGTTTCAACACCGCGGAATACACATAGGGGTTGCGGTGAGGGATGGGGTGGTCCAGATGCTCGCACGAGAAGGCGAGCCGGGTGACGCCGCAGCCGAAGACAACCGGGCCGCCGAACAATTTTTGATATTCCTTGGCATAAGAGGGCTCTGGATGAGCGATTTCAGTCCAATCGGCCCTGAGGCCCTTGTGGATAAAGTGGCGGGTTCGACAAATAGCAGCGGCCAGTGTGCGATCCATGTCGAGGCGAGAATAATAAGCCGGATTGTCGGGCTGCCAGGTCAGAATCGCCTGATTCGGTGTTTGCTCGAAACTCAGCGTGACCGATTCGTTAATCAGCCGGTACAGGCGAACATACTGGATCACGGCTTCGCCCAGGGTGTCACAGTTAAAAAATACGTGCCCCACCAACCCCATGCGTTCGGGGTCGATAACCTGACCCGCATGCAGGCCCACGCCGGGATCACCGGTCAGCCGTTCCGCGAGCTCCCAAAGGCGGTAATGAGTGGTGGCGGGAATGCGCAGATCGGGATCTTTTAGTGTGTTGAGTTGAAGGCCGGTTTCACGCGCTATCTCTGCTGGATTCAGAAGTCCTCTGGTTTCCAGATAATGCACCAGCGCGAGTGTGCTGGAAGCCGCAACCTGCGGGATATCGTCGTTGTCTGGATGGTTGGTCATACCAGGGCCTGAATTCAGTCGTGTTTGTGAAAAGTGTTACGAAATGTCAAGTGAATGGCACGGCGCGTCAACGGCCGAACACTGTTATGACGATAGCATGTGTGACATCAGGTTGAAGTAACCGAAAGGTCATAGTGGAGGGATTGTATGCAACAGGAAATTTTTGTACCCCATAGCCAAAGTGAACGTGAAAACGTTATGGCTCTGGCAGAGTATCTTGGCGGTATTTACTACTGCTAAGCATTCAGGCGTACGGACGACATGGTTATAGCCGGGCTACATGCCCGGCTTTTTTGTGGCTGACCACCTGAAACAATTTGTTCTTGCCCCGATATCTGGCGATGGTAGTGTAGTTGGCTACATTCTATGAGCCGGAGACTGCCCCACAATGAGTGTTGAACTGAATCACCGGATATCCGGGCAAGGTGAACCCTTGATCCTGCTGCACGGACTGTTTGGTTCGCTGGAAAATCTGGGTGGCGTGGCCCGCCGCCTGCAAGACGACTGGCAAATCCATAGCCTGGATCAGCGCAACCATGGCAGCTCTCCCCACACGGATGAGATGAATTATCCGTTGATGGCTTCGGATGTGGTGGCCTATATGGATGCCACCGGCATCGAAAAGGCCCACCTGTTGGGCCACTCCATGGGGGGGAAGGTCGCCATGCAAGTGGCATTGCAGTACCCCGAGCGGGTGCAGACAACCATCGTTGCGGACATTGCTCCGGTCACCTATCCGCCCCGGCACGATGCCATTCTGGAAGGCCTGAAAAACCTCGATTTGCGGGGCGTGAAATCCCGGAGTGAGGCAGACAGCCGCTTGGCCGAGTATGTTGAGATACCGGGCGTGCGCCAGTTTCTGCTGAAAAATCTGGAGCGCATTCCCAAAGAAGAAAACACCGACGACGAACGCCTGTTCCGCTGGCGTTTGAATCTCCCGGTCATTGACGCCAGTTACAGCAACCTTGCTGCCGCCCCGGAAGGCAATGGTCCGCATGATGGCAAGGTTCTGTTTATCAAAGGGGCGGATTCCGCCTACATTCAGACCAAACATCAAGACACCATCCAGCGTCTGTTCCCTAATGCCGAGCTCAAGATTATCGAGGGAACCGGGCATTGGTTGCATGCAGAGAAAGCGGATACCTTCGCCAACTTGTGTCGGGAGTTTCTGGCTCAGTGACCGCTGGTCGTCCTGATTGGCCTGCGATGATTGCTCAGGTTGTGTAATCTATCTGCTCTCCGAGACGTTAGAGGAAAAACAATGATAAAAGCGTGTGGTTCTCTGTCATGAGATGGTTGTTGATTGGCTCGTTGGTGTTGTTTCTGTTGTGTGGTGGCTTTTTGTTGACGCCGTCCCCTGTGGATAGCAAAGCCTGGGTGGCGCCCAAACCACCAGCGATGACCGGTGCCTATGCCCCGAATGAGATTTTGCGCCAGGCCGAATTGCTGGCGCTGGGGCAGGTGTATGGTCCGGAAGATACGACGGTGGGTGTCGATGGGGTGCTCTATGCGGGTACCCAGGATGGCAAAATCATTCGGGTTTACCCGGACGGCACGGTGGATACCTGGCTGGAAACCGGTGGCCGGCCATTAGGTATGGTGATGGATGAGCAGGGAAACCTGCTGGTGGCGGATTCTGGAAAGGGATTGCTGTCGATCTCACCGGAGGGTGATATTACGGTCCTCAGCCGGGAAGCCGCTGGCACGCCGTTCCGTTTTACGGACGATGTGATCATTGCCCCGGATGGTCGCATTTATTTTACCGACGCCAGCTCTCGTTTCGGCCAGCCGGACTATCTCTTGGATTTGCTGGAAATGCGCCCTCATGGCCGTCTGCTACGGTACAACCCGAAAACTCGCAGAACCGAAGTGCTGGTGGCGAATTTGCATTTCCCCAATGGTGTTGCGGTTTCGCCTGAGGGTGATTATGTGCTGGTCAACGAAACCTGGAAGTACCGCATTCTGAAGCACTGGATAGCGGGCCCCAAGGTGGGCCGGACGGAGGTGTTCGCGGACAATCTGCCAGGGTTTCCGGACAACCTCGCGGTCGATTCTGCAGGGCGTTACTGGGTGGCCTTCCCATCACTCAGAAACCCTCAGATCGACGCGATGCACACCAGACCCTGGCTCAAGAATCTGGTGGCGAAACTGCCGGACAGCGTCAAACCGAAACCTGAAGAGTATGGCTTGGTGGTAGCGTTCGATGCTACGGGTGAGGCACTTGTGAGTCTGCACGACACCACGGGCAAGCATTTGCAGGAAATTACGTCGGTCAACCCTCACCAAGGGAATTTGTATTTTGGCTCACTGCACAACGATCGCATCGGAAAGCTGTCGTTGCAGGCGATCCCGGAGATTGGGAAGCGCACTGAATGATTTGAAAACGCGCCGAATCGAAATTCTGCTAGGCTGAACGTGAGCACGATCGCCATTATTGGCACCTGATACAAACCTGTCTGGAGAGACCCATGGCCCCCACTGAATTTCCGGAAGTCGAGACGATGCGCCAAGTGGTCTACGACCGATTTGGCGACAGCGATGTGTTGCAGGTGGTTGATGCGCCGATTCCGGAGCCCGGCGAGGGCGAGGTGCTGATTCGCGTTCACGGTGCCGGGCTCAATCCAATCGATTGGAAAACCCGTCTGGGCATGGGCTTTGTCGCCACCCAGATCGAAAATGATCTGCCGTGGGGGCCGGGCTACGATGCCGCCGGAGAAGTCGTGGCCGTCGCCGACGATGTCACCACCCTGGCTAAGGGCGACCGGGTGATGGGCATGATTGGTTTCCCGGTGGCGGGCGGGGCCTGTGCTCAGTTTGCCGTTGCTCGCGCCGATGAGTTGGCGATCGTTCCGGAAGAACTGGATCTGGTCACCGCCGCAGGCGTGCCTTTGGCAGCGCTTACGGCTTGGCAGGGGTTGTTTGAAATTGCCCGGTTAGAACCCAATCAAAAGGTGCTCATTCATGCGGGTGCCGGCGGGGTTGGCCACTTTGCAGTGCAGTTCGCGTTAGCGCGGGATGCCCACGTTATTGCCACGGCATCGGCCGGTAATCGCGACTTCCTGGCGGAATTTGGTGTTCACGAGGTCATTGATTACAGAACGATGGACGTTGCCGACGAATGCTTTGGGCTGGACGTGGTACTGGATCTGGTCGGGGGCGAAGCGGGCAAGCGCTCCCTGCATACGCTGGGGTCAGCCGGTGTTTTGGTCACCATACCGACCGTGACCGCGGATGAGGTTGTCAGTGCGGCTGAAGAGATGGGGGTTCGGGCCCACGGAATGCGTGTGCGCCCTGATGTGTTTCATCTGGAAGAAATTGCCGAGCTGATTGAAGACGGAGACGTGCGTGTGCACATCGACAAAGTGTTCGCCATGGAACAAGTGCGTGAAGCCCATGACCTTCTGGCGGAAGGTCATGTTCGTGGCAAGCTGGTATTGGATTGTCGCTAATCTGTTACAGGCTGGGGATCAATCCTCAGCCTTGTCCTCTGAGCCCTGGTTGCCGTTGGCGTCCCGGTCTTTTTGAGGCTGCGGCGGCACAAGGCTGATCAGAACCCAATCGTCTTCGGGTTCCAGTGACTCCATGTCTTTCACCGGATAAATGTGTTCTTTACTGTCAATGGTGAACAGCACCAGGGCTTGTTGCTGGTATTGCTCCAGGAACTGCTGGTAGCTGAATTCTTCGCTCAGCTGGGTGGTTTTGACGTTATACCCCTGACTGACCAGGCTGGCCAGCTTCGCATAGCTTACCCCGTCAAAAATCCCTCGGGTTCGTTGCACTTTGCCCGCTGTCTGCAGGCGAGCTTTCTGATCCTGGTCACCCTCGGTCAAGCCAAACACGGAGGTGTCGCCGAACCAGTCCATGAAATGGTAGGTGGCTAGACTGTTCATCTGTTTGTAGGGCGACAGAATCAGTAAATTACCGATGCCCGTCAGATCCATGTGAGTGGCCGCGTGTTCCGACGCCGGGTTGCCGAAGTAGACCGGCAGATTTTCCATTCTCGATTGCCGAACGTTCTCCCAGTTGGTGTCTGAGAGCATGATGGGCACTTCGTGTTTTTTCAGGGCCTGTCCAATCAGCCGGGCAATGGGGTTCGCACCCAGAATCAGGAAGCCGTGGGCGGGTGGCTCTTTCACGCCAAGCAGCTTGGCAATCGGACGGGCGGTCAGGCTTTGCAGGGTGACGGTGGTGATGATCAGCATGAACACCAGCGGCACCAGAGTTTCCGCGCCGTCATACCCGAGCCGTTCAAGCTGGAAGGCGAACAGGGCAGACACGGCGGCCGCAACAATGCCCCGGGGCGCAATCCAGCTCAGATAGAGCTTTTCGCGAAGATTCAGGGAGGTGCCGATGGAGGAAAGGAAAATGCTGATCGGGCGGGCAATAAACATCAGGCAGGCCAGAACGGCGACCAGTCCCCAACCCAGATCCAGAATGGCGGAAAACTCGACACGGGCCGCCAGAATGATAAACAGCGCGGAGATCAGCAGCACGCTCAACGACTCTTTGAATTCCAGAATACTGTCGATCGGCACCCGCTTCATGTTCGCCATCCAGATACCCATCACGGTCACCGTCAGCAGGCCGGATTCGTGAGCCATTTCATTGGAAATGGCGTAAACACCCAGCATGAAGGTGAGTGTGCCGGCATTGTGCAGGTACTGCGGCAGCCAGTGCTTTCTCAAGGCCTGACCGTTTAAATAGCCCGCGATGGCACCGATGATAAAGCCGACCACCAGCGTTTTGCCGAAGATATAGAGTGAGTGGCCAAACACATTGCCCTGACCCCAGGACAGAATGCCCTCGAACACCAGAACCGCTAGCAGTGCGCCCACGGGGTCAATGATGATGCCTTCCCAGCGCAGAATATTAGACAGTTTTGCGGTGGGCCGGACGGCCCGCAACAGTGGCGCTATGACCGTCGGGCCGGTGACTACCGAAATGGCACCGAACAGGAGTGCAACTTCCCACGACACCTCCAGAATCCACCTTGCTGCCAGAGTTCCGATGGCGCAGGTAACGATGGAGCCCACAGGCACGAGGTTTCGTACCATCTTGCCGTGGCCTTTGATCTCGTCGTAGCGAAGCGTCAAGCTGCCTTCAAACAGAATGATGGCGACCGCCAGGGAAATCACAGGGAACAGCAGATCACCAAAGACTTCTGCGGGCTGGAGGAACCCCAATACCGGCCCGGCAATAATGCCTCCCGCCAGCAGAAAGAGAATGGCAGGCATGCGCACGCGCCACGCAAACCATTGGCAAAGCAGAGAGCTGATACCGATACCGGCAAGAATCAGAGCAGTACTAGCGGCCATAAGGGCGTCCGGTTAATAAGTTTATAAGTTAGCTCGACGAGCGATTCGGTTTAGCAGCCGGGAAGCAGCAAAAAAACCGAAACTTGCGGTTACAGGGCTGGCAGCGCCAAAGCCCGAAGCGCAATCGAGTCGAACAGGGCCTTCCGTTGCGGGTTTCTGGTGGCATACCTCGCCATCTGGGGCCGGGTAGGTCAGCTGTTCTAATGAGTATACGGCTTCGATGCCGAAACGGCGCTTCGGATTTCGAGAAAAATTATATTCACGTCGCAGCAGATTGCGAACTTTTGCCAGCAAAGGGTCCTGGGTGGTTTTGCTGAGATCAGCCACCTGGATTTGGGTAGGATCCATCTGGCCGCCGGCACCACCGGCAACGACCACGGGTATCTTCCGCCGGTGGCAATGAGCAATCAGACTGGCCTTGGATTTCACACTGTCGATGGCGTCCACCACGCCGGTGACTTCTTCAGTGATCAGTTCCTGCACGTTTTTGGTGGTCAGAAAACCGAAATGCACCCGAATATCCGCATGCGGGTTAATCGCGCGCAAACGCTGCGCCATGGCGTCGGTTTTGGTCTGGCCGTACTGACCTTGCAAGGCATGAAGCTGGCGGTTGGTATTGGACACACAAATGTCATCCATATCGATCAGGGTAAGGGTGCCAATACCGCTGCGAGCCAAAGATTCGGCAGCCCAGGAGCCTACGCCGCCCAGACCAACCACAACGATGTGAGCTTGCCTGAAAGCATTTAGCGCTTTTCGGCCATACAGGCGTTCAATGCCGCCAAAGCGAAAGCTGTAGTCGTCAGGCTGCGGAGAGTCAGAAGTCATTCAGGGCTCGTGGTGTCAGGTTGAACGTATCGTTTTGCAAAGAGGGGCAGATTGTAACGCAGGGGTTGTGGCAGGGGCTATTCGGTGTGAAAAACGAAAACGGCGAACCTAAACAAGATTCGCCGTTTTGTTTGCTTGCAGTGAGGAGATGGCTATTTTTGGGTTACATCCACCAACACTGCCAATCCAAGTTCGTTGTAGTCTACGGCATCCTTTTCAAGATAGCCGGTTGTGAAGACTCCGAAACTGGCGTCGGCGTTGAAGAAACCTTCGAATTTGGTTGCGCCACCGTCAGTGTCGGGAACGGATATGGTTGTGCCTCCATTGCTGTCAATCTCGATGTTGAAAGCAAGATCGGACTCTTGGTGAACCGTTGCTTCAATGTTGTCGCCAAGGCCCTGTTCTTTGCGGATCTCAGAGAAGTTGCCGCTTACTTTACCGGCGCTATTGCTGTCCATTGTGAGGAATGTGTTGAACTGGCTGGCAAACAATGCGATGGATGATGTCGCTCCGCCCTCGAGATGAGCGCTCGCCATCAGCAGTCGATATTTCTTTCCGCTGACGCTGGGGGTCGAGTCACCTAACTTAACGAGCATGGTTTTGTCGAATTCGGCGAAACCAGCCGTATTGTCTCCGGCACTTTCCGAGAAATCGACATACCCGGCATCTTCGCTGACAAAGCCTATTGCGCCACCTTCAGGGCCATCCGTGATTGTGCCATCAGCCGCCACCGTTAACGTGAAGGATTCTGAGGGCGTGGGCTGGTCGCCGTAGGAGGCGGCGCCGCTGCTGTTCACGATGATTTCACGCTCCGTGCCTGCGCTAACGGTGCCGTTGAAGCCAGTTGAAAACGTAACCGTATTGTTGGCGCTGAATAGTTCGATGCTCCCGGAACTGAGCCTGGAGCCAAAGTAGACCCGCCCGTAGTCGCCCGTCATCGCTGTGTCCGAAAGATTGGCGGGTTTTCGAGCAAATACTTCAAGTGTGCGGAATACCTCATCGCCGTGCTTGTCGTCAGGGTCGATAGCGTCGTAAGTGCCATCGTTATCAGAATCGATGGTGCCGTAGCGAACGCCGGCTTCGTGGGTGAGGCCGAAGAACAGGCCTGTATCAGCGACTTGCTGGAAAACATAGGTCATGGCAGGAAAGCGCCAGCCGTAAGGCTCGTCCCCTTCAATATCTTCTTCAAATTCACCTTGTACGGCCAGAATCCCTAGAGTATTGAATGACCCATCAAATGTTTCCTGGCTATTGCCGTCGTCGAGCTCGGTGTCATAGTCAATCGAGCTGTTTTCTATAGCGGTTCCTGAAAGGTTGGCCCAGGCGCTGTCCTCCGACAAATAGGTCATGTTGACGGTGCCTGTGCCGCCGTTAGCGAACGTAAAATCACCCAGCCACATATCATGGGCAAAGGTACCGTTGCTCCCATCGTCATTGTCATGCAGTGCGAAAGCAAAGGCCGCATTGTTGTAGTCACCAACGATGTTGCTGACATCGGCACCGTTAGCGGAAACCGAGGCGACTTCGGTTTCAACGAACGCACCGACTTCTTGTTCAAGCACATCAAACATTTGTTCCAGGTTTGCGCCAGCCGTGAGGTCGAACTCCTCAACTTTGCCGTTTAATTTGACTACGTCAGTAACAACGAGTTGATCCAAGTCTGCCCCGGATTCGATGAATTTGCGCAGAACGAATTCGGAAACCGGCGAAATATCGACATTCTTCTCGACGACTTGGGCCCTGAGTTGATGATTCGCACCGGTTATGCGAACGACCAGGTTGCCGGCCAAACTGACTCCGGTAGGCAAAGTCAGTGTGTAATCTCCTGTTATAGAGGTGCTGGTTTTGGCGAGTACATCGCCGACTTGGTTGCCGTCATCATCAACGCGAATGAGCTCGACGTCAGCGCCCTTGATAGGTTCAAGCCCGGTAATAGCTGCAGCAGCTTCCGGAACAATAAATGAGAAAGCGATCTCTAGTGCGCCGGGTTGGTTGAGCTTGGCGACTGTTCCGCTAGGTGCAGATGCTTTGCCTGATACAGTTTCCCCACTAGCGCTGTCGCCACTGCTGCCGCTATTACTACAGCCAGTGACTGCGAACACGCTGGCGATGGCTGAGGCTAGTGCCAGTTTTTTAACGTTGTGCATAAAGATCTCTCCAAGAAATAGGCATCCGTACGGGTGATATCGGCCGGAGCAGCATCACTATCCGACCTATCATTTATAGGCAACGTTCTTGGTATAGACGCACCCCACATGGGTAGGGAAAGACGATAGATTGTATGTGAAGTGTAATGATGGGTTTTTTGTATAAATACAAAGTGTGGGCTAGCTTATGTCGCAAGGGATGACGTAAGTTGAGGGCCGGATGGACAGGGAGCAGTGCGGTTCAGAGAAAGACTTAATTGAGCTGATTGGCTTGATTTACGACGCAATCTCAAACGATGTCGGCTTTTACCCGTTTCTGGCGTCATTAGGCCAGTCTATGGGGCTCGGTGGTGGGTTTATCGTGATAAAAAGCCGAGTGAACACGGTGCCAACCACATCTTGGGTTTTCAATCTTTCGGCGTCTGTCGCGGCTTACTACAGCGATTTTCTGACCCGAGACAATAGCTCAGGGAGCCGCTGGCAGACCAGTCCGGGGGTGAGTGAAATTGTTGTCGCTGTGTCGGCGATAGAGCTTGATACTGTCTGTTTTTTTGGTGTGCAGTGCAAGAAAGGACAGGAGTATTTGTTCGAGCATGAGCTTCGTATGTTGGAAACCATGCTCCCTCATATTGAACGGGCTATCGCGATTTATTGCAGGCTAAATGGATACCGCGCACCGGCTGAGATCAGTTCAGATCGGCTGGGAGAAACGTTTCGATTCACTCCGGCTGAAACACAGATTGCTGAGCAGCTTGTAGCCGGAAAAGGCCTTGCGGAGATTGCGAAAAACTCTGGTCGGTCGCGCGAAACCGTGAAATATCATCTTCGCAACTTGTTCAGAAAAACCCGTACAAATAGGCAGTTAGAGTTGGTGTCGTTGCTCGTCCGTTATGATTCCATTACGTCCCGTGATGGCGAGTAACACGCAAAAAAAAACCACGCAAAAGCGTGGTTAAAAGAAGATACCTAACTCGTGTGAAGTCAGGCTGGACTAGTTCAGAGACACTAATCAACGTAGCCAGTATTATCCTTCTGGCCTGCGTGTAGAAGGTCACAAGCAGTCAATGGTCGGTCATTTTCGGACGCCGATGTTGGTTTGATCGGCATATTGCCGTTTAAGCCAACCAATGATGATCGTCGAACGCCATCATGCTCTCCTTGCCGGACTCGATGTCTTTGAGCAGCCAATCGATTTCCGGCATCAATTTCTCAAAATAATAACGGGCCGATACCTGTTTGCTTTCCAGCAGCGCGCGATTGCCTTCGCCCGCCTCCAGTTGACGGCCGGCAACGTCGGCCATGCGTGACCAGAGGTAGCCGATGACCGTCAGGGCCATAACCCGCAGGTAAGGTGTGGCAGCGGCGCCTGCTTGCTCAGGGTCGCTCGGGGCGTTCTGCGCCAGCCAGACTGTCGCGCGCTCCAGGTGTTTGATAGCGGACTTGAGCTCATCCCGGTACGGGGCTTCCTGGTTATCCTTGAGGTAGTCCGATAACAGCGCAAACAGAGTCCGAACCAGCTGACCACCTTTTAAGGACAGTTTTCGACCCACCAGATCCATTGCCTGGATACCGTTGGTGCCTTCGTATATCCGGGCGATGCGGCCATCGCGCACCAGTTGTTCAAGTGGCCAGTCCTGGGTAAACCCGGAACCACCGAGCACTTGCTGGCCCCAGTTCGCGTTGGTGTAGCCTTCGTCGGTCAGGAACGCTTTCACCACGGGAGTCAGCAGCTGTACAAGGTCATCGGCCTTTTCTCGGGTTTCGGCATCGTCGTGAGCGACGGACAGATCCAGCTGGTGGCCGGTAAACAAGGCTAAGGCGCGCATGCCTTCGTTCAGAACCTTCTGGCGCATCAGCATGCGGCGCACGTCAGGGTGCACGATGATCGGGTCTGCCGCGCCGTCCGGGTTCTTAGCGCCACTCAAAGACCGGCTTTGCAGGCGTTCTTTGGCGAAGGCGAGGCTTTCCTGGTAGGCCATCTCAGCCAGACCCAGGCCCTGCATACCTACCATCAGGCGGGCTTCGTTCATCATGGTGAACATGGCGCTCATGCCTTTGTTGGGCTCACCCACCAGCCAGCCTTTTGCGCCTTCAAAGTTCATGACACAGGTGGCAGAACCTTTGATGCCCATTTTGTGCTCGAGCCCGCCGCAGAATGCCGGGTTGCGCTCGCCAGATTCGGGCAGCACTTTCGGCACTAAGAACAAAGAAATGCCTTTGGTGGTGTCGGGTGCACCGGGCAGTTTGGCCAGCACCAGATGCACAATGTTATCAACCAGATCGTGCTCACCGCCGGTGATCCAGATTTTTGTGCCTTCGATGGCGTAGCTGCCGTCTTCGTTGGGCGTGGCTTTGGTGCGAATCAGGCCCAGGTCGGTGCCACACTGGGGTTCGGTCAGACACATGGTGCCTGTCCATTCACCGCTAATCAGCTTTTCCAGATAGGTGTTTTTCAACGCGTCGGAGCCGTGGGCATACAGCGCACTGATGGCACCATGAGTCAGCCCGGGATACATGCCAAGGGACAGATTTGTAGAACACATCATTTCGTCAACGACGAACTTCAGCGTGTGCGGCAAACCCTGGCCGCCGAATTCGATGGGGGCATCCAGTGCCGTCCAGCCGCCTTCCACGAATGTCTGGTAGGCCTGTTTGAAACCGTCTGGCGTTTTGACCGTTTTAGCTTCCGGGTCGTAGCTGCAGCCTTGGCGGTCGCCGATCTGATTGGTTGGCTGTATGACTTCGGACGCCAGTTTGCCGGCCTCTTCAATGACGGCGGATATTAGGTCGGGTGTTGCATCCGCGTACTTTTCCAGTTCGTGCAGTTTGTCAGCTCCCAAAACATCGAACAGTAAGAAGCGAAGGTCATTCGCGGGCGCCTGGTATTGCATGGACACTCTCCTGTAAAAATGAAATCGGCACGGATTGCGGTGGCTATTGCGCCGCTCAACGGTCCGCAAGCGCAAATAATCCGTGTCCAAAGTCATACGTGCGTTTGAAAACATTGGCTCACCGTCAATCAACCTGATGTGAACTTGCGTGCGTATTACTCTGGGACAGACCCAATATTCATTCAGGAGATAACGCTATGACGGTCATCATTGCCGGGGTTTCCGGTGCCATTGGCAGTGCGCTCGCAGAACGGTTTCTGGCTGAGCGGCCGGGCGAGCCGTTGATCGGATTGGCCAGACAACTTGATGGCGTGAGTGAACGGCTCCGGGAGCATCCGGCTGTGTACTTGATGGGTTGGCAGGCAGAGCACCCGCTGGACCTGGCCTCACACCCTGAAGTTCGGGATCTCTTGGCGTCAGCGCAAGGCGGCGTAACGCTGATCTACGCCGCAGGCTGGCTGCACAATGACAAAGCCACGCCGGAAAAACGGGTAGAGGATATCCACCTAGCCAATATGCTTCAGGCGTATCAGGTGAATTGTGTCGGATTTGCCTTGCTGGTTCAGGCGCTTTCGCCCTGGTTTCGAGGCAAGCGATTAAGCCGTGTGGCCGCTGTGTCCGCCAAGGTCGGTTCAATACAGGACAACCGGCTTGGGGGGTGGTATGCCTACCGATGCTCGAAAGCGGCCTTGAACATGCTGGTAAAGAACCTGTCGGTCGAATTGCCCCGCAAATACGCCCCCGTGGCGTGCGTCGCGTTGCATCCCGGCACGACGCGTTCGGCATTGAGTGATCCTTTTAGCCAATCTCTGGCAAAACTCACCGTGCATGAGCCGGACGCAACAGCGGATCATCTGTTCAACGTTCTTTCGACTTTATCAGAAGAAGACAGCGGGCGGTTTATCAACTGGGATGGGCGCGACTTGCCTTGGTAAAAGGCCCTGCAGGTGCGAGGGCACCTGCAGGGTAAGGGGCATCAGCTAATGAAAGGATTGAGCAAGCGCCCGAAGGGGCCGGTGAGTTTCAATGGCGCGCTGAGAATGGACAGCGTGATGCAGTCTTCATGGCCAAGGGCAACGGGTTTGTGCACGTCTTGATCGGTCAGCACGACAAAGTCCCACTGATTGAAAACGCCCTTGACGTCAGAGAACGCACCTTGCAGCACGATCGTGGTTTCGGTGCCGCGATGGGTGTGGGCCGGAGCTTTGCCGCCGGCGGCCAGTTTCTGAAGTATCACGCGCTCCTCCTGGCCAGGGAACCTGTCGCTGATATCGACAACGCTGACGTTTGGCAGTTGCCGCTTCCAGGGCAGATCGTTGAAGTCGTCACCGAGCAATTTCTGAAGCGCGCTCAGTCGATGTGCGTCGTTCTGTGAAGGGGCAGGGGCCGGCGTCTCGTCGATGCGCGCCAGAAGTTGCTCGAAGCTGGTTTCCGACACGGTCACGTCAGGTTGCTGCTCCATCATTACGGCGCCGAGGCTATTCAACGTGTCAACCCGACTCCGACAATGGACGCACTTCTCCAGATGCAGGCGGATACACAACGCGTGGGGCTCACTCAGGTTGCCAGCGCTGTAATCCATCAGGCTCAGACTGTCTGGATGATGTCGTGTCATAGGTTTTCGTCCTGCAAAATCACTTTCAGTTTGTTCAGCGCCAGGCGAACCCGGCTTTTTACGGTACCCAGGGGGAGGTCAAGTTCATTGGCGACCATTTGATGGGATTTGTGCTCCATGTAGACTTTGGCGATCACCGTTACCTGGTCTTGAGGCAACAAGCTCAGCGACTCGCGAATGCGCCGCTCGGATGTCAGCCGATGCAGCGACGAAACCGGCTCGTCATCGTGTTCGCCCGGGATTTGCCAGAGGTCTTCCGTTTCAATGGCCATCTCTGCACTTCTCCGCTGAACCTTTCTCAGCATGTCGATACGCTGGTTTCGAGCAATGGTGAAGATCCAGGTGGATGCCGCGGCCTTGCGCCAATCGTAAAGACTGGAGCGCCTCCAGATCGCAATGAAAACCTCCTGTACCAACTCTTCGGCATGGCTGGCGATGCCATTGGAGATCGCGTAGTACTTGATTCGTGGTGCGAAGTGCTCGAATAACGCGTGGTAGGCCGCTTTATCCTGGTTTTTTCCTACTCGTTCCAGCAAAGCACCCCATGGGTCCTTTCGGCCCTCGCCTTGCGCAGGTGGCTGTTCCAGTGTTGGCACTGGATGCTCCTTGGTAGTGTCGTGATTGTATTTGGCTACTGTCATGATTCTATGCACTCACCACTTTTTTGTCAGTGTCTGTTTTACGCAGGCTGTCGGGGATCAGATTGCCGGATTGAATAATTTTTCCGGGCGGGCTGGCCGGGCAGTCGGGTTTGTCCGTCATTGCGGTAATTGTTGGCTCTTCAGCTTGAGGCTAATCTTGAAGAACGAGCTCGAAATGGGCGTCACAATAACAACAGATATACAAACCATGAGCCTCACATCCAACCAGGGCACTCTGCCTGTCATGCGTGCCCATTACGTTGATATTTTGTGCCAGCTGGCGGAGGAGAAGGGCGTTCGCCGCGCGGACTTGCTCTCAGCGGCTGATATTCGTAACAGCCAATTGAGTCATCCGGACAACCTGATTACCGGCGACCAGTTTGCGGAACTGTGTCGGGCGGCGTTGAAACGGACGGGCGATCCGGAGCTGGGACTCGAGTTCGGCTTGAGGCTCAAAATAACGACCCATGGCGCGCTGTCTCAAGCGTCGATCAGCTGCGACACCCTGGAACAGGCTATTCGTGTTCTGGCGAAGTACCTGCCAATCCGGTTTCCCTATCTGATCATGGACCTGTCGCTGGAGGGTGATGAGGCCGTGATTCAAATGGACGTACTTCATGATATGCATGACCTGTATCGCTTCAATATCGAAGTGTTTCTGGGCGCGCTGATGGACGTCAGTGCCTTGCTACTGGGAGCTGGCATACTCAAGGGTGGGCGTTGCCTGGTGAATTTCCCCCGCCCGGCAGGCGTTGACCGCTACACCGTTTTATTCGGGGAAATGATTTGCTTCGATGCGGGGGTGAATCAGTTGCGGTTCAATAAGCAGTTTCTTGCGCTGCCCATGCTGCTCGCAAATCCGGTAGCACGGCGGGTTGCCGAGGCCCAGTGCGAGGAAGAAGCACGCAAGCTGCAAGCCTCAACGTCGATCACCAGTCAGGTGGTGCGCATGCTGGAATCGGTTCGCGATGGCCGCGTGCCGGGGCTGGAAGAGGTGGCTGCGCAACTGCACGTATCGTCACGGACGCTGCGCCGCCAGTTGGCGGCCGAGGGAACCCGGTTTCAGCAGTTACAAGACACTGTTCGCCATCATCGGGCACTGGATTTGTTGCGCCGGAGTCTTCAGATGAGCATTGATGAAATCGCCGAACACCTGGGGTACAGCGACCCGTCTAATTTTAGCCGGGCCTTTCGCAAGTGGGAGGGGATTTCTCCTTCGGCGTGGCGCAGTTTGCAAACTGATCATCCGGTCTGAGGCTATTCTTCCAGGTAGGTATACCCTTCAAGGCCGGCGGCCAGTTCAGCCAGCAACTGTTGCTGAAGCTCTGGCTCAAGGTTGCTCGCCTTAAACTTGCGTTGATACGCCTCGACAATACTGGCCGGCTCGAAGTTTACATAGCGTAAGACCTTGGCAACGCTGTCACCGGTGATTGGTTCACCGATCAGGTACTCGCCGTGTTCGTTCAGGCGAACATCGACTGAATGGGTGTCACCGAACAGGTTGTGCATATCGCCCAAAATTTCCTGGTAGGCGCCGGTCATGAAGAAACCGATTAGCAAGGGTTCTTCCGGGTTGTGCTCGGGCAAGGGGAGTGTGGTTTCAATGCCCTGACCGTCTACGTAGTGGTCAATCCGGCCATCCGAATCACAAGTAATATCCTGTACCACGGCGCGGCGGTTCAACGGCCGGTTCAAGCCGTTTATCGGCATGACCGGGAAAATCTGATCAATACCCCAAACATCCGGTAGTGATTGAAACAGGGAAAAATTCACGAACAGTTTTTCAGCCAGCTTTTCGTTCAGTTCGTCGATGATTTCCCGATGCGCGCGGTTGGCACTATCCAGCTGGCCCCGAATCAACCGGCAGCTACGAGTGTATAAAGTCTCAGCCTGAGCGCGTTCGCTCAACGACATCAATCCGTGCGCGAACTGGGCGTGCGCGTCGGTCATGGCGTGCAGCACGTCGTGGTAAATTTCCGCCAGCGAGCGTGGGCTCTGGTCATCCTGCAAACTGCGCAGGTCTCGCCACAGATCCTGCAGCGGGGCCGGAGAAGAGGCTGAAGGCTCGGAAGCTTCGCGATGAAGGGGCACTTCGCGGTCGATCACGTTGGTGATCAGCACGGAATGGTGCGCCGTCAGAGCCCGTCCGGATTCGCTGATCAGGTCCGGGTGTGGCAGGCCCAGACGGTCGCACTCGGCTTGCAGCACGTGCACGACGTTGTAGGCGTATTCGAAAACGGTGTAGTTCATTGAGCAACTGCTACGAGAGCGGGTGCCTTCGTAATCCACACCCAGCCCGCCGCCAATGTCGACGGTGCCGATGGGCGCCCCGAGATGGCGCAACTCACTGTAGAACCGCGCGCATTCTTTCAGCCCGGTCTGAATGTCGCGGATGTTGGCAATTTGTGACCCCAGATGGAAATGCAGCAGTTGCAGGGTATTCAGTGCGCCGGCCTGTTTCAGCGTTTCGACAACTTCCAGTATCTGGCTGGCAGACAACCCGAATTTCGATTTTTCGCCGCCGGTATTTTGCCAGTTGCCTTTGCCAATGGTGGCCAGTCGTGCCCGCACACCAATCAAAGGGGAGACGCCGAGCTTCTTGGCTTCTTCCAGAATCAGCGGCAGTTCGGACTGTTTCTCAACAACGATAAACACCTGGTGGCCCAGTTTTTGGCCGATGAGAGCCAGCCGGATGTACTCGCGGTCTTTGTAGCCGTTACACACGATCACCGAACCGGGTTTGCGGGCGAGGGACAGCACAGCCAGCAGTTCCGGTTTGCTGCCGGCTTCCAGACCAATTTGGTTGTTTGAGGCTGCGGGCTCGGCGGCCACCAGCTCTTCGACCACCCGCCGCTGTTGGTTCACCTTGATCGGGTAAACCGCCGTGTAGCGACCTTGGTAAGCCTGTTCGTGGGTGACTTTATTGAACGCACCGCACAGTTTGTTCACCCGGTCGTGCAGGATGTCGGTGAATCGGACCAGCACCGGCAGAGCCAGACCGGCGTCGGTCAGTGACCGGGTTAGTCTGGGCAGATTAATATGAGCCGCGCTCCGGCCCCGGTCCGGACAGATCTCCACTTCGCCCTCGGTATTGACGGAAATATAGCCGTCACTCCAATGAGCAATGTTGTAAACCTTGTGTGCAGGTGATGCGGTAGATTCTGCCATTGTTGCTATCCTGTCAGGAAACCCGAGTCGGCGGGAAAACCGTTGAAGGCTGCATTGTAGGAGCTGACTGCTGCCCCTACAATACGCCTCTTTCGAGATGTCCGGGCGTGGTGCAGCGGCATACAGTTGGAGAGTGATATGACAGCATTGAATGAAGGCTGGTTTACCGAAGTATTCCAGGATCAGGGCACGGCCTTTTCCTTGCAGGTAAAAGCCAAACTGCATGAGGAACAGACGCCGTTCCAGAAGCTCGAGATCTACGAAACCGAGACCTTCGGCAATCTGATGGTGCTGGATGGCTGTGTGATGCTGACCACCCGCGATAACTTTCTGTACCACGAGATGATGACGCACCCGGCGTTGTTCACCCACAAAGATCCGAAAAAGGTGGTGATTGTCGGTGGCGGTGATTGCGGCACGCTGAAAGAGGTGTTGAAGCACCCGGGTGTGGAAGAAGCCTGGCAGGTGGAAATCGACGAGCGGGTGACCCGCATGTCTGAAAAATATTTCCCGGAACTGTGTGAAGCCAATAGCGATCCTCGAGCCAACTTTTTCTTTGGTGATGGCGTGAAGTGGATGCGCGAGGTGGAGCCAAACAGCATCGACCTGCTGATTATCGACAGCACTGACCCGGTGGGGCCGGCGGAAGGTCTGTTTGCTCTCGATTTCTACCGCGATGCGATGCTTGCGCTGAAGGAGGGAGGCCTCGTGGTGCAGCAAAGTGAGTCACCTTTGCTGCATACCGAATCGATCATCAAGGATATTCACACCGATATGCGAAAAGCCGGCTTCGGCCATGTGCAAACGTTGCCGTTTCCGCAACCGGTATACCCGACGGGCTGGTGGAGTTGCACAATGGGCAGCAAGGACAACCCGCTCAAGTATTTCCGTGAAGAAGACGTGAATGACCGGCCGTTCGTCACCCGGTATTACAACGCGGGTATCCACCACGGAGCCTTGGCCATGCCGCAATTCATGATTGATGCGCTGGAAGATCAGGTACGGCCGGAAGAGGGCTGACGACGCCCGGGCGAGCGGCCAATACAACAAAAAGGGCGCCCGAGGGCGCCCTTTTGGGTTTCTCTGGCAGCGGTTATTGCTTGCTGCTGCCGAACTCGGGGTAGGCTTCCAAGCCACATTCTGCAATGTCGACGCCTTCATATTCTTCTTCGGCGCTGACTCGAATACCCATCACGGCTTTCAGAATGCTCCAGACGATCAGGCTTGCGACGAACACCCATACAAAGATGGTCAGGGCACCAATCAACTGGCCGCTGAAGGTCACGTCACCGTTGGTGACTGGCACCAGCATCAGGCCAAGGAAACCACACACACCGTGAGCAGAGATGGCACCAACCGGGTCATCAATGCGCAGTTTATCGAGTGCAACGATGCTCAGCACCACCAGGCCACCGCCCAGAGCGCCCCAGAGGGTGGCGGTCAATGCACTTGGAGTTGACGGTTCGGCGGTAATGACCACCAGGCCGGCAATGGCACCGTTCAACAGCATGGTCAGGTCAGCTTTGCCAAACATCAGGCGGGCAACAGCCAAGGCGGTGATCGCACCACCGGCTGCGGCGGCGTTGGTGTTCAGAAACACCATGGCGACGGAATTTGCGCTGGCGATGTCGCCAAGCTTCAGTACAGAGCCGCCGTTAAAGCCGAACCAGCCCATCCACAGAATCAAGGTGCCCAACGCCGCCAGCGGCATGTTGGCGCCCGGAATCGCGCGGATTTCGCCGTTCGGGCCGTATTTGCCTTTACGGGCACCCAGCAACAACACGCCAGCCAGAGCCGCGGCTGCACCGGCCATGTGTACGATGCCTGAGCCGGCAAAGTCACTGAAGCCAAGATCGCCCAGGTTATACAGGCCGAACACGTCTTTGCCGCCCCACGTCCAGGCACCTTCCAGCGGATAGATGACACCGGTCATCACCACTGCGAAGGCCAGAAAGGCCCAAAGCTTCATACGCTCGGCAACGGCGCCGGATACGATCGACATGGCGGTGGCAACAAAAACCACCTGGAAGAAGAAGTCGGACGCACCAGAGTAGATGGAGCCACCTTCGAATCCGTCTTCACGGGCGGCGAAATCACCCAGCACGGCGTCTACATCGACATCGGCGATGCCGGAGAGGAACAAATTGCCGCCATACATGATGGCGTAGCCGCAGACCATGTACATGGTGCTGGCGATCGCAAACAAGGCAACGTTCTTGGTGAGAATTTCAGTGGTGTTTTTGGAGCGCACCAGACCGGCTTCGAGCATGGCAAAGCCGGCGGCCATCCACATGACTAATGCGCCGCAAATGACAAAATAAAAAGTATCTATAGCATACTGCAGGTGAAAGACATTGCTTTCCATAGGAAGCCCTCCGCACAAGGCTCGTCAGATATTTGATTTTTTTGCGTTGGCTGGATCCGGGGATCAGGCCGGTATCAAACCGCCTCTTCGCCGGTCTCGCCGGTCCGGATTCGGATCGCTTGCTGCAGTTCGGTCACGAAAATCTTGCCGTCGCCGATCTTGCCGGTATTGGCTGCCTTGGTGATGGACTCGATCACCTGATCCAGCAGGTTGTCGCCAATGGCGATTTCAACTTTTACCTTGGGCAGGAAGTCCACCACGTATTCCGCGCCGCGGTAGAGTTCGGTGTGGCCTTTCTGGCGACCGAAGCCTTTTACTTCCGTTACGGTTACGCCTTGAACGCCAATTTCGGATAGTGCCTCACGGACATCATCCAATTTGAAAGGCTTAATGATCGCTGTCACAAGTTTCATTGCTTTCTCCTTGGTAAAGCCATCTCAACTTTGTAAGTGGTTGAGTTCGGGATGCTGCCACCTCGCACATCAATTGTGCGGATCGTGTACAAGGTTTAGCATCAGGTATGCCAACGCAAAAAATTATAATAAAAACATTGAGTTGCTTTTTATGTGTTCCCAAATGATGCAGATGGCCGCACCAAATTGGGGCGCCGCGCCCCAATCTGACTCAGGGTTGAACCGTCAGCGGGCAAGGCCTGGAACCTATTATACGGCCCAGCGGGTACAGTATGGCAGGGGCAGCGGTGTGATACACTCTCGTCTATAGCAGTATTGGATGGGCGATTGTCCTGAACGAACGAAAAGATCGACGCCACGAGGTAAAACATGAAAGGCCCCCAAGATTTCTTTGCCCAGCTACAAGGCCAGTTTGGCCAGTTTGTTCCGGATATGGCGCGGGCCGCCCGGGAAGATTTTGAAACTCAGGCCAGAGCAACCGTGATGTCTGTGCTGTCCAAACTGGAGTTGGTCACCCGTGAAGAGTTTGAAGGCCAGCAAGTGGTGTTGATGAAAACCCGAGAGAAAGTCGAAGCCCTGGAAAAGCGGGTTGCCGAACTGGAGCAAAAAGCCCAGTCGTAATTTTTTGAGATGCGGGCGCAGGACGCGCCCGTTAAATGCCAGCCCACCATGGAAGGTGATGATGTTAGCGATTGTCAATTCGCGCGCCAGCATTGGCGTGTCTGCCCCTGAAGTAACCGTCGAAGTGCACTTGTCGGGCGGTTTGCCGGCGCTCTCTATCGTAGGCTTGCCGGAAACCGGTGTCCGCGAAAGCAAAGACCGTGTTCGTAGCGCGCTGCTCAACGCCGGCTTCGAATTCCCTGCCCGACGCATCACCATCAATCTTGCCCCTGCCGACTTGCCGAAAGAGGGCGGTCGCTTCGACCTTCCCATCGCTTTGGGCATTTTGGCCGCTTCGGGGCAGATTCCACCGGATAGCCTCAAGCCACTGGAGTTTATGGGAGAGTTGTCACTGGATGGCGCCTTGCGGCCTTTGAAGGGCGTTTTGCCCGCGGTGCTGGCGGCCCGGGAAGCAGGGCGCTCCCTTCTGATCCCGCAAGCCAACGCGGACGAAGCGGCGCTCGCAAGCCAGGGGGATGTGCTGGCGGCAAGCCACATCCTGACGGTGTGTGAGCATCTGACCGGCCGTGCGAAGCTGGTGCCGATACCCAGGCCAGAAACCGATGTGGCCCAGGCTAATGGTACGGAGAAGGGGGCCGATCTTGCCGATGTGCGGGGCCAACAGGTGCCTCGAAGGGCGTTAGAGGTGGCCGCAGCGGGTGGCCACAACCTGCTGTTTTTTGGCCCTCCGGGCACGGGTAAAAGCATGTTGGCCAGTCGTCTGCCGGGAATTCTACCGGCCCTGGACGACGCCTCGGCGATGGAAGTGGCCAGTGTGCACTCAGTGGCCGGGCACCCGCTGCAACCAGGGGGTTGGCGCCAGCCGCCGTTTCGGTCGCCCCATCACACGGCGTCAGCAGTGGCATTGGTCGGTGGCGGGAGCAGCCCGCGGCCGGGCGAAATTTCTCTGGCGCACCGTGGCGTGCTTTTCCTCGATGAGCTGCCCGAGTTCGAACGGCGTGTGCTGGAAGTGCTCCGTGAACCCATGGAAACCGGAGAAATCGCCATCAGTCGGGCCGCACGCCAAGTCACCTTTCCGGCCAGGTTTCAGGTGGTCGCGGCGATGAACCCTTGCCCATGCGGCTACAGCGGCCACCCGAATATTGAATGTCAGTGCACGCCCAGTCAGGTGATGCGGTATCGGTCCAAGATATCCGGGCCCTTGCTAGATCGGTTTGATCTGCATGTTGAAGTGCCGGTACAGGCGGGGGAAGTGCTGCTTCGCCAAGGCGAAGCCGGTGAGAGCAGTGCCCGTGTCAGGGCGCGGGTGCTGAAAGCCAGAAACTTTCAGCGCGATCGCGGCAGCTTGAATGCGTCACTTGCCGGCAAGGCTCTGGATCAGGCATGCCGATTAGATGCCGGTAGTGAAAAACTGTTGGCCCATGCCATGGAGCGGCTGGGATTATCGGCCCGGGCCCTGCACCGGATTTTGCGTGTAGCGCGCACCTTGGCGGATTTGGAGGGGCAGGAATCCCTGTCTAAATCCCACTTGATAGAAGCGCTGGGTTATCGGCAACTGGATCGACAACACGATCAGGGCTCTTTGGTTTCCGCTTGATGGCTCGGACTCTGTTAAACTGTCGGGTAAATTTCAGCAATCAGATCCGCAGTGGCGGTTGAGGACAACAAATGGCCGACCAGAACGACTCGCAAGATTCCAAAGGTGAAAATCCGATTACCACTCGCCGGGGTATCCGCAGCTTTGTGTTACGCCAGGGCCGGATGACTGAAGGCCAGAAAAAAGCCTTCGAGCGCAATTGGCCGAAGTACGGCCTGACCCGGGAAGATGGCGTGATCGATCCCCGGGAAGTGTTTGGTCGTGACAGCATGCTGAATCTGGAAATTGGTTTCGGCATGGGCCGGTCACTGGCTGACATGGCAGAGGCTGCGCCTGAGCAGGATTTCATCGGTGTGGAAGTGCATTTGCCCGGTGTCGGTGCTTTGCTCAAAGAAGTTGATGACCGCGGGCTGGAAAACGTGCGGGTGTATAACATCGATGCCAACGACGTCATCGATTTGTGCCTGCCGGATGCCTCTCTGGACCGGGTGATGGTGTTCTTCCCTGATCCCTGGCACAAAAAGAGGCACCACAAACGCCGCTTGGTCCAGCAGGAGTTTGTGCAGCGAATTCGCCATAAATTGCGCGTGGGCGGTGTTCTGCATCTGGCCACGGACTGGGAGAACTACGCCGAGCACATGTTGGAAGTCATGGACGCTTCGCAAGGTTTTGCCAACGCCCAGGAGCAAGGCGGTTATTCACCGCGCCCGGACGACCGACCGATTACCAAGTTTGAGCAACGTGGCGAGAAATTGGGGCACGGAGTTTGGGATTTGCTATACCACCGCACCAACTAAACCGCGGAACGAACCCCGGCGTTACGAGGCCGGGGTTAACGGTTGCCGGCGGGCCGCTCGAATGATGATAAGCCCCGCCAAGCCGAGTAATAACCCGGTGAATTTGAGCAGCGAGAAGATGCTGGCAGCCATGCTCAGGCTGTTGTCGGGGGGATTGAAGTTGTTGAGCAGGGCAATGTTCTCGATAACATCACTGGTACCGGCCACGATAAACAGCATGCGCACCCACTTGGCGATGATTCGTTCCCGAACGCCGGGGCGGTCCCGCGACAACCGGCGGGTCAGCTGCAGCAGCAGGGTCAGGTACGCGGCGATGAAGGCAAAGTCTAGCCAGAGTGAAGCCCGGGCCAGCGACACATTTTCTGGCTGCCAGCTGGCGAGAATGGCTTGGGCGTGCTGAGCGGTGCCCGCCAGTTGGAAGCTGATGATCCCTTGCGGTGCACTGGTCGTTTTCAGTGGCTGATTCATCACCAGCAGTGCAATGAATAGCGCTGCACTGAGTGCCAGCGAAACCGCCAAGGCCAATCCGAGGGGCCGCTTTGGGTGATGCCGGGTTTGGTCCATCAGAGAAACTGCTCCAACAAGCTGTTGAGATAGCGCTGGCCTTGCTCGGTGGTTTGTATCCGATCTCGAACCAGCAGATTTTGCTTCCGCAACTGCTCAAGTTGTACCTCAACCGGACTCAAGGGTAAACCTGTACGTTCGGTGAACAGTTTTTCTTCGACACCTTGTTTGAGTCGTAACACGTTCATCATGAACTCCAGCGGCCGTTCCTTCACTTCAATCTCTTCGCTGCCGGCCGTGCGGGAGCCAATCCGGTTCAAGTAAGCCTCCGGCTGGCGGGTTTTCCAGTATCGAAGAATCCGGCCATCGGCGAGGCTGACTTTGCCATGCCCGCCGGCCCCTATCGCCAGATAATCCCCGAACTGCCAATAGTTCAGGTTGTGACGGCTTTCGCGATTCGGAAGGCTCCAGGCCGACACTTCATAATCGTTGAAGTTGTGGGCGCGAAGATACTCCGAACCCTGCCGGTAAATTTCCCAAAGCCGATCATCATCTGGCAAATCCGGTGGTCGGGAGAAAAACTCGGTATTGGGCTCGATGGTCAGCTGATACCAAGACAAGTGCGTGGGTTGGTGATCCAGTGCCTGGCGCAGATCATCCAAGGCCTGTTCCGGTGTCTGGTCCGGCAGACCGTGCATTAAATCAACATTGAAGTTCGAGAAACCCGCCGATTTCGCGGCCTCAATCGCACGGTGAGCGGCGTTGGCATCGTGGATGCGCCCAAGGGTTTTCAGGTGTGCCTGATGGAAGCTTTGCACACCGATTGATAGCCGGTTAATGCCCGCTTGGCGGAAACCTTCGTAACGACCTTCTTCTAAAGTACCGGGATTCGCTTCGAGAGTGATTTCGGCATCGGGCGCGAAGGTCAGGCGCTGTCGAAGCCCTTCAAACAGGCGTTGATAGAAATCGCTGGTCATGAGCGATGGCGTGCCACCGCCGATGAATACGCTCTCAATCGGCCGACCACGGACAACGCTCAGATCGTGCTCTAAATCTTCCAGCAAGGCGGCAAGGTAGGCCGCCTCCGGAATGTCGCCGCGAATAGCATGTGAGTTGAAGTCGCAATAGGGGCACTTGCGCACGCACCAGGGCACGTGGATATACAGCGATAGCGGCGGACAGACCGAAACAGCAGGGGAGGAGGGCACGTTTAATCGGTGCCCTTGAGTTGGTCTAGCAGACTGGCCAGAGCGCGCCCGCGATGGCTGATTCGGCCTTTTTGTTCACGGGTCAGCTCAGCGGCACTGCAATGGTGTTCAGGTGCGTAGAAAACCGGATCATAGCCAAAGCCGCCTTCCCCCTTTGGTTCCTCAAGAATGCGGCCCGGCCAGCGGCCGTGGCAAACAATCGGAGTGGGATCATCCGCATGGCGCAGATAAACCAGAACGCAATGGAACTGGGCGCTGCGTTGCTGTTCGGGTACGTCTTTCAGCGCCTCTAACAGTGCTGCAACATTGTCTGGGTCCGTTGCTTCGGCGCCGGCATAGCGTGCAGAGCGCACCCCGGGCTGGCCGCCAAGGGCATCGACGGCCAAACCACTGTCGTCAGCCAGAGCCGGCAACCCGGTTTCGCGAGCGGCGTGCCGGGCTTTCAAAATGGCATTCTCAACAAAGGTAACGGCCGGTTCTTCAGCTTCACCGACGCCCAGTTCGCCCTGAGCCACAGGGGTTAAGCCCAAGGGGCTGAGCAGGTCATTCAGTTCGGCAATTTTGCCTTTGTTGTTACTGGCAATAACGAGTTTTTGAGACATGATTCAGTCGTTAAACAAAGAGTGGGCGAAGCGCACTTTCAGGTCCTGGCGGTGGCCTGTGGGTCGTGCGGTGATGTTGAAGGTCATCAGTTCGGCCGGGCGATATTGATACTGGGCGATGAAGTAAACCGCATCGCCTTCCTGAATCCGGCGAAAGGCCAGAAACTTGACCTGCTGGATGTCGTTGGCAACCTGGCCTTCTACCTGACCGCCTACCGGTTGAGGCTGGCTGTGCTCGTTATCGGTCATGATAGAGATGTTCACCACGCCGATGCTTTTGCTGCGCTGAAGGTTATTCGCTTTAGCGACTTCCGGGGTCAGCATGGTGCTGGGAAAAACGCTCCAGTGGATCTGGTAATCGCCGAAGTTTTTTTCGCCGCCATGGCTTTGGCCCGCCATTAACAGCAGGCCAAAGGTCAAAGCTATAACGCGAGTGACAGAACGAATGTTCATCAGGTGCTCTCCCGTGTGATTCGGTAAATCGCAATCTCGCCCAGCAGGTTTGGCCATGCACGGGCCAGCCAGCTGTTTTGATGTTGGCCGTCGACAACGCGCCGGCTTTTGATCTTTATACCTTTCTGCCGGCACAAAGCTTCAAAATCTTTGAAGGTGCACAGGCGAATGTTGGGGGTGTTGTACCATTTATACGGCAACGCGTCGGATTCGGGCATGCGGCCGCTCAGCGCCAAGCCCCAGCGCAGGCGCCAGTGCGCAAAGTTGGGGAAGGTGACAATACCTTCGCGGCCAAGCCGCAACATCTCGTCGATCACTTTGTCGGGCCTGCGCACAGCTTGCAGAGCCTGAGTCATCAGTACGATATCGAACATGCCGTCACCGAAGTTGTCGAGGCCCTGAGTGTCCAGGTTCTGTTCGATCACCGACACGCCTTTGCCCATGCAGGTGGTGATGTGGTCCGGGTTGATCTCCAGGCCGAAGCCGGTGGCGTTGCGTTCTTGCTGCAAGTAATGCAACAGCGTGCCGTCGCCGCACCCGAGGTCGAGCACGTGGTGGCCGGGCTCAACCCACTGTTGGATAATTTCCAGATCGGCTCTCATGCGCCCACCTCCCGAGCTACCCGGTCCATGTAGGCGGTGAACGCGTTGGTGTATCGGGGGGTTGGGATCAGGAACGCATCGTGGCCCCAGGGCGCATCGATTTCGGCGTAACTGACTTTTTTGCGAGCGGACATCATGGCATTCACCATTTCTTCAGAACGGGCAGGGGAGAAACGCCAGTCGGTGCTGAAGGAAAGAACCAGGTATTCGCACTGGGCAGGTGCCAGTGCTTTGGACAGGTCGCCGCCAAACTCGTAGGCCGGATCGAAATAGTCCAGCGCGCGGGTCATTAGCAGGTAAGTGTTCGCGTCGAAGGTTTCGGAGAAGCGTTCGCCCTGATAGCGCAGATAGCTTTCAACCTGAAACTCGGCGTCGTATCCGAATTTGAACGCTTCCTCCCGCAGTTCACGGCCAAATTTTTCGCCCATGGCGGCATCCGAAAGATAGGTAATGTGGCCCACCATGCGAGCCAGCATCAGGCCGCGCCGGGGCAAGGTGCTGGCTTCGTCATATCGGCCCTCATGAAATTCGGTGTCTGAGGTGATGGCCTGGCGCGCAACTTCGTTAAAAGCGATGTTCTGTGCCGTTAACCGGGGCGTAGAGGCGATGATCACTGAGTGCCGAAGGCGATCGGGATAATCCAGACTCCACTGCAGCGCCTGCATCCCGCCCAGCGAACCGCCAACTACCGCGGCCCACTGCTGAATGCCGAGACGGTCGGCGAGACGGGCCTGGCTCTTTACCCAGTCGGCAACGGTGATGACCGGGAAATCCGGCCCGTAAAGCTTGCCCGTGCCGGGGTTGATCGAGTTGGGGCCACTGCTGCCGTGGCAACCGCCGAGGTTGTTCAGGCAAACCACAAAAAAACGGTTGGTATCGATGGGTTTACCCGGACCGATACAGCTGTCCCACCACCCGGGTTTTTTATCGTCGTAGGAATGATAACCGGCGGCGTGGTGATGGCCACTAAGAGCATGGCAAATAAGAACCGCGTTGCTGGCTTCGGCATTTAAGGTGCCGTAGGTTTCCACAACCAGATCATAACTGTCCAAAGATTGGCCGCAGGCCAATTCGATGGGCGTGTCGAAATGAAGGGTTTGAGGGCTAACGAGGCCCACGGAATCCGTAGGCAGGGAGTCGGGCATGAGCGTGTTGATATCCTGATCCAGTCCACATGAGTCAGGCCATAGCCTGAGGTGGCGCAGAAGCTGGCGCCGATAGGGCAGTTTAAAGGCGGGGGGTGGTTGCTGCAACCGGCACGTAGCGGTGGCAGCAACCCGGAGGTCAGGCGGAGCCGAAAATATTGACGACTTTTTGCTGGATCATGGTCGGGGCAGGCTTGCGAATATGGCGCACCATGTTGTCGGCCAGCTCCAGTTGCTTGCGGAGGTCGGCGATTGAATGCTGCAGGCGCTCTCGCTCGGCGCGGCTGTCGCGGTCGTTGCGCACCAAATCCCGGAGTCGGCTGATTTGATGCTCCAGCAGCTGCTTTTGTTCCATCGAGTACTGGATGATTGGCAACAGCGCTTCGTGGGGCCAACGCTCAACGTCGGACCTTGCCCTGCCATGCAGTGTGCGGGCTTCGCTGACCATCACATTGAAGAAGCGGCGAATCAGCAACGACTGCTCGGACATCAGGTTCTTGGGGCTGATACGGAAACGGCGGGCTTTTTTGCGCAGCTCCCGGATGGCGATCACATGGCGCCCCGCTCTTAGCGGAATAGGTTCCAGGTGCCTGGTCCGCGAATCTTCGTTGTATCGTCGATAGATGGAGGCAACCATCTTCTCGGCCAATTGACCTTCCGCCAGCAAGTTGCTCAAGTCAATTTCCAGCAGCTCGAAGAAGTGGTCCATCGCGCGGACCATACCGGCGGTAGACCAGCTTTTCACCATAATCTGACGCACTTTGTCGGCGTGCGCTTCAAATCGTTTTTCGCTGACCAGGTTGTTCAGGATCTCGCCCTGTGAGTCCATCAGACGCCGTGATGAGCGCAACGTGATCAGTTTCTTGTAGTAGAAGTCGTAGTCTTGCTGAGCCCGCTCTGCGAGCCGGGCGAGAGCCGGCTTGTCCAGTGCTGAACCGGTGCAGGCCGCGTGCTCTTCTTCCAGCGACGAAAGCCGGTACTGCATAGCAGCCTGACTGTTTTGCAGCATGCCCAGCAGGTCGCTGATGAGGTGCTGGGTAATCAACTGCTCTTTGTGGGTCAGGATGCGCTGGACAATCAGCTTTTCCAGCAACCCGAGGTTTGAGCGTTCGAATAATTCAGTATCGTTGCGCACCCGTGCCAACAAACCTTGCTTGGCCGAAAGGGGGACGACATCGTGTTGTGTCATGCCAAGGTGTTCGGCGGTGTAGGTGCGTACACGTTCGATGGAATCATCGGTATGGCTGTCGCCTTGAATGTCGTCCCACAGTACATCGATTTTGTTCAATACGGCAAAGCGGCCGGCGCGGTGGTCGGCGTGGTCCGTGTTGATGTGCTCTTTCCAGATGGCCATGTCGCTGGCGGTAACGCCGGTGTCGGCGCCCAGCACGAAAAGCACGGCATGCGCTCGTGGGAGCATGCTCATGGTCAGTTCGGGTTCAGACCCCAGGGCGTTCAGGCCAGGGGTGTCGAGAATGCGCAGGCCACGTTCGAACAGAGGATGCCGAATACTGATCTGGGCATTTCGCCAGGCGGGTACCAGTACATTGCCCGGAGCGCGGGGGTCGGCTTCCAGCATGTCTTCATCAAACCCGAGTTTACGGGCATCGCCGACCGAGACACTTTTGACCCGGGCAACTTCGGATAGCACTTCGCGCATCACCGTTGGATTGTCTTCGGCCAGTTCGTGCCGAACCCAGTTTTCAGGCCGTTTACGCTGTTGCTGCAGAGAAAGCTCGCCGGTGCGTGTTTCGATCGGGAGCAGCATGAGATAGCTCTCGTTGCTGGTTCGGTCGAAGAACAGTTCTGTGGGGCACATAGTGGTGCGCCCGGCTTCGGAAGGCAGCATCCGCTGGCCGTAACTGGCAAAAAACAGCGCGTTAATCAGTTCGGTTTTGCCACGGGAATACTCACCGACGAATGCGATGGTCAGCTCATCTTCAATCAGAAGCTCCAGACCGTTCCGAATACGGGTGCTGATGTCTTCTGAGAACAGGTTGTTGTCCTGAAGCCACAGCCGGTATCGGCCAATCTGGCGAATCAGATCTTTCTTCCAGTCGTGGTAGGCTTCCACCTGCTGCGACAGTGTTCCCTGCTGGCTCATGAAGTAATCCTTTAGCGCGACGCTTGGGAGTTAGATAATCCCAAATTAAATGTCGGCAATCATAGCTCGATTATCCATTCTTAATATGGCCACGTTTAACCGATTGTGGCAGTTGGCGCGAAATGACAAAAGAAAAAGGCCGGCGTATCAATGGGTTGATGGGCCGGCCTTGAGATGTTTAATGTTTTGGTATTATGTAACGATATGTATATTTGTGAGGCGGGTTACATTCCGGCGCCGAGAAACCCCATTCCCGCTGCAATCTTCATGTGATTAAGCACCACATCCAGCACGTTCAGAATCAGAAACACGATAATCGGCGATAAATCGAGGCCGCCCATGGATGGCATGATGTTCCGAACGGGGCGCATCACCGGTTCGGTGATCTGAGCCACCAGTTGGATGGCCGGGTGCCCACTTTGGGGCGCAATCCAACTCACCACCACCACGGCGATGACCGACCAGAAGTAAATCTTCACGATCAGGCTGAGAACATTCAACGTGCCCCATACCAACAGGGTGAGCGGGTTGAATGCGGGCACGCCGGCGTTGTAAATCAGCAACATCAAAAAGAAGGTAATGGCTTGAATCAAGACTGCCAGCACCAGTGCGGCACCATCAATCCCGCCCCAACCCGGGATGATTCTGCGCAGGGGCCGTAACGGCGGGTTGGTTGCTTTTACGACGAACTGGGAAATCGGGTTGTAGAAGTCGGCCCGCGCCAGTTGCAGAAGAAATCTAAGCAGCACCACCGACATATAAAAGGTGGATGCAATCATCAGAATTGTGATCAGAATGTCTGCCAGCATGAAGCTGTGTCTCCGTAACGGTTACTGTTTGTCTGCCAGTTCTTTGGACATTTCTTCAGAGCGGGTGAATGCGGCGTCGTAAGCTTTCTTCACCAGTTCACGCATGCCACCGTCTTCGAACGTATTGATTGCCCGTTCGGTGGTGCCGCCCGGGGACATCACATTGCGTTTAAGTTGTGCGGGGTCGTGCTCGCTACGCGCTGCCATTTCGGCGGCCCCCGCCATGGTTTGGATGGCCAGCTTTCTGGCGGTGGCCGGTTCAATTCCGGCATCCGTCGCGGCACTTTCCAGCGCTTCGAGCATCAGGAAAAAATAGGCCGGACCGCTGCCCGAAAGCGCGGTTACGCCGTGAATCAGATTCTCGTCCTCTACCCAGAGCGCGGTGCCGATGCTTTCGAACACCGTTTGTACCATGGTTTTTTGTTCGTCCGATACCTTGTCGTTAGCAAACAAGCCGGCCGCGCCTTTGCCCACCAGCGAGGGTGTATTCGGCATCACACGAACCAGCGGCAGTCCGCCGCCTAGCCATTGGTCGATGGTGTCGGCGGTCAGGCCGGCGGCAATGGAGACAATTAGCGGCCGGGTGTTTTGGACAACCGGAGCAATGTCCCGGCATACGTCGGCCATAACCTGGGGCTTCACCGCGAGGACAACGATGTCGGCTTGTTCCACGCAGTAGCGATTGTTTGTGCTGACGCTCACGCCAAACTGGCTTCGAACAGCTTGCAAGTGGCTGTCATCGGGTGCGCTAACCCACATATTGTCGGCTTCGAAGCGGTTATCCAGCATGCCTCCGATAATAGCGCTGGCCATATTGCCGGCGCCGATGAACGAGATGACGGGTGATTTGCTCAAGGTTCGCTCCAAGTGCTTGCTCAGTAAATGATATGCCCCTGATGATAACAGGAACTTATGGCTTCAGCTTAGGCTCTATTTGGCCGCCCGAGCGCCGAACAGGGCCGACCCTACCCGAACCCAGGTTGCTCCTTCTTCGATGGCCGGTTCCAGATCGCTCGACATGCCCATCGACAACGTGTCGAGTTGCTGGGCGCCGGGTAAGGTATGGTCGAGTTGGGCCAGCGCGCTGGCCAGTTTCCGGAAACTGTTTTTCAGATCGGCCTCGCTTTGGTTCGGGTCCGGGATGGCCATCAGCCCTCTCAGGGTCAGGTTGGGCAGTCCGCTGACGGCTGTGGCCAGTTCAGGTAGTTCGCTCAACGAGCAGCCGGATTTGCTCTCTTCATCGTTCACATTCACTTGCAGGCAGATGTTCAGTGGGCCGAGGGCACCCGGACGTTGTTCGCTGAGCCGGCGGGCTATTTTCAGGCGATCCACGCTGTGAACCCACGCGAAAGACTCAGCAATCTGCCGGGTTTTGTTGGACTGAATCGGGCCAATGAAATGCCATTCCAGAGCGTCCAGATCTTTAAGCGCTTCGATCTTGTCCAGCGCTTCCTGCAGATAGTTTTCGCCGAATGCCGTTTGGCCAACCTCGGCAGCGGCACGAATGTCTTCCGGTGGCCGAGTCTTGCTAACTGCCAACAACCGCACACTGTCGGGCTTACGGCCGGCCTGCTGTGTTGCTTTTTGTATGCGTCGGGTTACGCTTCTGATGTTGTCTGCTATGCTGCTCATAGTGTGAGTTTGCCGCGTCTGTATTAAAAGAAAAAGCCTTCCGAGGATCCCTATGGATATTACTGAACTGCTTGCCTTTTCGGCCAAACAAGGTGCGTCGGATTTGCACCTGTCAGCAGGCCTTCCTCCCATGATTCGTGTCGACGGCGATGTGCGCCGGATCAACCTGCCTCCGATGGAGCACAAAGAGGTGCACGGGTTGATTTACGACATCATGAACGACAAGCAGCGCAAGGACTACGAAGAATTTCTGGAAACCGACTTCTCGTTCGAAGTTCCGGGGGTTGCTCGTTTTCGTGTGAACGCTTTTAACCAGAACCGTGGTGCCGGTGCCGTGTTCCGGACCATCCCCTCGAAAGTACTGACCATGGAAGATTTGGGCATGGGTCAGGTTTTCAAGGACATCGCTTCCGTGCCTCGTGGCCTGGTGTTGGTAACCGGGCCAACCGGTTCCGGTAAATCGACCACGTTGGCAGCGATGATGGACTACATCAACGATACCCGCTACGAGCACGTTCTGACCATTGAAGATCCGATCGAATTTGTTCACGAGTCGAAAAAGTGCCTCGTGAACCAGCGGGAAGTTCACAGGGATACACTTGGCTTTAACGAAGCCCTTCGCTCTGCCTTGCGGGAAGACCCTGACATCATTCTGGTGGGCGAGCTTCGAGACCTTGAAACCATTCGCCTGGCACTGACTGCGGCAGAAACCGGCCACCTGGTGTTCGGCACCCTGCACACCACTTCGGCTGCCAAAACCATCGACCGGGTGGTAGACGTATTCCCGGCCGAAGAGAAATCCATGGTTCGGTCGATGTTGTCCGAGTCGTTGCAGGCGGTTATCTCCCAGACCCTGATGAAGAAAATGGGCGGTGGCCGAATTGCGGCACACGAAATCATGATCGGTACCCCGGCCATTCGGAACCTGATTCGTGAGGACAAGATTGCGCAGATGTACTCGTCGATTCAGACCGGTGGCTCGATCGGCATGCAAACGCTGGATCAGTGTCTGGAAGGCTTGCTCAGGAAGGGGCTGATTTCCCGTGAAGATGCCCGGATGAAGGCGAAGATTCCGGATAATTTTTAAGTGTTGGCAATGATGTTGAAACCAATAGGTACGAAAAATGGAATTTGAAAAGCTGTTGCGGCTCATGGTGGAAAAAGGCGGTTCGGATCTTTTTATCACCGCGGGGGTTCCACCGAGCATGAAAGTGAACGGTAAGGTGTTACCGGTCACAAAAAATGCGTTGACGCCGGAACAGACCCGGGAGCTTGTCTATGGCGCAATGAATGACAAGCAACGCGCCGAGTTTGACGAAAGCCATGAGTGTAACTTTGCCATCAGTGCCCGGGGCATCGGCCGGTTCCGTGTCAGTGCGTTTTTTCAGCGCAATTTGTGCGGCATGGTATTGCGGCGCATTGAGGTGAAGATTCCGCAAATTGATGAGCTTTCATTGCCGGAAGTGATTAAGGACCTGGCTATGACCAAGCGAGGCCTGATCATGTTTGTGGGTGCGACCGGCACCGGTAAGTCCACCTCGTTGGCCGCCATGCTGGGGCATCGCAACCGGAACAGTCGGGGCCACATCATCTCTATTGAAGACCCGATCGAGTTTATTCATCAACACCAGGGCTGCATCGTCACCCAGCGTGAGGTGGGCATTGATACCGAGAGCTTTGAAGTGGCGTTGAAAAATACGCTGCGACAAGCACCCGATGTCATTCTGATTGGTGAGGTGCGCACCCGCCAGACAATGGAGTACTCGGTTCAGTTCGCGGAAACCGGTCACCTCTGTTTGGCAACTCTGCACGCGAACAACGCGAACCAGGCGCTGGACCGGATTATCCAGTTCTTCCCGCCGGAACAGCATAACCAGATCTGGATGGATCTGTCGCTCAACCTGAAAGCCATCGTGGCTCAGCAATTGGTGCCAACGCCAGACGGACAGGGTCGGAAAGCGGTGATTGAGGTGTTGATCAACACGCCTCTGGTGGCCGACATGATTCGCAAGGGCGAAGTGCACAAGCTGAAAGAGTTGATGTCGAAATCGAACGAAAGCGGCATGCAAACGTTCGATCAGGCGCTGTACAAGCTTTATTCGGAAGGCTCGATCACTTATGAAGATGCTTTGGCCCACGCAGATTCGGCCAACGATCTGCGCTTGATGATCAAGCTGGGCAGTGACGCCAAAGGCGCTGACAGCTTATCTTCATCGGTTGATAAGCTGACTATTCAGGACGACTAAATTTCTCTGGCAAAAAGCCCCCAATTGGGGGCTTTTTGTGTTTTGGGCGCAGCAGAAAGAAATTAGCTTTGCAAATAGGTAGTTATGGCATTTGAGGCCATAACCCACTGCTGCGTATACTCCGCGCAAACTAATAAGGAGACACCATGCACAAGAATACCAACGTACTCGTGAAGGCCATTCGTTTTGCCTCTTTGGCCGCTGTTGCTGCCCCTGCAACCGTTATGGCCGGTGGTTTTTCATTGAACGAACAAAGCGCCAGCCAGATGGGCGTAGCCAACGCCGGCGCCGCCGCCAACCCGGAAAACGCCACCACTGTTTTCTTCAACCCGGCCGGCATGAGCCAGCTGTCTGGCACCAATATTTCTTTTGGTGCGGCAATTCTGGATATTGATGCTGAGGCGAAAAGCTCCAGTGCCAGAAATACCTTGGGCGGTCCGGTTGAAGGAAGTAATGGCGGTGACATCGCAGATCCTGCTGTGCTGCCGAATTTTTATCTGACCCATGAAGTCAGTGATTCCATTGACGTAGGTTTTGGAATTCACGCTCCTTATGGTTTGGCTGCAGACTATGAGAATGACTTTAAAGGACGTTTCTTTGCGGATAAAACAGAGTTAACGGCTATCGCGTTTACCCCATCAGTCGCTGTGAATAACGGCAAAGGTTTGTCGATGGGTATTGGTATGAACATCATGTACGCGGAAGGGCGTTTGACAAAGTATCAGGACATTCGTGGGGCGCTGGCCCAGCAAGTTGGTGCGGCCGCTGCCGGCCCGTTGGCTGATGCTTACGAGGCGCAGTTCGGAGCTCCTTACGCCGATATTGAAGGTGACGATGTTGCCGTTAATTTCCGTGTTGGTTTTTTGTATGAAATGTCTGACCGTACACAGTTTGGTTTAACAGCTCAGACTGGTACCGAATTTGAACTGGACGGTGATGCTGAAATTAGCAATTTTCCCGTGCAAAGTGCTCAGTCGCCAATTGGCTTGGCACCGACAACACTAAATGAGCAAGTGCGTGTACCTTTGGCTATCCCGGAAAGCATCACTGCAGGCGCCAGACATCAGTTGAGTGACACGGTA
This sequence comes from Marinobacter sp. MDS2, assembly GCF_030718085.1. Lineage (NCBI taxonomy): Bacteria > Pseudomonadati > Pseudomonadota > Gammaproteobacteria > Pseudomonadales > Marinobacteraceae > Marinobacter > Marinobacter sp. MDS2. Next base: position 2,236,732 of record NZ_JAVAJF010000001.1, read on the forward strand.
ACACTGCTTGCCGGTGCCACATATGCCCGCTGGGGGCGCTTTGAAGAGCTTGATATTTATAGCCGTGAAGGTGGGAGTGGAGAGATTTCCGGTATGACTGGTGATCCCATCACCCACATCACCGAAGAGTGGAAAAACACTTGGCAGTTCAATGTAGGTGGTATCTGGCAAGCCACGCCAGAGTGGGCCTTCAAAGCGGGTTACGCGTTTGATGAGTCCCCTGTGGACCAGTATCTGACGGCACGTATTCCGTCTGAAGACCGTCACTGGCTGACGCTGGGTGCTCAGTGGAACGACGTGGCCAGTGGCTGGACCGTTGATGCAGCGGTTGGAACGCTGATTTTTGCGGACGATGTCAAAGTAAATGAGTTCCAATACCTGCACGCTGCACCGTCAAAGAAAGATCCGAGCGCAGGTGCGTCTAACTACACTGGCGAATACGAACTCAGCGCCTGGAGTGCTGCGATCGAGGTCAGCAAAGCGTTCTAAGAAAGCGCTTGGCTAACCGCAATAAAAAAACGCCCGGTTGAGGAAACTCACCGGGCGTTTTGCGTTAGTGGGCTTGGTCCCAGTTATCACCAACGCCCGCTTCCACCAGCAGTGGTACGTCCAGCTTGGCGGCCGCAGACATGCGCTGCACCAAACCGTCACGAACTTTATCCACAGCCTCTTCGCGAACTTCGATGATCAGTTCGTCGTGTACCTGCATGGTCATCACGGCATCGTCAGCGTGGTTCTCATACAGCCACTGGTCCACATCGATCATCGCGCGCTTGATGATGTCGGCGGCGGTGCCTTGCATCGGTGCGTTGATGGCGGTGCGCTCGGCCGCCTGTTGTAGCTGTTTGTTCCGGGCGTTGATCTCTGGCAGGTACAGGCGGCGGCCGTACAGGGTTTCCACATAGCCGTCTTCGTGAGCTTGTTTGCGGATGTTGTCCATGTAACGCAGTACGCCGGGATAGCGCTCGAAATAACGGTCGATGTATTCCTGAGCCACTTTCCGCTCTACCCCCAGCTGGCGGGCCAACCCAAAGGCGGACATGCCGTAGATCAGGCCGAAGTTGATGGCCTTGGCGCTGCGACGCTGGTCGGAAGACACTTCAATCAGGCTTACACCGAACACTTCCGCGGCGGTCGCCTTGTGGATATCTTCGCCGTGCTCGAACGCCTTCAGCAGGCCTTTGTCGCCAGACAGGTGCGCCATGATGCGCAGTTCAATCTGGGAGTAGTCCGCAGCCAATAATTTATAGCCTTCCGGCGCGATGAACGCCTGACGAATCCGGCGGCCTTCCTGGGTTCGAATGGGGATATTCTGCAGGTTCGGTTCTGAGGATGATAGCCGCCCTGTAGCCGTCACCGCCTGATGGTACGAGGTATGCACCCGGCCAGTTCGGTGATGGATCAGCTCGGGCAAGGTGTCGGTGTAAGTAGACTTGAGCTTGCTCAGACTGCGGTGTTCTACAATCAGCCGGGGCAGTTCATGCTCATGGGCAAGTTCCTGTAGCACGGGCTCTGCGGTGGAAGGCGCGCCTTTTGGTGTTTTCTTGACGACTCGGAGCCCCAGTTTGTCATACAGAATCGCTTGCAGCTGTTTGGGGGAACCCAGATTGAAGGCTTCGCCAGCAACCTCGTGAGCTTCTTTCTCAAGCTCGGCCATGCGCTCGGCCAACTCCTGGCTGTGCTGGCGTAACGTGCTGGCGCTGATGAGCGTGCCGCGTTGTTCCATGCGCGATAACACGGGTACCAGCGGCAGGTCGATGTCCCGGTAGACGGATTCGAGTTTGCCGGTTTCTTTCAATCTGGGGCTTAACGCATGGTGCAGGCGCAAAGTGATATCGGCGTCTTCGGCGGCGTAAGGGCCAGCTTTTTCCAGATCGATCTGGTTGAAGGTCAGCTGCTTGGCGCCTTTGCCCGCGATGGATTCGAAACTGACGGTTTCCTCGTCCAGATAGGCTTTGGCGAGGCTGTCCATGTCGTGGCGGGTAGCCACCGAGTTAAGCACGTATGACTCCACCATGGTGTCGTCGCTGATGCCGTCCAAATGGATGCCGTGGTTGGCCAGAACGTTCTTGTCGTACTTCAGATTCTGGCCGATCTTCGCTTGCTTAGGGTTCTCAAGAAGCGGTTTAAGCTGGGCCAGCACGTTATCCCGGTCCAGCTGTTCAGGCGCTCCCATGTAGTCGTGGCCAACGGGCACATACGCCGCTTCACCGGGTTCGATGGCGAATGATACGCCGACTATTTCGGCATCCATGTAGCGTAAGCTGGTGGTTTCGGTGTCGAAGGCAAACTGATTCGCGGCTTCCAGGCGTTGGAGCCAGGTATCGAACTCACCTTGCTCGGTGATCACCGTGTACGTCCTTTCGATGGCTTGCTTGGGCTCTTTAGCCGCCGCGCCTGTGTCGGGTTGTTCAGAATCGCGGTTCTCCAGCTCGGAAATCCAGCCCCGGAACTCGTACTCTCTGAACAGTTCCAGCAGGGCATCGTTGTTCTGTTCGCGGTCTTTCAAATCTTCCAGACCAAATTCCAGCTCCACATCCAGACGAATGGTGGCCAGATCACGGCTCAGGGGAAGGGTGTCGATGGCGTCCCGCAGGTATTCGCCAATCTTGCCTTTGATCTCGCTGGCGTGCTCAATCAGGTTGTCCAGGTCGTTGTATGCCTGCAGCCATTTGACCGCGGTTTTCGGGCCGCACTTGTTTACACCCGGAATGTTGTCCACCTTGTCGCCGACCAGCGCCAGATAATCGATGATCTGCTCCGGCGTCACGCCGAATTTCTCGATTACGCCGTCGCGGTCCATGGCGGTTTCGGTCATGGTGTTGATCAGGGTGACGTGGTCACTCACCAGTTGCGCCATGTCTTTATCGCCGGTGGATACCACCACATCAATACCTTTGTGGGTGGCTTCATTGGCCAGCGTGCCGATAACATCATCGGCCTCGACACCGGGCACAATGAGCAGCGGAAGGCCCATCGCTTTAACAATCTCGTGGATCGGTTCAATCTGGATGGCCAGGTCTTCCGGCATCGGCGGGCGGTTGGCTTTGTATTCTTCGTACATCTCGTGACGGAAGGTTTTGCCCTTGGCGTCAAACACCACCACGACCTTGGATTCGGGGAAGTCCTGATCCAATCGACGCAGCATGCTGACGACGCCTTTGATAGCGCCGGTCGGGTGGTTCTTGCTGGTGGTCAGTGGCGGGAGCGCGTGGTAGGCACGGAACAAATAGGACGAACCGTCTACCAGAACCACGGGGGGAATCTTTTTCTCAGTCATGTCGATGCAAATCCGGATTCTGATTGAAGCGTGGGTTGGCTTGTGCAACTCTTATGGAGAGTGCAATTCAAAGCCTGAATGATGAGTCAGAGGGTACCATGAAAATGAAGCGAATCGCCTGTTCCGCCCTGTTGTTGGGCTGTTTCTCTGTGCCGTTGCTGGCCCAGGAAGAGGGGGCTTTGGATGCCACGCCGGTGGAAACGCCGAAAGAGCCGTTGGTGATCACTGACTACCAGCCGCCAGCGGGTGGTACCGAGATTGTGATTCGCCCGGGTGATGGCGAAGTGTTCTATGAATACCGCGTGAACGGGCAGCTAATGGAGATCAAAGTGGTGCCCGAAGTCGGGCCGGAGTATTACCTGGTGCCTGCCGATGGCGGTGGTTGGGTGCAGGATACCGATTCGGACCTCCTTGTCCCCAGCTGGGTACTGTTTCGCTGGTAACGATTCCTTTCTTGGGAGTGCCGCCTAGATCAGGTTGACGTCGACCGACTCCGAGCGGCGGCTCTCCAATCCGTCAACATCGACGGTCGTGATGGCAAACTCGTAGGCGCCGGGGGGCATGGTCCCTAACGGGTATTTCGTGGCGCTGGTGTCTTTGACAGAAATCACTTCGAAGCGATCTTTGTGCTTCAGGCGGTAGTAGATTTTGTATTCTGCAATTTGCCCCAGAGCCAGCGAGGAGCCGTCTTCGCGGGTCAGTGGCGCACTCCAGACCAGCGTCTTAGGCTGCGATGTGTTTTCTGTGCCTTGGTTTTCGAATGGCTGCTTTACCCCAGAATCTGTAGCCTGGTATGCAGTTTCGGTCTTTGAATCGGAATTTCCGCCGCCGTCCTGGCAGCCCGTCAGAATCAAAGCAGCTAGCATTAATGTCAGTGCGGAGGTAGCACGCAAAGGCGCGCGCAGCGTGGTTGGCAATAATTTCATGATTCACTCGCATACGGGGTCTGTTAGAGATGCCCCTTTGATCAGTTTGTATGGAGCCTGAATACAACAGGGAGACGGGCCAGAAAAAGCAGTTGAGGATTATGCCTGTGGTGAAGAAGTGATCAAGTGACAATTTAGTAAAGCCTGGGTAATCACTTTTAGTATGAACATTCTAATTTTTATCCGTACCTTGTGAGATGAAATCTACTCAAGGCCACCGGGGTTTCCGGTTTCCGGGCCGAAAGAGACCAACTCAAGGAGAGTTATTATGGGTAAACTTAAATCTTACCAAGAGCAGCTTCAGGACATCGTTGAAAAGGGCATCACTGCCGCTGAAGAGCAGCAGAAGAAGCTGGCAGCCAAGCCTTTCGACTACGCTGAAAAGCTGGAAGCCGAAGTTCGCGAATACACCGTTCAGACTCTGCGCGAGCGTTACAACGGTTACTCCGACACTTTGTTCAACCAGCTGCGCAGCCTGAACACCCGTTTCGGCGATTTCGCTGCCGAGCTGGTTGCCAAGCTTGAGAAAGAAGCCGCTGAAGGCGCCGACGCTGTAGCTGAAGCTGCTGAAGACGTTGCTGAAGCCGCTGAAGAAGCGAAGAAGTCTGTTGCCAGCAAGAAGCCGGCAAAGAAGACTGCCGCTAAGAAGAAAGCGGCTGCTTCTGCCTAATGATTTAGGTTGTTGCAGTAACGAAGAAGGCGCTCCGTGTTGAGCGCCTTTTTTGTGTCTGTTGCCCGGCCAAAGAGAGGGGGCTACTGCGAATGGCTTGCGTCTGAATCATCCAGCGGCAAGGTGCGTTCCGAACCGGTGATGTCTTCCAGCCGTTCAATGTCGGATATAAAGCGTTTGGCGACGGCATCGATTTCCTGGCGCTGTGCGGCAATTTCCCGTTCAATGTCGAGTACTTGCCCTTCCAGACGATAGATTTTTTTCAACGTGGCCTCAGGAATGCTTCGGCCGGCCCGCTCCATCTCGGCCGCTCGGTGTTGTTCGTTGTCGAGCTGGCTGGTGAGCACTGAAATGTTTCCTCGCTTCAGAGCAATGAGGCCTTCCAGTTCCTGAATTTTGCGATGCATTGCTCGAACGGCTTGGTCGGGATGACTGAATCGCTTGAGGAGCAGGCGGTCTTGCTCCATCTGGGCAGCTTGCTGTTTCCTGCGCTCTTCGGCGGCTGCACGGGCTGCGAGTTCTTCAGCCGTAGGGGCGGGGGCGATGGTTTCGATCACGCGGCCGCTGTCGCTGATGATCTCGTAGCCGCGCTTGGTGGCTGCCTGCGGAATGGTGTTGCTGATGACCAGTCGGCCATTTTCATCGGTATAACGATACATGCCCGCTTGCACGGCGGCGGAGGTTAACAGTCCCATTGCAATGAGGACGGCAAAAACCGGGGCTTTAGTGAAGCGGTGCTGCATGTATCAGACTCCGTAACGATCCCGATAGCTGGCTACGCTTTCTGCGTGGCCGGAAAATTCGGGGTTAGACTTTAAGTAGTCTAGTACTTGTTCCAGGCGAATGATGCTAACCACCGGGATGCCGAACTCTTGCTCGACTTCCTGAATGGCGGAGAGCTCGCCGTTGCCTTTTTCCTGGCGGTCCAGAGCAATTAATACTCCGGCAGGTTCTGCGCCGGCGGCACGGATGATGTCGATGGCTTCCCGAATGGCGGTGCCCGCGGTGATCACGTCATCAACAATCAGTACTTTACCTTGTAGTGGTGCGCCTACAATATTGCCACCTTCACCGTGATCTTTCTTTTCTTTGCGGTTAAAGGCAAAAGGTTTGCTGTTACCGTCTGTAGCAAGGGCCATAGCGGTAACCGTGGCCAACGGAATGCCCTTATAGGCGGGTCCGAAAATGATGTCATAATCCAATTCACTCCGCTCAATTGCAGCGGCGTAGGCCTTGCTCAGTTGCAGCAGGTCGTTTCCGGTGTTGAACAGTCCGGCATTAAAAAAGTAAGGACTGGTGCGCCCGGATTTGAGAGTGAATTCTCCAAAACGCAGAACATTTCGCTGAATGGCAAACTCGATAAAATTTTTCTGATAGTCGTGCATGGCAAGGCTTCTGGCGGGGTTTGACTTTAAATAAGGCGTAAAACCGGTATCATACACAGAAACCGAATCAGGGAACACGTATGCGCGTAGTATCCATTAGCGTCAACGGTCTGGAGCAGGCTGTTGAGAAAGGCTTTTTTGACTGGCTGGCAGAGCAGGACGCCGATGTGGTGTGTGTTCAGGACCACCGCATGCGTGCCTATGAAGTCGAAGATAAAAATCTGATCCCGGAAGGCTATGAGGCTTACTTTATTGATGGTGAGCTGAATGAGCACGGCGGGGTTGGTATCTATACCCGACATTTCCCGAAGGCGATTATGTACGGCTTTGCCAATGAGCAGGCGGACCGTGAAGGTCGGTTTATTCAGGCAGATTTCGATAAGGTTTCTGTCGCTTGTGTGCTGGCGCCGTGTGCGTTGGGGCGCGAGGAAGAGCTGACCGGCGATGATGATCTGACGGTTCTGGATCACAAGGACGAGTTTCTGGATGCGTTCGGTGTGCATATGCAGAAGACGCTGCGAAAGCGTCGCCAGTTTATTTTCTGTGCGAACTTGCAGTCTGCTCATCACGTAACCGATGCCAGCCCGCTTTATCACAAGACGGATTTTTCCGGCTTTTTACCTCATGAGCGTGCCTGGTTGGACCGTTTGTTCGATGAGATGGGCTGTATTGATGCGTTTCGTGAGATCAATAAGCAGAGTAATCAGTTTACCTGGTGGCCGGAGCAGACCGAGGGTTCTCGTAAGAAGGCGGGGATTCGGGTGGATTATCAGTTGCTGACACCGGGTATTCGCAAGACCATCAGTGATGGTTGGATTGACGGCAGTACGCGTTTTTCGGACCACGCTCCGGTGGTGATGGATTACGATATTGAGATTGGTTTCTAAGTTCAGCCCTGAACTTTAGGGGAAGCGTTGGCAGGGATGTCGCTTCCCAGAACCGCTACGAGCACATCCATGTGCGCTTCTCTCCGGCCATCCATGGCCTCCGACATTCTGTGAAGCGACATCCCCGCCAACGCCCAAGCTTTGGCGTTAGGCGTTCAAAGCTTCTTTCTGAATTTCAAACAACTGGTTGATAGCTGTGCGTGCCAAGCCAAGCATGCTGTCCAGTTCTGTCTGTTCGAAAGGCGCGCCTTCGGCTGTGCCCTGAATCTCGATGAAGCCGCCTTTGTCGGTCATGATGACGTTCATGTCGGTTTCGGCTTCTGAGTCTTCCGGGTAGTCCAGGTCAGCAACCGGGGTGCCTTTGTAAACACCCACAGAGATAGCCGCGATCATCTGCTTCAGCGGGGATTTCTTCAGGCGCTTGGTTTCTACCAGGTGGTTCAGGGCGTCTACCAGTGCCACGCAGCCGCCGGTGATGGCCGCGGTGCGGGTGCCGCCGTCGGCTTGGATAACGTCGCAGTCGATGGTGATGGTGTGCTCACCCAGAGCTTCCATATCTACCGCTGCGCGCAGGCTGCGGCCGATCAGGCGCTGGATTTCTACGGTGCGGCCACCTTGTTTGCCACGGGCAGCTTCACGGCCCATGCGGCTGCCGGTGGAGCGGGGCAGCATGCCGTATTCGGCGGTGATCCAGCCTTTGCCTTCGCCGCGCAGGAAGGGCGGTACTTTGTTTTCCACAGAGGCGGTGCAGATCACTTTGGTGTCTCCGAATTCAACCAGCACAGAGCCTTCGGCGTGGCGGGTGTAGTTGCGGGTGATCCGGACGTCTCTGGGTTGCTCGGGCGTTCTGCCACTTGGTCGCATAGTGTGTCCTGTTGTTTCAAGATGAATGTCCGGCGCTTGGCCGGTCGGTGTTTTGAAAGGGCGGCGAGTATAGCACGGAGGGGCGCGGGATCGGGTGCGTGGTGTCCGCTATTGGTATGGGTCGCCGCTTGCGGCGGTTGCCTGTTAAACTCGAGTGATCATCGATTGGTATTGGAGCCTTTATGATTCGCAGCATGACTGCTTTTGCCCGTAAGGATGCCCGGGGTGACTGGGGCACGCTCACTTGCGAGATTCGCACGGTGAATCATCGCTACCTGGAGCCGTCTTTCCGTTTGCCGGAAGCCTTCCGGGAGCTGGAGAACCGGTTTCGGGAAGAGCTGCGAAAGGGGTTGAAGCGGGGCAAAGTGGATATTTCCATGCGCCTGCAATCCGCCGAGAACGAGGTGCAGAGTTTCGAAATTAACGATGAGATCGCCAATGCGGTGAATGAGGCGGTAAATCATGTTAATCGCATGCTGGATAACCCGGCTCATATCAGCGCGCTGGATATTATGCGCTGGCCCGGGGTGATGTCGGTGCCGGAACAGGATTACACCGCGGCGCAAACCGCGGCGGCTGAGCTGTTTGCGGAAACGGTTGCTGAATTGGTAAGCGTTCGGGAGCGCGAAGGCGAGCGGTTGCGGCCGTTATTTGAAGATCGCCTGGCAACCATGAGCAATCTGGTGGCTGAGGTGCGTGAGCGGATGCCCGAGCTGCTGGCGGCTCAGGAGCAAACGCTGCGTGATCGGTTTGAGAAGGCCAAAGTCGAACTGGAGCCCGAACGGGTCGCTCAGGAAATGGTGATGCTGGCCCAGAAGAGCGATGTGGCGGAGGAGCTGGACCGTCTGGATGCGCACGTCAGTGAAGTGCGGGAAACCTTGCAAGGTGATCAAGCCATAGGTCGCCGCCTGGATTTTCTGATGCAGGAGCTGAACCGTGAGGCTAATACGCTCAGTAGCAAGAGCATTGATGCTGCAGTCACACGTGCCGCCGTTGACTTGAAAGTGTTGATTGAGCAAATGCGCGAGCAGGTGCAGAACCTGGAATAGCTGCCATCTGGTGGGGTGCGGCGGTACGTTAAAATCCGTATAATTGCGCGCTTTCTGGCCGTTTCACAGGCCGCCAATTGATGTGCAGGAGAGGTTGAACCATGAGTCAGGCCGGTGGGCAGGGGACCCTGTTTGTGATTTCGGCGCCCTCGGGTGCGGGTAAAACCAGTCTGGTGGCGGAAATGCTCCGTGCAGATTCGCTGTTGGGTGTCTCTGTGTCGCACACCACTCGCCCAATGCGTGAGGGCGAGCAAGATGGCGTGAACTATCACTTTGTCAGCCGTGAACAGTTCGAGGCGATGATCGGTCGCGGTGATTTTCTCGAACATGCCGATGTATTCGGGAATTATTACGGCACGTCTCAGGTGTGGGTGCGGGAAACGCTCGCACAAGGCCGGGATGTCATCCTGGAAATTGATCAGCAAGGCGCGGAGCAGGTTCGGAGATTGGTCCCGGAATGCGTCAGCATATTTATCGTCCCGCCTTCCGCGGAAATCCTGCGCCAGCGTTTGGTTGGCCGGGGCACCGATGCACCGGAAGTGATCGAGCGCCGGTTGGCTGAAGCAGAAGCTGAGTGCAGCCACGCGGTTGAGTTCGATTATTTGGTGGTGAACGACGATTTCGATGTGGCCTTGGCGGATTTACTGGCGATCACCCGTAGTTGCCGTTTGAAAATGTCAGTTCAGCAGGAGCGCTTTGCCGATTTGCTGAAAGGCCTTACCGGGGCCGCTAAATAACGGTTGAAAAGGTGCGCAGATAACGGTTTGCCGCTGTATACAAATTGAACCGGCAGCAGTAAACTACGCGGTCTAGTTAAAGTACTTGTTATTTTCGGGGAACATAATGGCACGAGTTACCGTTGAAGATTGTCTGGAACATGTAGATAACCGCTTCCAGCTGGTTATGCTGGCTAGCAAGCGCGCCCGCCAGATCGCCACCAAGGGTTCTGAGCCAATGGTGCCGGAAGAAAACGACAAGCCAACGGTTATCGCCTTGCGCGAAATTGCCGAAGGAAAAGTTTCTCGCAGTCTGCTTACCGAAACGGAAGAAGACTAAGCTTTAAAACGGCAGGTATACGAAGAATTACCTGCTGGAGAGCGAGAAGCATTGAAATCTGTCTCTGCAGTTTTATAGTGTAACTATAGAAGCCAGCGGGAAAGACAAGGAAGAGCCCGGATGTTCGCATTCGGGCTTTTTTGTCCCTGGCATAAAGAACTCAGTGGAGGCGCGGTGTCGGTAGAGGCAACGGTTGAAGAACTGGCGACAGAGCTCAGTTCATATTTAGATACCAGTCGCATTAATCAGGTGCGAAGGGCCTACTATTACGCTGAACAAGCCCACGAAGGGCAGATGCGCAAAAGCGGTGACCGGTACATTACCCACCCCTTGGCGGTTGCCCATATCCTTGCCGAGTTGCGGCTGGACCATCAAAGCCTGATGGCGGCAATGCTGCACGATGTTATCGAAGACACCGGTATTCCCAAAGATGCCCTGGCTGATCAGTTTGGTGATGATGTCGCCGAGTTGGTCGATGGCGTGTCCAAGCTGACCCAAATCGAGTTTCGTTCCCGGGCCGAGGCGCAAGCCGAGAATTTCCAGAAGATGACGCTGGCGATGGCCAAGGATATTCGTGTCATTCTGGTCAAACTGGCTGACCGCCTGCACAACATGCGCACGCTCGGCCCCATGCCCTTTGAAAAGCGCCAGCGCATTGCCACCGAAACGCTCGATATCTACGCGCCAATTGCCAATCGCCTGGGTATGCACTCGATCTCCACCGAACTGGAAGATCTGGGCTTTTCTTCGCTGTATCCCATGCGCTCCAAGTACATTTCCAAGGCCATCCAAAAGCTGCGTGGCAATCACCGGGAAATCATTGAGGATATCCGCGGCAAATTGCAGGAAAAGCTGGAGGAGCGCGGTCTTCCAGGGCGCATTATGGGCCGGGAAAAGCATTTGAACTCCATCTACAGCAAGATGAAGCTCAAGCAGAAGTCGTTTCACGAGATTATGGACGTGTATGCGTTCCGTATCATCACCGACAACGAAGATGACTGTTATCGCATTCTCGGTGCCGTACACAGCCTCTACAAGCCGCTGCCGGGCCGTTTCAAAGATTACATCGCCATGCCCAAAGCCAACGGCTATCAGTCGTTGCACACCACGCTGTTCGGCATGCACGTGAACATCGAGATCCAGATCCGCACCGAAGAAATGGAGCACATCGCCAACAACGGCATTGCGGCCCATTGGATGTACAAAACCGAAGAGCCGGGCGTGGGCAAGGTCAATCAGACCCGCGTTGATCGCTGGGTGAAAGGCTTGATGGAGATGCGGGAGCGCGCCGATGACTCCATGGAGTTCATCGAAAACGTGAAGGTGGATCTGTTCCCGGATGAGATCTACGTGTTTACGCCCAAAGGGCGGATAATGGAATTGCCGCAAGGGGCCACGCCAGTGGACTTCGCATACGCCATCCATACCGATATTGGCAACGCCACCGTTGCTTGCCGCGTAAACCGCAATTTGGCATCACTCAGCCAGCCCCTTCAAAGCGGCCAGACGCTGGAAATAATCACCGCGCCCGGCGCTCGGCCGAACCCGGCGTGGCTTAGCTTTGTGACCACCGGTAAAGCGCGCAGCAGCATTCGCCACGCCTTGAAAACCCGCAAGCGGGCAGAGTCTATGGCGCTCGGCCGAGCGCTCCTGAAAAAGTCGCTGAATGGCTTTGATACCAAGTTGTCTGACATCACGGATGCCCAAAAGCAGGCCGTTGTTAATCATAATCAGGTGAACAGTTTTGACGATCTGATCAGTGATATTGGTTTAGGCAATCGGATGGCTTATCTGGTGGCGCGTCAGTTAGTTGCGGGCAATGAAACGCCGGAAGAGCAGCACAGTGTCGAAACGAAACAGATCGAGGCAACGGGCCCGGTGATGATTCGCGGTGCGGAAGGGATTTTGCTGAAATTTGCGCCTTGCTGTAAGCCGATCCCGGGTGACCCCGTGGTGGGCATAATGGATTCCGGCAATGGCATGATTATTCATACCGATACCTGTTCAAAGTTGCCGGAAGACGACGAGGGCCGAGCGCGACTTACCCATCTGAAATGGGCGAAAGACATTACCGATGAGTTCTCGGTTGAGTTGCGGGTAGAGCTGGAACGTCAGCGCGGTGTGATAGCCGAGATTGCCAATGCCGTCGCCATGGCAGACGGCAACATCGAGCGCATTAACGTTGAAGACCAAAATGCCCGGTTCGGCATTGTCAGTTTGGTTGTCCATGTAAACGGTCGCCGCCATCTGGCACGGGTGATGCGCAGGGTGCGTAACATTCGCGCGGTTACGCACATCAGCCGGGTGCGCCACTGATCAAGACCTTTGGCGCAGTTGACAGGCGCTACGCAGAAGGGTGACGATGGACGTTTTTCTTCAGAGGAAACAGCAGGTCATGACGAACAAATCTGTCATTCAGACCGAGAACGCTCCGCAAGCGATCGGTACCTATTCTCAGGCGGTGAAAGCGGGCGATACCGTATATCTATCCGGCCAGATTCCGCTCGACCCGAAAACTATGGAAGTGGTGGCGGGTGATTTCGCTGCTCAGACCCGTCAGGTGTTCGAAAACCTCAAAGCCGTGTGCGAAGCTGCCGGTGGCGAGTTAAAAGACATCGTTAAGCTGAACATCTACATGACCGACCTCGCCAACTTCGCGACCGTTAACGAAGTGATGGCCACCTACTTCCAGCAGCCGTATCCGGCTCGCGCCGCCGTGGGTGTGGCAGCGCTGCCGAAAGGCGTGCCTGTAGAAATGGAAGCCGTGATGGTGCTCAGCTAAGGCTGTTGATCATCTCCCGGTACCCTGCCCGAAAATCGGGGTACCGGAATTCAAACCCGCTGGCCAGTAACCGCTGGTTGCTGCATCGCTTGCTTCCTGCCCTGCCGCCTTTGCGTGCGTCTTCCACCGGTGCCTTGCACGATACCTGTTGCTGAACCCATTCTACGACTTCATCTAATCTGACCGGTTCGCAATCGGTGACGATGTAAACGTCTTCCAACTTTTTGCCTGATAGCGCCAATTCGATCATATGCGTTACCGCTCGCACGGCATCGCGTTCGTGAATCCGGTTGCTGTAGGGCGCGGGCGGTTGGGGGTTCATGCGGCCTTCGAGCACTTCTTCCAAAAAACGCTGGCGCGTTGGTCCGTAGATGCCGCTGAAGCGGATAACGGTGGCCGGATGAATGCTGCTCAAGGCGGCTTGTTCACCTCGAAGAATGTGTTTGCCGGTATAACGGCTGGGTTCTGTGGTGCTGGTTTCATCGACCCAGCTATCATCGTCCTGCGCATAAACACTGGTGCTGCTGACAAAAAACAGTCGGGTCAGGGGCTGGTCACCCATGGCATTCAACAGGTTCGTCAAACCGGTAACGTAAGCATCCTGGTAACCCTGCTCGTCGTAGGATGACGGTGTCAGGCAATAAATAACGATGTCCAGATCTTCAGGAAGCTTGCCTTCAAGAGTCTCGGGCTTGGTCAGATCCGCGCCGATGCCGGTGATGCCAGCGGGCACGTTCTCGGGGCTTCGGCGAAGCCCGAAGACCTGCGCGTCGTTATCAGCCAGTGCCAGGGCCATGTCTCCGCCGAGCTTGCCGCAGCCCGCCACCAGAATTCGTGATAATTGCTGATGATTCGTCATTGCCATAGACAATTTCAATCCTTATCCTTTGGTTGATAAAGTAAGTGCAACTTCGACCTGAACAATCCGACCGGAGCCGATGATGACCCTCACCGAGTTACGATACGTTGTTACGCTTGCCCGGGAAAGGCATTTTGGCCGCGCCGCAGAGCGTTGTCACGTAAGCCAACCCACCTTGAGCGTGGCCGTGAAGAAGCTGGAAGAAGAGCTCGGTATCTCGTTATTCGAACGCAGCAAAAGCAGCATTCGGGTGACTGAAGTCGGGCAGCGGATTATTGATCAGGCGCAAACGGTTCTGGACCAGGTGGGCGTAATCAAGGATCTGGCCCAAGACGGTAAGAATCAGCTGAACTCGCCTTTGAAAGTGGGCGCTATCTACACCATCGGCCCCTATCTGTTCCCGCATCTGTTGCCGGAGCTGCGCCGGGCGGCGCCAGAGATGCCGCTGTTTATTGAAGAAAACTACACCGCCAATCTGCGCCAGAAGCTCAGGCACTCCGAACTGGATGCGATTATCATCGCGCTGCCGTTTGACGAGCCAGAGGTGGTGACCCTGCCGCTGTATGATGAGCCCTTCGTGGTATTGCTGCCAGCCGATCATCCGCTGACCGAGAAAGACGAGATCACCGCTGAAGAAATGGCCGAAGAACAACTGCTGTTGCTTGGGCCGGGCCACTGTTTTCGGGATCAGGTGCTGGAATCCTGCCCGCCGTTGGTTGATGCCATTACCCGCCGGGCGGGCGAGAGTCAGCCGGGTCTGGTGACTGAAGGCAGTTCTCTGGAAACCATTCGCCACATGGTGGCATCTGGATTGGGTATTACGGTATTGCCGTTGTCTGCCGCTACTGCGATCAAGTACCAGGAAGATATTCTGGCGGTTCGCCCGTTCGCAGCGCCGGTCCCTTTCCGGACCGTGGCGCTGGCCTGGCGTGTAACCTTCCCGCGCCCCAAAGCCATCGACATGCTCTCGCTGGCGGCCAGCCAGTGCCGGGTAATTGAGCGGGCCAAGGAGGCAACCCCTGCAGCCGCAGCCAAAAACTGAGGTGAGCCATGGCGTCACTGGATGACATCTCCGTTACCGAGATCAAGGGCGTAGGAAACGCCCTGGCCGAGAAATTGGCCAAGCTGGGCATCCAGTCCATGCAAGACCTTCTATTTCACCTGCCGCATCGCTACGAAGACCGCACGCGGGTTATCCCGATGGGCAGTCTTCGAGTGGGCGATGTGGCGGTGGTGGAAGGCGAGGTGATGAAAGCCGACCTGGTGATGGGGCGCCGCCGCAGCCTGCAGGTGACGTTGAAAGACGACAGCGGCTTTCTGGTACTGCGCTTCTTCCACTTCAACGCTGCCCAGAAAAACCAGCTCAGTGAAGGCACCCGAGTGCGATGCTTCGGTGAAGTTCGTCCCGGCCGAGCCGGTTACGAGTTTTACCACCCCGAATACCAGACCAACCCGCCACCTATGCCAGCCGCCAGTGACGCCACACTCACGCCGGTTTATCCGTTAACCGAAGGCATCCAGCAGCCTCGCGTTCGAAGCTTGTGCCAGCAAGCACTGAAATACCTTGAGCGCTACCCGATCAAAGACTGGTTGCCACCGGAGTTGCTGGCGGATTATCAGCTACCGTGCATCACCGAGGCGGTAAAACTGGTGCATTCGCCCCCCGCTGGTGCTCCTGTGCATCTGTTGGTTGAGGGGCGTCACCCCGCTCAGCAACGGTTGGTAATGGAAGAGTTGCTGGCGCACCAGCTGAGCCTGCTGCAGGTAAGAGAACAGATACAAGCGCGAGAGGCGTTACCGTTGTTACCGACAGGTGATCTGACCGAACGCTTTGTGGAAGAGCTGCCGTTCCAGCTCACCGGTGCCCAACGTCAAGTCATGAGCGAAATCCGCCAAGACCTAAGCCAGCCGGTTCCGATGCTTCGGTTGGTGCAAGGGGATGTTGGCTCTGGTAAAACCGCTGTGGCGGCCCTAGCGGCCTTGCAGGCGCTCGGCGCGGGGGCTCAGGTTGCCTTGATGGCCCCCACCGAAATTCTCGCGGAACAGCACTACACAAATTTCAAAAGCTGGCTGGAGCCGTTAGGCATTCCCATTGCGTGGTTATCCGGCAAAGTAAAAGGCAAAGCCCGCCAGCAGGCCTTGGAAGCGGTCGCGAGTGGCGAAGCTCAGGTCGCGATTGGAACCCATGCTCTGTTTCAGGATGACGTTTTGTTCCACCGGCTGGCGTTGGTGATTGTCGATGAACAGCATCGTTTTGGTGTGCACCAGCGCCTCGCGCTGAGAGAGAAAGGCGTGGGCGGCTCGCTGGCGCCGCACCAGTTGATCATGACCGCAACCCCGATACCACGAACGCTGGCCATGAGCGCCTACGCCGACTTGGATACTTCGGTCATTGATGAACTGCCGCCCGGGCGAAAACCGATAGAAACCATTGTGCTGCCAGACAGCCGGCGTGACGATATTATCGAACGAGTGCGCAGTGCCTGCCGTGAGGGGCGGCAAGCCTATTGGGTGTGCACTTTGATTGAAGAATCTGAAGCCTTGCAGTGCCAGGCGGCAGAGGTAACCGCTCAGGAACTGACAGAGCGTTTATCTGATCTCAAGGTGGGCCTTGTGCACGGCCGTTTGAAGGCTCAAGAAAAGGCCGATGTGATGGCCCGCTTTAAAGACGGTGAGCTGGATCTCTTGGTGGCGACCACGGTGATTGAGGTTGGGGTGGATGTGCCCAATGCTTCGTTAATCATCATCGAAAACCCCGAGCGCCTGGGCCTGGCTCAGCTGCACCAGCTCCGTGGCCGTGTGGGGCGCGGTGAGCAGGCCAGCTTTTGTGTATTGATGTATCACCCACCACTGTCGATGAATGGTAAAGCACGCCTACAGGCGCTCAGAGATAGCCAAGACGGCTTTGTCATCGCCGAGAAAGACCTTGAGATACGTGGCCCCGGTGAAGTGCTGGGCACTCGTCAAACGGGCTTGATGCAGTTCCGCTTGGCCAATTTCGAACGAGACAAAGGCTGGATCGAGCCCATCAAGGAAATGGCGCCTGCGCTTATGAAGCAGCCAAGAGTGGTCGATGCGCTGATTCGTCGATGGCTGGGCGAGAAAATTCGGTATGGCGATGTGTGAATCAGATTGGATATTGGCCGTTGATACTGTTCACAATAAAGACCTGTTAATAAAAAACCATTAGTTGCAGAATGAACGCATACGGATTTCTAGAGTTTACAAGGAGGCATAGATGGAGCTCCCCGGAGTAGTTCAGCAGGCGCTAGGTGAGAGTGCGTTGGATGTATCCCTACGCAGTGTCGGGCAAATCAAGCCAAGGCACATGCTGCGGATGGTTCTCCTAAGCGACAGTGAAGGAAACCTTCAAGCAATACTCCGCCGGGATGACCTGTTCGATCTGGAAACCCTGAACAAAATTTTGGGTCGCGACTTGAAGCTGATGCAACGCACTGAACAAGTGCGGGTTCGCCAGCGAGCCGGCCTGCAGGAGTTGCCCGCACTACCTTCGCTGACCGGCTGGCCGACCGTCATCGATCGAAGGGTTGATGAACTGGAATCCATCGCGCTTGAGTTAGTGGAACAGAACCTCGCGGTCACCATGCCTTTGGACGACTTCCGGAAACTCACGGCCAAAGCAGACCGCAACGGTTTCGCCATCGATGCGCAATCGGTCGCTGTTAATCGTAATAACGGACAGAATGACCGGGATGAGCTGCACAACGCGCTGAAGAAATTCACGGGCCGCCGTATTCAGCAGCGGCTTGAAGATACCCTGGAACTCCCGCCTCTCCCGGAAACCGCTCAGCGCATCATTCATTTGCGGGTGAACCCCAACGCCGTGATGGGCGATTTGGTGGATATCGTGGAAAGCGATCCCAGCCTTGCGGCGCAAGTGGTGAGTTGGGCTTCATCGTCATTCTATGCGGCCGCAGGGCAGGTGCGCTCGGTACACGATGCCGTCTCACGCGTATTGGGCTTCGATTTGGTGATGAACCTTGCCATGGGCTTGTCGCTCGGGCGCGCGCTTAATGAACCGCAAGATCACCCCGATGGCTACGTAGATTATTGGCAGCAGGCCATCTGGCAGGCACAGTCGGCGGGTATTTTGGCCAGTATGATGCCTCGAGGCCAACGCCCGTTGTTCGGCTTGGCCTATCTCTCTGGTTTGCTGCACAACTTTGGCCACCTGGTGTTGGCCCAGGTATTTCCCCCGCATTTCAAGCTGGTGTGCCGATCGCTGGAAGTAAACCCGAATATTGATTCCAGCGTGATTGAGCACCACCTGCTGGGCATTACCCGCGAACAGATTGCGGCAACCCTGATGGAAAACTGGGGCATGCCGGAAGAGGTGGTAAAAGCCCTTCGCTACCAGAAGAATCCGGATTACGAAGGCGATCATCGTGTTTATGCTCGCTTGCTCTGGCTGGGGCGCCAGCTTTTGACGGCTCGAGGTGTTGCTCTGGGTGCTGGCGAGCCATTAGGCAATGAAGTGTTTGAAGAACTGGGCTTGGATCGTGAAAAGGTTGAAAGCCGCTTTGATGAGCTGGTCGAGAATAAAGACAGCGTGATGGCAATGGCCGGAATGATGTCGCCTAGCTGAATAAAAAAGCCGGCCCGCAGGGGCCGGCAATGATGTCCGCAAATTGCAGAGTCCGTCTCACTAATCAGGAGAAAACAAGGACAGGGCTTCGAGCGAAGTGACAAATTCCGTAGCCCTGCTTTAAATCTAGCTAATGCTCGGTAAAAGGAAAGGCGCCGCCGCAGAAAGCGGAATGTGACACAGCTCTCATTTTCTTGATCTGGCCGAAGGCACTGAATTGTTTCATTAAAGCCTTTGCACCTTCGGTTTTGTTGTTACAAATCATTACACATGGGTGTGGCTTACTCGAAACGCTCATGTCGGAGGGCGCTCGCGGCCTGACGAATACGCTCCGCATATTCTTTCTCAACGGCAAACCGTTCAACATCCATCTGTTGCACCATTTCCGTATCTGCCGCCTTCCGCGCTCGGTGTGTGGGCATGTGTTCCAGTTTCTCATGCACCACTTGGAACACGTTATACGGCTCTTGCGACAGGAGTTCTGGCGCGACGTAATCCAGTAGCCCCTTGAGGCGCAGGCAAGCTTCGGAATGCTCCACCTGCTCCTCTTCCACGGCAATGGCGATAATCCGGATGCTCTCCACCATTTTTTCCTTGCGCTTAGCCTGAAACTCCTCGGCTTTTTTCTGCCGCAACCGTTCTTCATTGAGCAAGCGTGACTGCCGCCAGATATAAAACAACAACAGCCCGATAACCACCAGACCGATTGCAATAAACGCCAATTGAAGCCCTCTGGGCATTTCAAATCTCCCTCAATCATAGGATGTTGCCTGAACTGATCAGGCCTATTCGCAATAGAGCCTAGTTTGCCAGAGATTGGGGTAGGGTGCTTGTGAGGGGTTTTCAGCAGAAAAAAAAGGCCAGCCCGAGGGGCTGGCCTGACTTGTAAAAGAACCTTTCGGCTTACTGAGGAGCGGTTTGTTGCTCGTATTGCGCAGGCAGGTCTTTTACTGGGTTGGTGATGAAGTTGAGGTACGTGCCCCCTACAGGGATCTCCAGAGGTAAACGTATCGTTGCTAGACCGGCATTTGGAATTCCAAGCGCGTCTGCTGTAACGAGTAGCTCTCCCTCCGTGCCCACACGATTGGTGTTGATTTGCTCAATTTGCATTCGGCCATCGTCAAAAAAGGTAATGTCTCCTTCTAGCTCCAAGGTAAATGCACGACCGTAGAGGTCGTGTGTGCCACCCATCGGAATTTCCATGTCCGGTGCATCGATTAACAGTTCTGCCTGAGTGATAAATACAGGTTGTCCTTTATCACCTTTTGCGATTACGCCAGGAATCAGAGATTTACGACTACAGTCTGTTTCACACGACGGATCGTCCTTCGCATAGCGCATGCGCAAAACCTGGGTATTCGTGATGGACTCCTCTTGTAGTAGCAAGCCCAAAACTTCAAGTTGCGTGAAAACGCTAATGGAACTGGTGGTAAGCAGCGTTGGGTACAGGTCAACCCGGATCCCCTCGATTTCATCGCCACTATTTGGCTGCTCCGGGGTTGGGTCGTAAGTACCCGGCCCAAGGACCTCGGTGTTCAGCGCGTAAGTCTGGTAGATGAACTTTTTGCGAGGACAGTCAGGATGGGCGTCCCCGCGATTGAGAATGGTGCTGCCAGTGGTACCGGCAGGGCATCCTACCCGAGCATCAGGATCCGTGAGCGGTATGCCCGTTGACCCGGTATCAAACATTTTAGCTGTAGCCTTTCCTCCAATAACGGCAAGCTTTGTGGCGTTTGCTGACGGTCCCCAGCCATCTACGTCGTTACCTAAGCCTTCGTGTGCCGCTTCAAAGGGCTCAAGGCAGCTAGCGTCATAGTTGTCGGCACAATCTATGATGAAGTTTGAGTTAGTGTCACGAACAGGGAAGTTGCGAAGAGCCGTGAAGACTGTATCCTGCTTTTCGGCGCCCTCAAAATAGATGGTCAAACCATCTCGCCCGGGTGCATTGAGCCCTTCCAGAATATTTGATTTCAATTCAAGCTGGTTTACTTCACTTGCTACCGAACGCATTGTGTAACGGTAGAATTTGCCTGGCTCCCAAGGCTGGTCAGGGAAGAAACGAAGACGTTGCTCGTTGAGCTCAAGCCGGCCAGAAACAATCTCTCCTGAGCCTATTTCACTCTCATTTGGTTTACCGCTTTCGTTGACGGTAACTTTTTCAACAATGAACGTACCATCTTTTCCGAGGCTGATGGTCTTAGCGTCCATCGTTTGAGAGAAAACAACAGTAATCGGGCGGTCAGACGGCATGGTGTCGACAGGCAAGAGATCGACCTCAATTTTAGCGTTTCCTTTCTCGTGACCGGCTTGCCTTATGGAGAAACATTCGCCGAGGTCACCCGCAACCAGGTTCATGTTTGTGAAGTCTGTTTCACAAGGGAAACCCGGGTAGGTAGTGAGTGCCAGCGGCGGTCGTTGAGTGACCGGGGACTCCGAGGAGTCGATAGGGTCCAATTCAAACGTCAAAGAAGGAACTGAAGCAATATTACCTGCTAGGTCTGAAAGCCCATCCGCCTCCACTCTGTACTCTACACCATGTTCGAGCCCGCCTTTGGGGTTCAGTACAAGTGCTGTTCCGTCCAGCTTAGAGCGCAGGGTTTCTACCGGACTATTGTCCGCAAACAGAGTCACACCGCCTGCGATAGATGCAGGGTCGAGAGGTTCGTCAAAAAACAGGATCACCGGATCCCCGGGGCGTTGCATAGACTGGCGGGTGCTAGGATTAGCATTATCGGCACCAGGCATCCAGCTCAGCAACTGAGGAGCTGTGTTGTCAGACTCACGTAACACTTCAGCGTCGAGCACCGAGTCTACGTCTGTTGCAGCCTGCAGATGGAACGCAATGGTGGAGTCAGTGACTTCCTGCCCCAGAAGGTTTGGTTCAACCATGCCAATGGCATCGATTGTCAGAACACCGTCCTGTACAAGGGCAATACCGCGCAACTCTACGCCCATCAGATCTTGGGATAAGCCAGCGTTCGGCATGGCTTCAGCGGTGTTCATGGATACATCCATAAACAAAGTGATATGACGGGGTGCGTTGATGTCGTCGGTATAAGCATTCGGGCTCATGTAACCGGAGGCATCAGATAACATAGTCACCTTAATGGTGCCGGTTTCCTGGTTGCTTCCGTCATCAATGTTCAGTACCTGGACCTTGCCGCCAACCTTGATGTTGAGGCTGGTGCTTTCCAGAACGCTACCTTTCGGAATCCTTAAAGGTAGCGCTTCATCGGCTTCGAACGACGGTGCGTAAGCCAATTCAGCAAACAATGAACCGGTCTGCTGGGAGGAGTCGGTAACGCCCTGCAACACGGAGTTCAGTACAACACCATTAATGGGTTGACCGTTCAATATTGAGGTAATGTTGCCGCCATTAGAGGTGACAGCTTCTTGCTCCAGAAGCACCGTTGGGCCAGTGGCTCGCGGAGTGAAGTTGAACGACTTGCTCAAACGCGCCCCATCCGGGCCATTGGTCAGGCTGGCGAGGTTGTTCAGCTTCAGTGTGTATTCTTGGCCGGCATTCAGAATGTCGTCTTTGCTGCCGCATTCTTTCGGGTCTTCGGTGACGCACGGGTCAACGGTGACGCGGTTGCCTTTTACTAACACGGTGGCTGGAACAGCTGCACCGTTTTTATCGAGAAGCTCAATCGAGCCACCGTGCTTTTGCCATTCCGGGTGAACCGGGTGGGTCAAAGCGAGACGGAAGGTAGAGAAGTTCGCGGCTTCGAACGCAGTGCCGTTTGCCGGTACCTGCCAGGCTACGGCAAAGTCATCGGAGGTTTGCGCCAACTCAGCAACGCCGCTGAATTCGCCGCGAGTATCGAACTGGATACCCGGCTCGCCTACCGCATTGGGTGTGTTGATTTCACGACCGCTTTCGGTCAGCAGAGGCTCGTTGAAGGTGATGGAGTAGGTTTCGCGGCTGGCGAGCGTTTGCCCTTCAGCAATCTCCAGCTTGAGACTTTTTCCGCCATCAATCTTGGTAACGGTAAAGGCCGGGCTGCCTGCGCTCGAATCGACCTGAATCTTCTGAGCAAGCGTCGTGTCATCGTCGGCAATGGCATGGGAAAAGCGAAGTACGATATCCGCTTTCGGGCTGACATCCGCCTGGCCGTCCATGGGATAGGAGTAAACCAGCGACACAGACTGATTGCTATCTTTGACGCTCTGCTTGATTTCTTGCTCGTCACTGCCGCCGCATGCTGCAAGCAGCATGGCGGGGATCAGTGCTAATGTTTTAAATTGTTTCATGGCCTGCTTCTCCTCAGAACTTCAGGGTGATGGAGCCGCTGATTACATGGATATCACCGTCGGCAGTAACGTTGGTTTCGTTACCGTCAAAGTCGACCAAGGTGAAGTCCCGCTCTTGTAGTTGTTGGTACTGGTAGCCAAGGTCCAAACGAACAGGGAAGGCCAGCAGTCGTGTGCGGTTATAAGTGGCGCTCACGCCCAGGCCGACGATGATCTTGTCGGTATCCAGGTAGTTGAGTTCCGGGTTCTTAGTGGTTTTCAGTGGAGATTCTTCATAGGCGATACCACCGCGAACGGCAAAGTTTTCGTTCAGCTGGTACTCAGCGCCCACTCGTGGAACGAGGATGTCGTCAAAGCCGATACGGTTGCCGGCGGATACGGACTCCTGGTCCTTGATACTGTCTTTGGCGAACTCGTCTTCCAGTTCCGACCAGTTCTGTTGCTCGATACTGCCGCCAACGCGCCAACCGTCACCGGCGTACTGAGTGCCTAGAACGATGGTTTCCGGCTGGAACGAATCAATGGTTGCAACCGTCAGGCTAAGACCTGGGTCCGGGATGGTTTGGGTTACAACGATGTTTGAGCCCACGGAGGTTTTGGCCGAGGACTTGGTGCGGTAGGTCAGTGCCGCTTCCCAACCATCGAGGAAGCAGTCGTCTTTTCCGCAGAAAGTGCTGCCAAAGTCGATGTTGGTGCCCAGAATGGTTTTCAGGGTTGGTTCGGCGTTGACCGCCAACTTCTCGCGGCTGGTTTCGCCGCCCAGCGTGGACACTGCATCCAGCTGTGCAGCCGCTTCCAGTGTAATTCGTACCGAGGCGCCGGCAGAAATACCGCGCCAGATCGGAGTTGCACCACCAACGTTCAGGAACAGAGGCTCTTTGCCGTTTTGCAGATACTGGCCGGTTTCTGAAGTTTCAGATTTGAACGCCAGCATTTCCTTCCCGTATTTCTCAACACCGGCAATGAAACCAAGATAGATCGGGTGCTTGAATCGGGTCAGCGAGCCCAGGTTGGTCTTCATGCCGATCAGTACGTGCTGACTGGGTGAGCTTGATACAACGTCGCCATCCGCATTGGGGTTGGCAGAACGAAGCTCTTGCTCGGCGTGCAGAATACCGGAGGTGAGTTCACCGCGGGTATCGCGAGTCAAGGATGCCGGGTTGTAGTAAGTTGCTGAAACCTGGTCGTTAAACATGGACAGCGATTGAGCGGTAGCAACGTCAATCGGCATCACACCGTAGGTGGTGCCGAGGTTGCCCATGCTGGCATTCGCTGACATGGAAAGGGTGGCGGATACAGCTGCAACAGCAAGGGTCGTTGCCCGTACAGAAAATCGGGAAGGAAGAACCATTAATACACTCCGTTCGCTCTTTGTTGTTGTGTACAGCCCCGGCGAGTGCGCAAGGATACTGGTACGGTTGGTCAGGCTGCAGTGTAGGACACTTGTCACTTTAGGACGTTGGCATATTTGACACTATGTTATGTCTGTAATACCACGTACGCACAGTATGCTAGGTAACCGCATGGTCTGTGTAGATGAGAAGGGCGAAAGTGTGTGGTGGTTTTGTTGCGGAATGTATCAGGGCGGGCTTTCGGGGCTAGCAATTGCTAGCCCCGGATTTGCTATAGACCGACTGCTTTATCAAGTTCTGTTAGTTTGGCCGGACTAATGAGATACAACGAAGCCACTTCAACGGAACCATCATCCAAAGCGGTTAGCGGCGCCAGTGAAACCGAGCTGCTGGTAAGCTCAGTTGGGAATCCTTCTGGGCCTTCAACATCGACAGACCATAACACTTCAAATGTTTCAGGATCACGCCGCTGCAGTGCACTCGCGGTCACGACCAGCAATCTGCCCTGTGTATCCAGTGCTAGGTCGAAAATGTCAGAGCGTACGTCCCGGCCATAACGCCAGCGCTGATCAATAAGAGCGGTGACATTTCCGCTGTTGGTGTCTACGCGATAAACGCTATAACGGGTGATGGAATCTGCGCCAGTGACGATATTGTCGTGGATACTGAAGTAAAGCTGGTTGCCAAGCTTACGGAAAAAACTCGACGCAACGATCTCATTGCCATCACGCAGAACGTCTGAGGGTAGCTCAGTAGCCCACTCAATGTTGCATTCTGAGTCTATTTTGCTCACCAGACCTTCGTTGCCACTGAACGTGAAGGAATAGATATAGCCATCGTCCCCAACAATAACCGTTCCCTCTTCTTTAGCCGAGGCGATACGCGCCCACCAGCTTGAACCTGCTCCACTGTAATTAAGTGCCATGTACCGGTTTGAGTTAGCCGGACCCATGGGTGCGGAGCAACCATTGGGCCCCTGAAGCGTCAGACTCCCAGCGGTCGCGGTGAAGATCATATCCTCTGCTAGAAAGCTGGATTTCTTTCGGTCGAAGTTTCGGGAGTCTGCTTTTTGGAATCTGGACGAGTCTGCGGTGTACATCGCGACCGTTCCGTTGCTTCGAAAGCCAAGCCCGCCGCCACTCAGCGTATATTTTCCACTCACTTGGTCATGGCGGATTCGTTGCATTCCCTCCACTGCGCTGTACGGTTTTTGTGCCGAACTGCTCCAGAGGTTCTTGGCATCAGCGTTATTTAACCCGGTCGATTGAAGGTCCGCATTGTCGATCTTCACTTGGTCGATAATCTCACCGGCAGAATTGACCCGGCCTAAATAAATGCCGTCTTCCCCGTTTGCCGCGCCTGTTGCGCTGAACATGTAGAATTTCGGGTTTCCGGGTTGGGTGTCATAAAACCAATCAATGCTGGTATTGCTTGCGAACTGATTATTAAGAATCTGATCTTTATCCAGCTTGTCCGGGAATGCTGCAATTTTTGGATCAGATCCCGGCGTAATCATTGGGCCGTCACTCAGCGGCATGCCGATTATTTTGTAAGTGCCGGAGTTTCCTCCGCCGGAGCTCGTCGTGGCCGCATAAGTGCCTGAGTCGGCTGTGCGAGCTGTAAGTAAGAAAGTGTCTGTTACACCAGTGGCGTAATTAAGTGTAATCTCATACTGCGAGCTGCCCTTAGGCTTCCAGCTGTAGCTGTCAAAGTCGGAACCGCTGAACCTTTGACGGTCACGGGTATTAAATCCGGCGGGGCCGTAGCCTGAGGCTTCAGTGGATGACGGCGCCATAAACAGAACCATTTTGCCTACATTCGTTCCGCTGCTGGTGGAAGACTTAACCGTCATCTCAATTTGCAGGTTTTTGGGGTCATCTGGCCAATTATAGCCGTTGGCTCCTGTGCCTGAACTCCCTGCGGAAGAGTCTCCATTTCCACCTCCGCCCCCACCACCGCAAGCGGCTAGAGTTAAAGCTAGAAACAGCAAGGCCAAGAGTGAGTGCGCCTTATACAAGCGGGTCAGTGTCGTCATTGATTACAGCTCCAGGTGGAAATCCGTTAATCCAAAGGTCGGGCAATCAATAGCTTACGCAAGGTGTCCTGAAGCAAAACACCCTCATATGAGGGTAATTAAAGGTGACTCTAATGAGTTTTCGGGCGGGGCTATATAGGTTTGATAAGACGCGAAAGGGTGTTCTGTTGATCAACGCAAGGTTGATAAAAGTATCGCGCTAATCAATTGACCTTGACGGTTGAATCCTGTTTTTTGAAAGACCTGTTTCAAATAGCTTCGGACGGTTGCTTCACTTTTGTGATGGTGTTCGGCTATTTTTTTCAGGCTCAACCCTGCCACTAGGCCTTCACAAAGC
This sequence comes from Marinobacter sp. MDS2, assembly GCF_030718085.1. Classification (NCBI taxonomy): domain Bacteria; kingdom Pseudomonadati; phylum Pseudomonadota; class Gammaproteobacteria; order Pseudomonadales; family Marinobacteraceae; genus Marinobacter; species Marinobacter sp. MDS2. The sequence goes on from NZ_JAVAJF010000001.1 coordinate 2,263,074, forward strand.
TTCCCCTCTGCTGCCGAAAGCGGGAAGTATTTCACTATTTCGTCGGCGGTCGGGAGTGTCCGTGCTTTGAGGTCAACGATGGTGACCAGAACGCCACCGGAGAGTATTTCGTTGTGTTCGAGAGGGCGGATGGTCATGACCAATGGTGAAAGAGAGTGTCGCTTGACGATCAGAGTTTCCGGCAAAGCTGAGTCTTCACTGCATACCGTTGCTGCTGCCCGGGCCATTGCTTTAAAAAAGGATTTCCGTAGCTGATCGGTTCCAAAGTACAAACGCCCATGCCGAAGGTTGATGCACGATTCCTGGTCCAGAAGCTGTTCACCGCGCTGATTGGCAGTGACCATTGTTCCCCGGTTGTTCAGGATGAACGCAGGGTCAGTAATGAGTTCAGCGATGCCGCTGAGGGTTTGGGCGGCCTCTGGGTGTTGGTGAATCTTTTTAGCCAAAACGACCGTTTGTTTAATGAACGGCACCAAGCGATTCATGGCCGCTATTTCTTCTGGCTGATAGGCGCCCTGTGCATACGTACGCTGAACAGTCAGCAAGGTAATATGAGAATCGTTGGCTTCGACAACCAGCCAGGCGGAATCAAGCATGTCTTGGTCAGATTCCCAACGGCCGTAGTCATCACCGGGCGGGCCATCGTGTAGAAGAGGTAAAGCCGAGTTGAAAAGACCTGCTTCCTGAGTGACTGCGTAATTGGTGACGGCATCGTGCTCGATCATATTGTTATCGAGATACCAGGTTAAGAATTCATCTGGTAAACCGGCATGCCAGATATGCTCAATAGCTCTTGGGGTTCTGCGGATAAAAGAGAGCTGTGCTGCACATCCATTGACAGCATCAACGAGCATGGAAAGGAATCCGTGAAAACCCGCTTGGTGTTCTAATGAATCATAAAGGCATTGAATTAAATCGGTCTCGTTGCGAAGAAACGAACCAGAGCTATCACTAGGGTGATTTCCCTTCGATGTCATCAAGTTATCCTTTGGGGGAGCGCAACTTCTTTGAGGCGCTAGGGAAACTATAGAAGAACATCATTTAGTTTATAAGAGGTAATGGCAATATGGCCTGTTTTTACACAGTTGCGTCGGGTGTAAGGCAGGCTGTGAGAGATTCGAGTCTAATCGTTGGGCGGTGTCCCAAGAGTATCCCTTGCCGTGGCCCAAAAACAACAAAACCCGCAACGTGGCGGGTTAAGTTATTGAATCTTATGGTGGGCCCACCTGGACTCGAACCAGGGACCAAAGGATTATGAGTCCTCTGCTCTAACCAACTGAGCTATAGGCCCGATAACAAAAGCGGGCGCCATTATACCCGTGAGGGTTGGCGCCCGCTACTGTGTTTTCGGTTTTATGCGTTGCCTTGGTCGTCGATAAAGCCGCGCAGGTGATCGGAGCGGGAAGGATGGCGCAGCTTGCGCAGAGCCTTGGCTTCGATCTGACGGATACGCTCACGGGTAACATCGAACTGTTTGCCCACTTCCTCCAGGGTGTGGTCGGTGTTCATTTCGATACCGAAGCGCATGCGCAGGACTTTCGATTCACGTGCGGTCAAGCCGGATAGCACAGAACGGGTGGCTTCACGCAGGCCTTCCGCGGTGGCGGAATCTACCGGCGATAGCGCCTGAATGTCTTCGATGAAATCGCCCAGATGGCTGTCTTCATCATCCCCGATCGGTGTTTCCATGGAGATCGGCTCTTTGGCGATCTTCAAGACCTTGCGGATCTTCTCTTCCGGCATTTCCATGCGCTCACCCAACTCTTCGGGCGTAGGCTCGCGGCCCATTTCCTGCAGCATCTGGCGTGAAATGCGGTTCAGTTTGTTGATCGTTTCGATCATATGCACCGGAATACGGATGGTGCGTGCCTGATCCGCAATAGAGCGGGTGATGGCCTGGCGGATCCACCAGGTCGCATAGGTCGAGAACTTGTAGCCACGACGGTATTCAAACTTATCGACCGCTTTCATCAGGCCGATGTTGCCTTCCTGGATCAGGTCGAGGAACTGCAAGCCACGGTTGGTGTACTTCTTGGCGATGGAGATAACCAGACGCAAGTTCGCTTCCACCATTTCTTTCTTGGCGCGGCGGGCTTTGGCTTCGCCGATTGAAACGCGGCGGTTGATCTCTTTGATGTCTACGACGTCCAAATCCACTTCGGTTTGAACGTTCTGAATACGCTTCTGCAGGCGGACGATTTCATCCAGACGCTCAGCAATAGCCGCTGCGTAGGGCTTTTTGCTCTTGGCAATCTTCGGAGCCCAGTCCAGGTTTACTTCGTTGCCCGGGAACTCTTTGATGAAATCCTTGCGTGGCATTTTGCATTCGCGGATGCAGATTTGCATGATGGTCCGTTCGTTCTCGCGCACCATGTCGTTGGTGGAGCGAACAACGTTGACCAGCTCATCAAATGCTTTGTTGCCCAGTTTGAACGGCGCGAACACAGCGCCCAGTTCGTTCAGGGCTTCCTGGGTTTTCTTGTGGCCACGGCCATGCTTGGCCAGTGCTTCGTTCGCCGCTTCCAGTTTTTCTTTCAGCAGTTCAAAGCGCAGGCGAGTTTCTTCGGGATCCGGACCGCTTTCCTTTTCCTCTTCTTCCTCGTCCTCTGCGTCTTCAGCCTCGTTGGTGTCTACTTTGGCTTCTTCGACGGGCTCTTCGCCCATGAACGGCTCGGCATCGTCCGGGTCAAGGAAGCCGGTAACGATGTCGCTGATGCGGCCTTCGTTCTCGATAATGCGGTCGTAAGCTTGAATAACGGTGCCGGCGGTGCCCGGGAAATGCGCCACCGCGGCCATAACATCGCGGATGCCTTCTTCGATCCGCTTGGCGATAACAATTTCGCCTTCGCGGGTCAGCAGCTCTACGGTACCCATTTCGCGCATGTACATGCGCACCGGGTCGGTGGTGCGGCCCGCGTCGGTTTCTACGGCAGCCAGCGCGGCAGCAGCTTCGGCAGCAGCGGCTTCGTCGGCTGTGGAGTCACCTTCGGTCATCAACAAGGTATCGGCGTCAGGTGTTTCTTCGCACACCTGAATGCCCATGTCGTTGATCATCCGGATAATGTCTTCAACCTGATCCGGGTCTGCAATGTCTTCCGGCAGGTGATCGTTTACCTCGGCGTAAGTCAGGTAACCTTGTTCCTTGCCTCGAGCGATGAGGTCTTTTAAACGTGATTTCTGCGAATTGCCTGACATAGACACCCTGTGAACTCGCTTTTAAAGAGGAAAAAAGTTAAACAGCCATTATAGCTGTCGCTTATCTGGTCTGCCAATGAACGGTTAGATGGTGATCAATGGCATTAGTTTCAAGTGCTCAATGCTCGGCTTTCGGGTTTAACGTACCCGCGCTGAGCGTTCGTAGCTCCTCCCGTTGTTCCGGGGTGAGCTTGGCCAGGTTCCGGAGCAGTGTTGCCAGTCTTTGCTGGCGCGCGGCTTCTTCGTTCGGGCTTAGTAGCTCTCTGGCTGCTGCCAGTGTGCTCTCCCGTGCCGGGATATGCTCCAGTCCGTCGAACAGGTTGTAGAACCGGTCGCGGGCCTGTTTGTCTGTTGCCAACTCCGCAATCAGTGCTTTGCGGGTTTGAATATCTTTATCCAGGAGCCAGCGGGCAAATCGCCCGGCTTGATCCAGTTGCCGGGTGCTATCCGCCTGGGCCTTGATTTCAGTGGCCAGCTCCGGCGCTTCCAGCAAAGCAAGGCACAATGTGCTGTCTTTGCTGAGTTTTACATCCACCCGTTCTTCGGTCGGGCGGGGCTGTCGTTCTCCGCGCCAGCCTTTGGCTTTGAAGTTTTTGCCGCTCTGCTGGCGGCCCTGCCACTGGTTACGGCCGCCGCATAAGCGCAACATTTCGTGCCACATGGCATCCCGCAGTGTGCAGCGGGGCATTTTGTTCAGCAGCTGTTCGGCTCTGGCCCTGAGTTCGCCCCGGTGTTCCGGAAGCTCAAGATCCAGGCCTTCGCTCTGGCGATCAAACAAAAAACGCGAGAGCGGTGTGGCGCCTTCAATTCGTTTTTGGAAAGCTTCTGGGCCTTCCTTTCGGACCAGCGTGTCCGGGTCTTCGCCTTCGGGTAGCATCAGGAACTGTAAATGCAGGCCGTCGGCGATCAGTTCCAGTGCGTTTTCCATGGCGCGATCAGCGGCTCGGAAGCCTGCTTGGTCGCCGTCAAAGCAAAAGACAATATGCCGGACTTGCCGGAGCAGGGCGGTCAAACTGTCTTGATTGGTCGCGGTGCCCAGTGTTGCAACGGCATAATCGATGCCGTGCTGGGCCAGTGCGATGACATCCATGTAGCCTTCTACTACCAGCAGTTTGTCCAGCTGGCGCGTGGCTTGCCGGGCTTCGTGCAGGCCGTAAATCTCGCGGCTTTTATGGAATACGTCCGATTCCGGCGAGTTGATGTACTTGGCTTTGTCGTCGCCCAGTGTGCGGCCACCAAATGCGATGGTTTTGCCGCGGGTGTTCCGGATCGGGAACATCACCCGGTTGCGGAACAGGTCTCTTGGTTTGCCGTACTTGTCGGAAACGGTTTTGGTTTCCAGTAAGGGCTTTTTCAGATCTCTCGGTGCCGCGTCATACAGGGCGGTGCCGCTACCCGGTGCAAAGCCGATCTGGTAACGTGCGATGATGTCGTCGTCCAGACCGCGTTGTTTCAGGTAATCCCGTGCGTACGCGCCTTGTTGGCTGGTTAGCGACGAGTGATAAAACTTGCTAGCGAAATCCAGCGCGTCGGTCAGAGTCCGGGCTTGCTGCATTTCCTGTTTGGCGACTTTGTCGTACGGCACTTCCATGCCGGCACGTTTCGCCAGTTCTTCTACCGCTTCGGTAAAGCCAAGGCCTTCGAATTCGCGGATAAAGCTGATGGCATCGCCATGAGCGCCGCAGCCAAAGCAGTGGTAGAAGCCTTTGTCGGGCCGAACGTTGAACGAGGGCGTTTTCTCGTCATGAAATGGGCAGCAGGCTTTGTAATTACCGCCGGCTTTTTTGAGAGTGATGCGTGATCCAATCAGTTCTCCCAGATCAATTCGATCCAGAAGGTCTTCAACAAAGCGTTGAGGGATCAGTCCGCTCATGGTGGCTCCACTTCATCCGGGGCGCCGGATACAAACGTTATTCACCATAGCCAAAAATGCCGCCGAAGCCAGGCCTCGGCGGCATTTTCAGTTTGCCGGATAAGGCGAAACGCCGTTCCGGCAATCAGTCTTGCTGTCGAAGCGGTCTGAACTCAGTACAGACGCTCGAACTTACGCTGTTCACGCTGAAGCTTCTTGAGATGACGCTTAACGGCAGCAGCAGCTTTGCGCTTACGAACAGCCGTCGGCTTTTCGTAGTGCTCACGACGACGTACTTCAGAAAGTACACCGGCTTTTTCGCATGAACGCTTGAAGCGACGCAGTGCTACGTCAAACGGTTCGTTCTCTTTCAGTTTAACAGCTGGCATTCGACAATCACCTACCTGATAGATTCGGTTTCAAATTGTTCCGCTGGAATAGATTCTCGCGGCTCGATCCCTGGTCAGATTGGTTATAACTCGACCAGTGCATAATTAAGGGCGGCAATGATAACGGCTCGGACACTTCAGGTCAATCATTGTTCAACGAAAGTGACGGGAGCCACCGGCTTTCTGATAAAATCATGGCCGATCGATCCAACCCCGCAGACACGGCCCTGATTTATGCTGATTCTTGGTATTGAAACTTCTTGTGATGAGACTGGCGTTGCCTTGCTGGATGATGAGCGGGGCCTGCTGGCCCATGCGCTGTTTAGCCAGGTGGAGGTACACGCAGACTATGGCGGTGTGGTGCCGGAACTGGCGTCTCGTGACCACGTGCGCAAATTGCTGCCATTGTGTGACCAGGTGTTGGCGGACGCCGGCAAGTCCCGAACTGACATAGAGGGAATTGCTTACACGGCGGGGCCTGGTCTTGTCGGTGCCTTGATGGTGGGTGGCTCGGTGGCTCATGCGCTGGGATACGCGTTGGATATTCCGGTACTGGGGGTGCATCACATGGAGGGGCATTTGTTGGCCCCGATGCTGGAAGACAATCCTCCGGCTTTTCCTTTTGTGGCTCTGCTGGTATCCGGTGGTCACACCCAATTGGTTCGGGTAGATGCCATTGGTGAGTATGAAATGCTGGGCGAGTCAGTGGACGACGCCGCTGGCGAAGCCTTCGATAAAGCCGCGAAAATGTTGGGTCTGGATTACCCCGGTGGCCCCCGAGTGGCTGCGCTGGCGGAACACGGCCGGGAAGGACGTTACCGCTTCCCCCGGCCGATGACCGATCGCCCCGGACTGGATTTCAGTTTCAGCGGCTTGAAGACGTTCACTCTGAATACCGTGAATGGCGCCAAGGATGCGGGTGAATTTGACGAACAGGTGAAAGCAGACATCGCGTTGGCTTTTGAGGCCGCGGTGGTTGATACCCTGACCATCAAATGTCGCAGAGCACTGGAGCAGACCGGGTGTAAGCGCCTGGTGATTGCCGGTGGAGTCAGTGCGAATAAGCGGTTGCGCGCCGGGCTTGAGAAAATGACGGCAAAACTGGGCGGTTCGGTGTTCTATGCCCGCCCGGAATTCTGTACCGATAACGGCGCCATGATCGCGTATGCCGGCGCTCAGCGTTTGAGAAAAGGGCAAAAAGACGGTGAACGCATTGTCTCGGTGCCGCGCTGGCCTATGGATACCTTGCCGTCAGTGAGCGAGCCCCGCGCTAACGGTCTGGTGGACTGAAAGCGCTAAAGCCCCGTTTCCCGGCCCTGGGCCAGCCGGATCAGGTTGTTGCGGTGGCGAACCACGATAAGCAATGTCAGCAGGCCGAACAGCGGTAAGGTTTCCGGTTCCAGAATCGCGCTGATGATCGGGCCAGAGCCGATGGCTATGATCGACGCCAATGCGCTGATCCGCGAACGCCAAATCACCAAAAGCCAAACAGCGGCCATCAGCAGGGTGGTGAGCGGCGCGAGCGCCAATCCGGCACCGAGCGCGGTGGCGACACCTTTCCCGCCTTTGAATCGGAAAAAAACCGGAATCATGTGCCCGGTCACGGCGCTCAAAGCGACGATGGCCTGCACCATAATCGACATGCCGGCCTGATTAGCCAGCCAAACCGGTAGCCAGCCTTTCAGGGCATCGAGGGCGAGGGTGGTGAGCGCCGGTTGCCATCCTCCCGCGCGAAACACATTCGTGGCCCCCGGATTGCTGGAGCCCTGAGCGCGTGGGTCTGGAAGTCGCCATGCACGGCAAACCGGGATGGCAAACAGCACCGATCCGGCGAGATAGGCCCCAAAACAGAGCAAAACAATGAAGATCGGTTGGCTAGCAGTTTCCATAGGTGTTTCACATGGCGCGCAGACGGCATCGGGTATTCTGTGAGAAAATAGCTGCCCCAAATTCAGGCGAGCAGGCGAAGGGCCACAGTATCGCTTGTCTGTTTAATATTCAATCAGCCAAGAGTGTAAGCCTAGGGAGTCTGGTTTGGCAGATGTGGTGTTAGTGGAAGGTTTGGCGGTCGAAACGGTTATCGGAGTATACGACTGGGAGAGGGAAATTACCCAGCGTCTGCTGGTGGATCTGGAAATGGCCTGGGACAACCGGGTGCCGGCCGCAAGCGATGATGTTGCCGATGCCCTCGATTACGCAGCCGTGAGTGAAAGGGTCGGCCAGTGCATTCAGGCACTGCAGCCCCAATTGCTCGAGACGGCCGCGGAAGCGGTTGCCACCATGCTGCAGCAGGACTTTGGTGTGAGCTGGTTGCGGCTGACCATCAATAAACCCGGTGCCGTCCCGGCGGCCAGCTCTGTGGGTGTTCGGATCGAGCGAGGTCAGCGCTGATGGTGAGGGTGCTTCTGGGGATCGGCAGCAATGTTGAACGCTACCGGCATGTGGGGCTCGCGCTGGACGCCTTGCAGGAAATGTTTGGCGAGTTGTCGGTGTCGCCGGTGTATGAGAGTGAACCGGTGGGATTTTCAGGCTCCAATTTTCTGAATCTGGCGGTGGGGTTTCATACGGAGTTACCCGTGCCCGAGTTGTCGCAGCGGTTAAAGCAGATGGAGCTGGATTTTGGCCGCCGCCCGGATGCTCCCCGGTTCAGCCCGCGCACCTTGGATTTGGATATCCTTACCTACGGCGACGAAATCGGTGTTGTTGCCGGCGTGGAATTGCCCCGGGGGGAAATCCTGAAAAATGCCTTTGTATTGAAACCGTTGGCGGATATCGTGCCGAACGAGACGCACCCTGTAAACGGGCGGTGTTACCGCGATCTGTGGCAAGACTATAGCACCGACCAGAGGCTCTGGCCGGTGGATTTTAGCTGGCAGGGCCGGCAGATTTCAGCGGCGGTTAGCTGAACGGAACAACGTGACCAAGTTGTCGGTTGCGCTATCTCCGGCGCTACCGGCCTCGCCATCCTTGATCAGGCGCGGCAGAATTTCGTTGCCCATTTGCTTGCCAAGCTCGACCCCCCACTGGTCAAAGCAATCAATATCCCAGATCACACTCTGCACGAAGGTTCGGTGTTCATAGAGCGCCACGAGTGCGCCAAGGGTTGCTGGCGTCACCTTCTCCATCATCAGAATGTTACTGGGTTTATTGCCTGGAATCGCTTTATGCGGCGCCAGAGTCTTTGCGGCGTTAAGATCCAGCCCGCCGTTTGTTAGTTCCTCCACGGCTTCCGCTTCTGTTTTGCCAGCCATCATGGCTCGCGCCTGACTCAGGCAGTTAGCAAACAGCGTGGCGTGATGATGGCCCACCGGATTGTGAGAGGTCAGCGGAATCACAAAGTCGGCAGGCACCAGACGGGTGCCTTGATGGATCAGTTGGTGGTAAGCGTGCTGGCCATTCGCACCGACACCGCCCCAGAGAATCGGGCCGGTCTCGCAGCCGACCGGATTGCCGTCTTGGGTGACCTTTTTGCCGTTACTTTCCATATCCAGCTGCTGCAGGTGCTCGGGCAGGTGCTTAAGATACTCATCGTAAGGCAGCACCGCGTGGCTTTGAGCGCCCCAGAAGTTGTTATACCAGACACTCAGTAGTGCCATCACCACCGGCAGATTCTGCTCGGTTGGTGCTTCATTGAAATGGCAGTCCATTGCATGGGCGCCGGCCAACAGAGCACGGAAGTTCTGCATGCCGATCATCAGCGCGATGGGCAGACCAATGGCCGACCAGAGCGAGTAGCGGCCGCCCACCCAATCCCACATCGGGAAGATGTTGTCTGAATGGATGCCAAAGCGAGTCGCCTCCTCGGAGTTGGCGGTCACGGCCATAAAATGATCGGCCACGGCATCCTGATTGCCGCCGTTAGTGAGGAACCACTCTCGGGCAATCAGGCTGTTATCGAGGGTTTCCTGAGTGCGAAACGATTTCGATTGCACCAGGAACAAAGTGGTTTCGGGGTTGAGCGACCTCAGCGTTTCAGCGATATCCGTGCCATCGATATTGGCAACGAAATGGCATTTGAGATTACCCTGCCAATAGGGCTTGAGCGCTTCCACGGCGAGTTTGGGGCCAAGGAAGGAGCCTCCAATGCCGATGCTGACAATATCGGTAAAGGCACGACCGGTATGGCCGGTTTGGGTGCCGTTCCGAATTGCCCGGTCGAGCTGTTCCATGCGCGCCTGAGTGGCGTGAATCTCAGGCATGATGTCGGTGCCATCAACCCACACCGACGCACCGTGCGGTTGGCGCAATGCGGTGTGCAGTGCGGGCCGGTTTTCGGTGCGATTGACCCTCGCCCCTGTGAACAGGTCTGCAATACGCTGTGGCAAGCCACAGGCATGGGCCAGGTTGGCGAGGGCAGACAGTGTCTCATCGGTCAGGCAATTGCGGGAGAAATCCAGCGTTAACCCCGCACCTTTTATCAGGTATCGGTCAGCGCGTTGCGGGTCCGATTGAAACAGGTCGCGCATCAGTACCTGTTCCAGCTGTTGTTTGTGCTGGAGAAGTGCGTGCCATTCGGATTTTTGGGTCAGCGGTGCCGAAGCGGGTGGCATCAGAGTGTCCTTTCTGTTCGCTGCCCCGCAAAAACGAGGCAGCGAGTCCGGGGGTTAGCGAGTTACAGAGATATTGTCGATCAGCCGGGTGGTTCCCAGGAAAGCGGCCACCAGTATGGTCAACTCTTTGTCGGTATCTGCCGCCGGCTTTAGCGTCAGGCTGTTCACAATGTTGAAATAATCGGGGCGCAGGCCCGCTTCGGACAGGGTGTCGCGAGCTTCCTGTTCCAGCCCGGCAAAGTCATTGCTGCCCGCTTCGAGTTGCCGGGCGGCATGGGTCAGAGTTTTGTATACGACAGGCGCAATGGCTCTCTCTTCTTCTGACAGGTAGCCGTTGCGGGAGCTCTTGGCCAAACCGTCGTCTTCCCGGACGGTGGGCGCGCCGATGATTTCGATGGGCATCATCAGGTCCCGGGTCATCTTGCGAATCACCGCGAGCTGCTGGAAGTCTTTTTCGCCAAAAAACGCGATATCCGGCTGGATCATGTTGAACAGCATGGTGACTACCGTCGCCACGCCTTCGAAATGACCGGGGCGGCTCGCGCCACAATGCCCTTCACTGACTTCCGGCACCACCACTTTGGTTTGATTGGCGAGGCCTTCCGGATAAATCTCGGAAACCGGCGGTGCGAAGATCAGCGTGTTACCGGCCGGAGCCAGCTTGTCCTGATCCTCTGCAAGGGTGCGCGGGTAAGAGTCCAGATCTTCGTTGGCACCAAACTGCATGGGGTTGACGAAGATGCTGGTAACGACGATGTCTGCCGCTTCCGAGGCTTTGCGAACCAGGGAAATATGGCCTTCGTGAAGATTGCCCATAGTGGGCACCAACGCGATGGTTTTTTCCTGTTGGCGATAAGCTCTCAGGATGCTACGCAGTTCTTTGAGTGAATGTACGGTTCTCATGCCTTGAACGTATGCTCCTCGGCGGGGAAAGTGCGTTCTTTAACAGCCTTGGCGTAGGCTTCGATGGCTTCCGGAATGGACGACGCTTCGGCCAGGAAGTTTTTTACGAACCGGGGCTTGCGGCCCGGTGTCACGCCCAGCATGTCGTGCAACACCAGTACCTGGCCGTCGGTGTCGGAGCCGGCGCCGATGCCGATAACCGGTGCTTTAACGGCTTGTGTGATGCGGGCGGCGAGAGGCGCAGGAACGCATTCCAGCAAGATGATGTCAGCGCCAGCCGCTTCCAGCTCGCACGCGTGCTCGATCATGGCCTCCGCGGCTTTGTCGTCGCGGCCCTGAACTTTATAACCACCGAATTTATTCACGAACTGGGGGGTCAGGCCCAAATGAGCACACACAGGCACGCCCCGTTCGCTCAAGGCTTCGATGGTGTCTCTCATCCAATCGGTGCCTTCCAGTTTCACCATATGGGCACCCGCGCGCATCAATTCAGCGGCGTTGTCCAGAGCATCTGCGACGGTGCCATACGACATAAACGGCATGTCGGCCATGATCAACGAGCCTGTGTTGCCCTTCGCCACGCAGCTGGTGTGGTAGATCATGTGTTCCATGGTTACGGGCAGCGTGCTGTCGTTACCTTGTAGCACCATGCCAAGAGAGTCACCAATCAGGATTACATCCACGCCTGCTTCGCTGACCACCTGTGCAAAGGTGGAGTCGTAGGAGGTTAATGCCGAGAAGGCTTCGCCTTTCTGCTTGAGTTCCCGCAGGGTATTAATGGTAACTGCCATAAGATCCTTGCCTTTTGGGTGGATGGGCCAGTAGTGATCCGGGGTCTTCCGGTGTTCAGAGAAGTATAAGATTAATGCCGAGGTGTGTCAGCCACAAGGGTAGCATGGAGTTCCTGCCCTTGGGTTAGTCTGATCCGGCCATTGGCGGTAGCTTGCGTAGCTGATTGTCCGGGCATTGCGCGCGCAGCTGTTCGACGCGGCGGCCGTCGGGTAATGTCAGTTCCGGGTTCAGGTCCAGCAACGGCTGAAGCGCAAAATCCCGGTTTGCCAGCTCGGCATGGGGAACGGTGAGGCGTTCGCCGTTGATGACTTCGGCGCCAAAAAGTAGCACGTCCAGGTCCAGTGTGCGTGGCCCCCAGTGTCGGAGCCGTTCCCGCCCATGGGCCTGCTCGATGGCCTGCAGATGATCCAGTAATTGATGGGGCGATAAGTGTGTCGCCAGCGCCACTGCGCCATTCACGAAGTCGGGCTGATCTTGTGGCCCGACCGGCCGGCTGGCGTAGAAGGGCGACTGCGCCAACAAGGTGGTCTGGGGCAGGCGTGACAGCTCCATAACGGCTCGGGCCAGCTGAGCAGCCGGGTCTTTCAGATTACTCCCCAGCCCGACATAAGCAACCGTGCTCATGACTGCGGCGGCTTTTTGTTGGGGCTGCGTTTGCGGCCGCGTTTGCGAGGCCCCGCTGCAGAGCCGAGCTGAGACAGCATTTTTTCCTGCCCGCGCTCATCCGCTTTTTGAAAATCGGTCCACCAGGCACCAAGGCCGGGTTCCAGCTCCCCGGCTGATTCACGTACCAACAAGAAATCGTACGCGGCCCGGAAGCGCGGATGACTGAGGGTGGCGAAAGCGCGCTTGCCCTGGCGCCGCGGGAGACGGATCTGGAGTTCCCAGATTTCTTTCATCGGGCCAGAGAAGCGCTTGGGTATTGACGTGGCTTGCACCTGACGGCCGATCACTTTTCCGATTGCGCCGTGTAACGCTGGTTGAACCGGGTCGCCGTTGTCTTGGCGCAGGCGCCATTCGGCTTGCAGCGCCGGCCACAGCATGGCGGCAAACAGGAAGTACGGCGTTACCGACTTGCCTTGGGCAATACGTGCATCGGTATTGCGCAGGGCCTGACGGATGAGTTCGTCGGATTCGCCGCTATTAAGAGCGCGTACGGTTTCCGGGAACAGCATCTCCAGCAAGCCGTAGTCTTTCAGGAGCTCGTAGGTGGCTTCGCCGTAACCGGCCGAGAACAGTTTAAGTACTTCATCAAACAGGCGAGCCGGGGGGATGTGGCCCAGCAAGGGGGCAAGTTCCCGAATGGGGGCTTCGGTGTCCGGCTCGATATCGAAACCCAGCTTCGCGGCGAAGCGGATCGCACGCAGCATGCGAACCGGGTCTTCGCGGTAGCGGGTTGCCGGGTCGCCAATCAGTCGGATCTGACGGTTTTCAAGATCCTGCATGCCGTTGGCGAAATCGATGATGGTGAAATCACGAATGCAGTAATAAAGCGCATTGATGGTGAAGTCGCGGCGCAGAGCATCGTCTTCCAGGTTCCCGTAAACGTTGTCCCTCAACAGCAAACCGTGCTCGCTGGTTTTGTGTTCGTGGTCAGAGTGATCCTCGTTAGAGGCTTCGGCGTTGCCGCGGAAGGTGGTCACCTCGATGATCTCGCGGCCAAAGACTACGTGCACGATGCGGAACCGACGGCCGATCAGCCGCGAGTTTCGAAACAGGTCGTGTACTTCTTCCGGCGTGGCGTTGGTGGCGATGTCAAAATCTTTGGGCCTGCCGCCCAGAACAATGTCGCGCACGCCGCCGCCCACCAAGTAGGCTTCGTAGCCGGACTTGTTCAGTCGGTTCAGCACTTTTTTGGCGGGTTCGCTGATCATCGAGCGAGACACATTGTGCTGGTCTCTCGGAATCTCTTGGCGCTGGTAATGTTTGGCTTTCTTTTTCCCGGTGCCGGGCATGAAAGAACGCAGCTTTTCTACAAGTCTTTTAGGCATGGAAGTCCGTGTTTGCGCAGAGCAAAAACGTGGATTTTAACGGTTTGCGCAGGAATTGCACATGTTTGGCTGATATTAGGATGGAAATGAGGGTTTATTGCCTGAATTGGAGGAGGGGAGTTGTTGGGTGGAGGCCCATAATCAAAAGGCGGATCCGTTTTCACGAATCCGCCCTGAAAGCTTCGACGATCTGCAATTATTTTTGTTTTGAGTCGGGATTCTTTTTAATGTTTTGCCCCACTGCGTGCCCAACCTTCGGGCATCAAGATTATGCAAGCGGAAAGCTTTGAATACATGGTGCGATCAATAGCATGGAGCGGGTTATCAAGGCAGGTGTAGCGTCGTCTGGAAGACGATTCTTATCCACATCTACAACTCGCGCATGCTTAGGGATCACAAAAAAACCTAGCACCCAAAACACTCAGTTCGCTTACGTCCTATTTTGTTTTTGTTTTTGTTGCCGGACGTTTTCTTGCAGCTTTTTATTTTTGTTGTTGGCGCTGCGTTGTCACTTTTGTTTTTGTTGTTGTGCGCTCTTAATAGTGCAGAGGCCGTGCCAGAAATTGAAAGTGCTTTGTTAACAGTGGGTTACGGATTTGCCAGAAATAAGTGTTACCCCGTATTCTGGAAAAGTGTTACCTGCATCACATAAATGGGAGGGGGAGTGTTACCGAGGGGAACGTCCGGTAACAAATGATTCCGGGTTCATTTGTTACCGGAACGGATTTAACTGCCGCTGGTTTTTTTGCGAGGAATGCCTAAACGTTGTCTGCGCTCCCAGAGTGATTTGCGGCTAATGCCCAGTTTCTGTGCCAGCTCGGTTTCGCTCATGCGGTCCTGGTTTTCGATCACGAAATGCTGGAAGTAGTCTTCCAGAGACAAATCGTTGGCAGAGTCGGAATCCCGGGTGGGGGTGCTTTCGTTGTTGCCTTCCACCAGGGTTTCAGGGATGTACTCGTCTCCTGAGTCGCTGTCGAGGTCCAGGACGGCCGGCGTGATGGTGTCGCCGTCCGCAAGGATAGACGCGCGTTCTATGGCGTTTTCCAGCTCCCGAACATTGCCCGGCCAGCGGTAGCGCTGCAAAGCTTGCATGGCGTCGGGGCTCAGGTGCAGGTCGGGCCGGTCGAGCCTTTGTGCTTGTTGTTTCAGGAATCGCCCAGCCAGCCCGAGGATGTCTGCGCGACGCTCTCGCAAGGGAGGTAGTCGGATCTGCATCACGTTCAGCCGGTAATAGAGATCTTCCCGAAACTCGCCGGTCCGGGTCATGGCTTTTAGGTTTCGGTGTGTCGCGGCAATCATGCGCACATCCACCTTTCGGCTTTGGGTTGCGCCTACTTTTCGAATCTCACTTTCTTGCAGGACCCGAAGCAATCGGGCCTGTGCTTCTGCAGGGAGCTCCCCGATCTCGTCGAGAAACAGACTGCCGCCGTCAGCGGCTTCGATCAGGCCGGTTCGTGCGGATACCGCTCCGGTAAACGACCCCTTCTCGTGACCGAACAGCTCTGATTCAATCAGGCTCTCCGGGATGGCCGCGCAGTTGACCGAAATCAGAGGCTTGGAGGCACGGGGGCTCAGAAGATGCAGTGCGCGGGCGGCCAGTTCTTTACCGGTACCCGATTCACCGTTGATCAGAACTGTGGTTTGAGTCGGTGCCACTTTTCGAATAAGCGTGAACACCTTTTCCATCGGTTCGCACTGACCAAACATGATGTTGGATGGATCCGGTGCTTCGGCTCCGGATTCGGCCGCTTCTTCGCTGCTGGCGGGCCGTGCGTCTTTGCGGGCAAGGATGCCCTCTACTGCGGCCAGCATTTCATCGTGATCGAACGGTTTCGCGATGTAATCCACAGCGCCCATTTTCATCGAATCTACGGCAGAGCGCAGGCTGGCGTAGCTGGTCATGATCAGCACCGGCGTATCGGGGGCCCGGTTGATCATTTCGGTGCCGGCGGCACCGGGCAGCCGGAGGTCGGTAATGACCAGATCGAAGGTATCGGGTTCCAGTTCTTCGGCTGCTTCTACGGAGATGGCATCGGCCACCTCGTAGCCAGCATGCTGGAGCAGTTTACGGACTGCAGACCGGATAATATCTTCGTCTTCAACTATCAGAATGCGGGGCATAGTACGTTCACGACCTTTCGTTCGGGCGACTGTCAGCATCAGTGTCGGGTTCGTAAGCTGGCAGGCGAAGCCTCATGCAAGTTCCTTTGCCGCTCGTCGGATGGGCGGGGCTTTCTACCTGGATATTGCCATAGTGTTCTTCAACAATGCTGTACACAAGGGAGAGGCCTAGCCCTGTGCCTTTGTTGGATGCCTTAGTCGTAAAAAAAGGCTCAAAAACATGATCTTGTTGGTCCGACGGTATTCCTGTGCCTTCGTCAATAACCTCGATGATAGCGGAGTAACTATCGCGCTTGCCAGTCACCTGAATTCGGCCATTCTCGGGAGAGGCGTCTCGTGCGTTCGCGAGCAGGTTAACAAATACCTGCACCAGGCGCTGTTCGTCGCCGAGTATTTGCAGGTCCTGCGGGCAAACGTTTTCGTATTGGATGCCCTTGCTGTTATCGCCCAGTGAGAGCAGGTTGATTGATTCCTCGACACACCGGTGAAGATCAACCGGCTCATAGCGTGTGGCATGGGCATGGTTGCCCGTGCGTGAGAAATTCATCAGCGATTGCAAAATGGTCGAGATGCGCCGGGTTTGTTGCTGGATCTGGTTCGCCGTGTCCAGAATCTCGGGGTTGTCCGTTTCCAGTTTGAGGTTCTGTGCCAGTGACGAAATGCCCGTGACCGGGTTGCCGATTTCGTGGGCGACGCCGGCGGCGAGACGGCCCACCGAGGCCAAGCGCTCGCTGTGCATCAATTCATCTTCAAGCAGCCGGGTTTCAGTCTGGTCCTCTACCAGAATAATAGAGCCGCCTTCCGGGTGCTCCGGGCCATTCAACGCCGCTTTGTGCAAATTCAGCCAGTGCGGTTTGCCGCGCAGATCCAGCCGGTGTTTGTATCGGTGAGGATCGTTGCCTTTGTTAAAGTCATCCAGTAGCGCGTGCCAGTGCTCTGGTAGCGCAAGGAGTTTTGCGCCAACCACTTCATCGGCAGAGATGCCGGTCAGCGCTTCCATGGTGTGATTCCACATCAGTATTTCGCCGTCGTCACCAATAGAGCAGGCAGGAATTGGCAGGTTCTGCAGGGTTTGCCGGTAATGGCGGCGCAGGTTGTCCAGCTCGCCGGCCAGCCCCGTGAGCTGGTTCTGGTAGTCACCGAGGGCTCTTTCCACGTAGCGGATGTCTTGCCC
Organism: Marinobacter sp. MDS2; assembly: GCF_030718085.1. Classification (NCBI taxonomy): domain Bacteria; kingdom Pseudomonadati; phylum Pseudomonadota; class Gammaproteobacteria; order Pseudomonadales; family Marinobacteraceae; genus Marinobacter; species Marinobacter sp. MDS2. The sequence continues at coordinate 2,280,041 of NZ_JAVAJF010000001.1, forward strand.
GGTGCCGCCGTGGGCCATGGGTTTGAAACCCAGATGTCTTTTTACCATGTCTCTGGCGATAGAGGGGCCCAGAAGTCCGGACAGGTTCGCTTCAATCTGGTCCCTTAGCCGCCGTAGTTGGTAGGGGCGGAATTCCGAGGGCGGCAGGTTCAGTTGTGCGAGCGCTTGCTGTACTTCCCGACGGGCAACGTTTATGCCCAGTGGTTCGGCCAGATGATGGATGAAGTCAGCGGATGAAGAGGCGAATAGCTCGCGCCTTTGAGGGCGCGAAAGCGCCCCCATAGAGCAAGCCTGAGCTGCACTGGCTTCTTCCGGTGTGGCCGGGCTTAGAATAGAAACCACCGAAAACATGGCAACGTTGGCAGCCAGGCTGGTGAAAGTGACCACGTGCCAGTTGTCGTAGCCTGCGGTTACCGGCATGCCTATCAGCGACAGCAGGTCAAAGGTGTAGGAAAAAGGCAGCACGAGAGTGAGGGCCCAGATTGACAGCCCGGTCACCAGACCCGCGATCAAACCACGGCGATTGCCTTCGGGCCAGTAAATGACCCCAAGCACACCGGGCAGCAGTTGCAGGGTGCCGGTCAGCGAAATGGCGCCGAGAATGGAGAGGTCGAGACGTTGGCCAACAATCTCATGAAACAGCAGGGCGGTAATCAGAATGGCGGCGATCAACAGGCGCTTGACCCATTGCAGCCAATGGTAAATATCGCCCTGATCTTTCGGGGTTTTAAGGGGGAGGACAACGTGGTTGAGAACCATGCCGGCGAGCGCCAGCGTACTGACAATCATGAGTCCGCTGGCCGCCGACAGGCCGGCGATATACATCATCAGCGTCAGCATTGGACTGTCCAGCGCCTGAGCGATGCCGATGCTGAAGAAGGCCGGGGGGGCTGCCACCTCGAGCGCTTGGCCGCCCCACACGATCAGTGGCACCGGTAGGCCGAGCAGAAACAAATAAAGCGGAAGCCCCCAGCTGGCTTTGCCGAGCGCTCTTGGAGAGGGGTTTTCGCTGAACGTCATATGATACATGTGCGGCAAAACCAGTGCGGCGGCAAATGACATCAATAGCAGCGCCCGCCAAGTGCCGTCGTTTACGTTCATGGCCATCGGGGATTCTGGGCGTGATGTGTCGGCCAGCCAGTTTTCCAGCCCGGCATTCCCTTTAAATACGCCAAACAGGATGACGCCACCCAATACCAGCAAGGCCGCCAGCTTAACCAGTGAGTCGAACGCAATGGCCAGAACCAAACCCTGGTGGTGTCCTGACGCCTGGTGTCGGCGAGCGCCGAACAGCACGGCAAACAGCACGACAATCAGACAGAAGAGCGTGCTGATAAACGTGGGCGAGGTGTCGGGTGCAAGTATGCTGGCTGAGGCCGAAACCGCCTGAATCTGCATGCTGAGCAAGGCCATGATCGCTGTGGCAGAGCAGAGCGTGACCAGCGTGCCCGCCCATTGGCTTCGGTATCGGTAAGCGAACAAGTCGGCCAGCGATGTGAGCTGATAAGCCCGGCTAATCCGCAGAATCGGATTCAGTAGCACGGGGGCTAGCAGGAAGGCGCCGCTGATTCCGACGTAGTAAGCCAGGTAGCCAAAGCCCGATTTGGCGGCGAATCCGATGGCGCCGTAAACCGCCCAGATGCCCGCATACACACCGAGGCTGAGTGTGTATGTCAGTGGATGGCGTACCCATCGGCGAAGCAGCGTGCCGCGCTCGGTTGCCCAGGCAATGCCAAACAGAAGGCTCAGATAAAGCAGGCTGGCCAGAAGCAGCCCCGGGGCGCTAAAACTCATTGGGATCTCGTCGCCATTCTAACCAGAAACCGATCGCGATCAGGCTGCCCCAAAAAATAAACGGGCTGTACCAGGCATTACCCGGGCCGGTCCACCAACTGAGAATGTTTGGTGAAAAGATATAAATGGCCAGCACCAGTAGAAAAACCAGGCGGTAGATATACATCAGGTTAGTGGTCCGAGTGCGATTGTGTACTTGGGGTTATACCACGGGCTTGTCGGGATGTCAGGGGAATGGCTGCTCGCTGCCAGTGCGCCCGGGCCCACGCCAGTACGTCGCTTACCGAGGCTTGGGCCAGTTTGGCGGGCGGCTGCTGACCGAGTGCGACGAGTGCATGCACCAGATTCGTTGCCGGTTTTGTGTCATCGAGCGCTGGCGCGTGATTCTGCTTGCTCAGCTTCTGGCCTTGGTCGTTGAGGATAACGGGTATGTGCAACCATTGCGGTGCCGGAGCACCTAAAGCCTGAAATATTTGCTGCTGTTGAGCAGTCATGTCCAGCAGGTCGGAGCCTCGGACCGCATGGCTGATGCCTTGATCAATGTCGTCCACGGCAACGGCCAGCTGATAGGCGTAAAAGCCTTCTTTTCGTTGAAGAACCGGGTCGTCTAGTTCCGCTCGAACGGTCTGGTGTTGCGGGCCTAGCAACAAGTCCTGCCAATGGCTGTTGTCATCAGAGAGGGCAAAACGAATGGCATGAGGCGCCTCGTCAGGTAGTGAAGCACGCGTTCTGCACTGGGCAGGGTGGCGCCCGCCATGGGCTTGGAGCTGTTTGCGCGAGCAGCTACACCGGTAAGCTTTTCCGTTTTTCAGTAGATGGTCGATGGCTTCTTGGTAGGCCGTGTGCCGCCGAGATTGGAAGCGTATAGGCTCGTCTGAGTGTAAGCCGTGGGCGTCGAGAGAATGCAGGATTTGATCGGTGGCTTCCGGGGGTTCCCTGAGCGGGTCAAGGTCTTCAATGCGAACCAGCCAATCACCGTCAGCCGCTCGGGCTTCCAGCCATGTGGCTACAGCGGTGACGAGGGAGCCAAAGTGCAATGGGCCTGTAGGGGAAGGCGCAAAGCGCCCGCGGTATCGGGTGTGCTCCATAAGATCTCTGCAAGCTGGCGGTCAGACCACCAGCTTGCCGGTAGAGGACAGATCAGATGCCGGTCTGGCGTTCGCGAATTTCGGCCAACGTTTTGCAATCAATGCAAAGCGTTGCAGTGGGGCGAGCTTCCAGACGACGGATGCCGATTTCTACGCCGCACTGATCACAGAAGCCATAATCGTCTTTGTCGATACGATCGATGGTCTTGTCGATCTTCTTGATCAGCTTGCGTTCACGATCCCGCGTTCGCAATTCCAGGCTGAACTCTTCTTCCTGGGTTGCACGGTCGCTGGGATCCGCGTAGTTTGCAGCGTCTTCCTGCATGTGGTGCATGGTGCGGTCGACTTCTTCCATCAGTTCCTGCTTCCAATCCAATAGCAGGTCCTTGAAGTGCTGCAGCATGTCTGCACTCATGTAGTCTTCACCCTTTTTAATTTCGTAAGGGGTGAAGCCGGTAAAGGTTTCGCTTGGTGCTTGTGCAGTCTTCTTTGCCATTGAGCCCTGGCCTCTTGTTTGTACTTCTACTCGGGCGCTTTGTTATCCGTACCAGCACCGGTGCCGCACGGTTTTACCCAAACGCCCTGTCGTGGGAATTTGCGGAAAATAGCAGATAAGTCTCAGGGGTGCCAGCTCTGTGACCTCGGCTTATAGTGGAGAGCATATGAAGTTTTCAGAACCATTGATAGAGGGGCGCTTGATTCGGCGCTATAAACGCTTCCTGGCCGACGTGCGCTTGCCGAATGGCGAAGAGGTGGTTGCTCACTGTCCGAACACCGGTTCCATGCGTAATTGTCAGCCGGAAAACGCGCGGGTGTGGTTGAGTGAAAGCGACAATCCCAAGCGTAAGCTGCGGTATACCTGGGAGCTGGTGGAAACCAATCCGGGTGCGATCGCGTGCGTGAATACCGGTCGCCCGAATGCTCAGGCCAAGCATGCGATCGAAGCGGACGTGATCCCGGAGTTGAGCGGCTATCGCCAGTGCCGAAGCGAAGTGCGGTATGGGTCAGAAAAAAGCCGCATTGATCTGTTGCTCAGCGGCCATGACCGTGAACCAGACGCATGGGTCGAGGTGAAAAACGTAACGCTCGCGGAGGGCGCGCACGGCTATTTTCCCGATGCTGTTACCGAGCGCGGGCAAAAACACCTGCGCGAGTTGATGGCGCAAGTGGTCAATGGCGACCGCGCTGTGTTGTTGTTTGTGGTGAATCACACGGCAATTGAAGAAGTGCGGCCGGCGGATCATATTGACCCGCGTTACGGCCAGTTACTGCGGCAAGCTGTTGAAGCGGGGGTCGAGGTCTTGGCTTACCGGGCAGCCTTGATGGGCGTGGATGGAAACCCGAGTGCGCGGCTTGAGTTGATCGATCCGGTTCCGGTTAATTGCGAACCCTGACTTCGATCAGGCCGTCGCGCTCGCGCACGTCCAGTTCTGTTAGAACATCGCCTTGGCACGGCCCGGCAATGCACTCACCGGTGCCGGGTTTGAACAGCGCGCCGTGGGTTGAACATTGAATGAACAGGTTGTCGGCATCCATAAAGCGGCCGGGCATCCAGTTCAGCTCAATGCCCAGATGCGGGCACAAGTTCAGGTAAGCCCGGGGCGTGCTGTGGTCCAGAAACACGAAACCGGTGAGCGGCATGCCTTCCGGTTCAGCGGCTTTTTCTTTCAGGCGAAACTCTATGAACTTGCCCGGCACAAGGTCTTGTGCCGGGCAAGCGGTTTGCCATTGCGGGTGAGCCTTCTGCATCAGTTGCCGGATCGAGGGCTGAGGCCAAGGTGCTGGCGGATCCGGTCGGCCACCGCTTCGGCCACATGCTCCTGATCGGTATGCAGGTGAATGGTGTAGGTCTTTTCATCGGTTGTCAGAGGTTCGAACCACGTTTGCTGGGCATCCAGCATTTCTTCGGTGGCCTCTGAGGCATCGCCTTTGCGTTTGCGCACCCAGTCCCGGCGCAGGTCTTCTGGCGCTTCGGTGTGCAGCAGGGCGAAGGGTACACCCTGGTTCTCGGCGACCTGAGCAAACAATGAACGCTCGCTTTCCTTCAGGCTGGCAGCATCGACAATCACCGACAGCCCCGAAGACAACAGCTGGCCCGCTAATGTAGCGAGATGTTTGTAGGTTTTCTCAGTGGCTTCCGGGCTGTACAGATCCGTCCCTAAACCGGATTTGCTGTCATCCAAGGGCGCGAGCCCATGCAATCGTTTGCGTTCAACGTCGGAGCGCAATCGAACTAGCCCCAATTCCGCCGACATGGCGGCACTGACGCAGGTTTTGCCAGAGGCAGACAGCCCGGTGGTCGCCAGCAGGTAATGGTTCGGGATGGCGCCGTAATCTTCGGTAAGCTGCGCGTAACTACGGTAGTTCTGCATCAAGCCTTCGCGTTCACTGTCACTTAGGCTCGGGTTGCCCAGGGTGAACAGCGCGATCTTGGCCCGTACCATGGCGCGGTAGGCTTTATACAGCGGCAGCAAGGCTAAAGCTTCAAAGTCGCCACGGTATTCCAGATACGTGTTCAGAGCCAAGTTCGCGAGTGCGGATTCCTGGCGGGATTCCAGATCCATCAGCAGGAAGGCGAGATCGTTGATCACATCGATCCAGCGGAAGGGGTCATTGAATTCAATGCAGTCGAACACAGTGACCTGTTCGTTGAACACGGTAATGTTGGCGAGATGGAGGTCGCCGTGACACTCGCGCACCAGACCGTTATTTCGGCGCTCGGCAATCAAATCACGGTTACGTTCGAATGTGGTTCGGGTCCATTCCTCCAGCGCGTCCAGCTGTGTGAGTAAGGCTTTGTCATCCAGCAGCGGACGAATCTGGTCAAAGTTTTCCTGCATGGCTGCATAAACGGCTTCCGGGGTGCCCAGAGGTTTATCATCCGGGACCGGCGGCAGACTGTCGTGGAACAGGGCCGTTTGACGCGCAACGCTGGTGAGCAGCTCTGGCGTCAGGTCGCCACGTTCCTGGCGCTTGTCGAACAGTTCGCTTTGGTCGAACTGGCGCATACGAATGGCGTATTCGAACGGCTCGCCTTCGCCACCGAGGACAGGCTGTTCGGGGCTACCGGTAATGGGAAGAACGTCAAGGTAGAGTTCAGAGGCCAAACGACGGTTCAGGCGAAGCTCTTCTTCACAGAAATGCTTGCGGCGCTCCAGAGTCGAGAAATTAAGAAAGCCGAAATCCATGGGTTTTTTGATTTTGTAGGCGTAGTCGCCGGTTAGAAGAACCTGAGAGATATGAGTTTCGATCACCTGAAAATCGCTAACGGGGTGGTCGTATAACTCTGGGTTCTGCAGTGCTTTAACCAGTGTGTCGGGGGCGCGTTCGCTCACATTTTGCTCCTGGGTTCCCTGAACTCGTTGATTTTGTTTGTCCAATGATAGACGGCAGATTACAGAAATAACACATAACAGGCCTGCCAGTCGCCTCCTTGGCTTCGTTATAATCGCCGTATGAGTAAATCTACGAAATCCCGTAAAAAATCGCCTAAAAGACAGCCAAAGAACCGCCGGTCGGGGCTTTGGCGTTTACTGTTCCGATTCGCCTTGCTGGGCCTGGTGGTGCTCGCCGGCTGGATGGTGTACCTCGACGCAGTGGTAACCTCCCGGTTTGAAGGTCGGCGCTTTGAGGTGCCTTCCCGGGTGTATGCCCGTCCGCTGGAACTGTATGACGGAGCCAGTGTCAGCGCATCCGGGTTGGCCCGAGAGCTTGAATTGGCGGGTTATCGGGCGGGTGATGGTGTGAAACTCGGAACCTATCGTCGCAACGGCGGCCGGTTTGTCATCAGCGCCCGGGGCTTTGTATTTCCGGATGGTGAGGAGCCCCGCCGCCGTATCTCGCTGGTGGTGAGTGGCGACAAGGTCCGGTCGTTCTCGGTGGTCGTAGGGCCTACGTCGCCCATCGTTCGGCTTGAGCCTGCGCAGATTGGCGGTATTTACCCGGCCCACCGTGAGGACCGGGTTTTGGTGCAGCTTGAAGAGGTGCCCGAGTTATTGCCCAGCACCTTGATGGCGGTGGAAGATCGGGAATTTTACAGCCACTTTGGTTTGGCTCCGCTGTCGATCGCCCGGGCTATGTTGGCGAATATCAAAGCGGGCAGGGTCGTGCAGGGCGGCAGTACGTTGACCCAACAGCTGGTAAAAAACTTCTTCCTGACCCGCGAGCAAACCCTGTTGCGGAAAGGCAACGAGGCCTTGATGTCGATCCTGCTCGAACTGCATTACGAGAAAGATGACATTCTGGAAACCTATCTAAACGAGGTCTATCTCGGACAAGCCGGCGTGCGCAGCATTCACGGCTTTGGCCTGGCAAGTCAGTTTTACTTTGGCGAGCGCCTGAAAGATTTGGCACCGCATCAAATGGCATTGTTGGTAGGAATGGTGAAAGGCCCCAGCTACTACAACCCGAGACGCCACCCGAAACGGGCGATCGCGCGTCGTAATCTGGTGTTGGATGAAATGGCAGAAGCCGGGCTGCTGACCGAGCAAGAGGCGAAGACGGCAAAGGCCAAGCCTTTGGGCGTCAGCGGCAAACCTTCGTTTACCGACAACCGTTACCCGGCCTACATCGATCTGGTTCGCCGGCACCTGGCACGGGATTACCAGGAAGAAGATTTGCAAAGTGAAGGCTTGCGCATCTTCACAACACTGGATCCGGCGGTTCAGCACGCATCTGAGGTTGCGGTCAGTAAAACCTTGCCCAAGTTGCCAGGCTCGGAGGCTCTGGAAGCGGCCCTGGTGGTCACCGCGAAAGACACCGGTGAAGTGCTGGCGTTGGTCGGCGGTAAAGATCCGAGTTTTGCCGGCTTCAACCGGGCCGTGGATGCCAAGCGACCGATGGGGTCCCTGATCAAGCCGTTTGTGTATCTGGCTGCGCTTGAGCAGGCTGAACGGTATACGTTGATCACTCCGGTTAAAGACCAGGCGTTCACGCTGGAATTCGATGACGGCAAACTGTGGCAGCCGAAAAACTTCGACAAGCAGGAGCGGGGCGAAGTGCCTTTGCACCGGGCACTGTCGAAATCCTATAACCTGCCGGCGGTTCGAGTGGGCCTGGATGTGGGAATTCCTCAGGTGCAGGAAAAGCTCAGAGCATTCGGCATCACCAGCCCGATATCGGATTACCCGTCCATGTTGCTGGGTTCCGTGAATCTGGCGCCGGTGGATGTGGCGCAGTTGTACCAAGGGTTGGCCACCTCCGGTTTCAATACGCCCTTGCGCACCATTCGCGAGGTAACGGATGCCGACAACGAGCCCTTGTCACGCTATAACCTGAAAGTGGACCAAGTGGCCGACCCGGCTGCAGTGCATCTGGTGCAATACGCCATGCAGGAAACCATGCAAGAAGGCACCGGCCGATCGGCTTACTATACCCTGCCGGACCAGTTAACGCTGGCGGGCAAAACCGGCACCACCGACGATGGCCGGGACGCGTGGTTTGCCGGCTTTAGTGGTGATTTGCTGGCGGTGGCCTGGGTAGGTCGGGATGACAACGGCCCAACCGCGCTCACCGGGGCGTCGGGGGCGTTGCCCATTTGGTCCACCATGATGGCGCAGATTCCCCAGCACGGGTTCTCACCGGTCATGCCGGATGGCGTGCAGTATCATTGGGTAGATACTGAAGCTAATGCCTTGACGGGGGAAGGGTGCCAGAATGCGCGCCTGATACCCTTTGTGGCCGGCAGTGAGCCTGATACTCACACCGGTTGTAACGGCGACCTTGGTGGGCAAATACGCAGTTGGTTTGAAGGATTGTTCCGATGAGAAAAGTAACGATAATGCACGCGGCCAGCTTTGCACTGATACTTGGTTTGACCGGGTGTTCGGCGCCAGGCGGAGGCTCGATTTATGTGCCGATGGGCGGTGGTGATCAGTCTAGAGCGCCGGAACCGCCCAGAACGTCTGGGCAGGAAAGGTCTGAGCCCCAAGTGTGGCGTAAGAGTGAGCAGCCCGAAGTTAGCGAGCCTGCCCCCGCGCCTGAGCAACCTACCCGTTCGCCCAGTTACCGCGAGTCCGGTGATGAATTGCCCGCGGCAGCCGTCGCTCTGATTCGCGATGCTGATCAGCGGCTACAGCAAGGTGACTCGGCAGTCGCGATTGCACGCTTGGAAAGAGCCCAGCGGGTAGCGCCACGTTCGGCTGAGGTGTACTTCAAGTTGGCGGAAGCCTATGTTGCCGGGAACAACCTGGGAGCGGCTGAACAGTTTACGTTGAAGGGGTTGTCGCTGGCGGGTAATGATTCCCGCATGCAGCGGTCTGGCTGGTTGCTGCTGGCGGACATTCGCCGGGCGAGAGGAAATGTGGCGGGGGCTTCTCAGGCGGAGGATCGTGCGAGATCTCTGTAGTGTGTAGAGGCCATCCTTGGCCTCTGAATATTTCCCGTAACGGGGTATCAGGATTACTGGGAGATCACGGTTGCCTCGGTGGTCTCGCCTGCTTTCACTTCTACGGTTTGGGTGCCATAGAAGGTGATGTCATCGTCCGTTTCATTATCGTCCAGTTGGCAGCTATAACTGACGGTGTACGTGCCTTCAGTGAGGAAGGCTGCAGTCCACTCATGGAGGCCGTTAGTATCTTCGTCTTTAACTGGAACGAGCATTAACGGGTTAGTGCCTTCACGGTCCACGTTCAGGTCAATTGGGTTAACCCCCGGGCCTTCAAAGACGTAAACCGAACCTTCGTAATTGGCGCTGCAGTTGGCTTCGGCAGACTGGTTTATCGTGGTGTAGTCCACCTCACCGGTTATCTTGCCAACTTCAAGGTTGTTTACCACGCGTAGCACTGGCTTGAGCATGAAGTCGCCCTGCGCGTTGCCTTGGGGGTCAACAATGGATTTCCGCACGTCAAAATCGATTGTGAAATCGGTACTGGCGTCTGCCGCTACTATGAAATTGCCTTTTAGTTTCAGTCCGCTCTGCTCACCAGAAGGTACCCCAAGGGTATACTGTTTCGTTCCTTCAGATGTTTTGGTCACCCATGAATTGTCGGTATCGACAATCAGGCGAATTTCTTTGTATTCACCAGCAGGCACTTCTTCGTCTGTGAACAGAGGCTCGGTTACGCCCCCCTGCAGGGTTAACAGGTCGACCGTGCCGGTTTCTTCAAGGCTGTATTCCAACCACTCTCCATCGGCGTGCTTAAGACGGATGGAGTTAAACGCTATGTGAACGCTGCTTAGGTCGGTCGCTGGCGCATCGGTCAGGCCCACAGATAACGAACCGGTCTGTCCTGACGAGGAGCTACCACCGCTACCACCACAAGCAGCCAGTGCGCCGGCGAGGGCGGAAATTGCGAATAATTTGGTTGTGGGCTTCATAAAACCTCCTGATAGAAATCTTGCTGGTTCGAATACGAGGCATATCTTCTTCACCGGCAAGGCCAGTGAAGCGTTCTTGTCAATACGTTAGCAAAGGCATCTAAAAAAGGGTAATACAGAATGGTAAGAGAATTGGCCAAATAGGCGGGGTATGAGAACGTGTTTGGCCGGTGAGAGAACGCGGTGACTCAGTGGAACCTGAGTCACCGCGTAGTTTTACTTAAAGAGTGGTCATCACCTTGCGGGCTGCGGCCAAGGTGAATTCTATGTCATCTTCTGATAACGCCGCACACACGAAACTGGCTTCGAAGGCAGATGGGGCCAGGTAGACACCTTCGGCCAACATGCCCTGGAAGAATTTCTTGAAGCGTTCGGCGTCGCATTCCATTACTTGAGCAAAGCTGGTGACCGACGATTCGTTGGTAAAGAAGAAGCCAAACATGGCACCGGCGGATTGCACGGCCAGCGGGATGCCCGCTTCGTCGGCCGCTGCTTTGATGCCGTCACGCACTCTGTTGGTTTTCTCGATCAAGCGATCGTGGAAGCCGGATTCAGAGATGGCGTTCAGAGTGGTCAGGCCCGCGGCCATCGCCAGCGGATTACCACTCAAGGTGCCCGCCTGGTAAACCGGGCCCAGCGGTGAAATGTGCTCCATGATTTCGCGCTTGCCACCAAACGCACCGACTGGCAAACCGCCACCGATAACCTTACCCAGAGCAGTCAGATCCGGGGTCACGCCGAATAAGCCTTGGGCGCCTCCCAAGGAGACCCGGAAACCGGTCATCACTTCATCAAAGATCAGCACAGTGCCGTGCTCGTCGCACACTTCGCGCAGACCTTCGAGGAAGCCCGGTACCGGCGGAATGCAGTTCATGTTGCCGGCTACCGGCTCCACGATGATTGCGGCAATCTGGTCGCCCATTTCTGCGAAGGTTTTGCGCACGCCGTCGATGTCGTTGAAATCGAGGGTGAGAGTGTGTTCGGCCAAGCTGGCGGGAATACCCGGCGAGTTAGGTTCGCCCAGGGTCAGTGCGCCGGAGCCAGCTTTCACCAGCAGCGAGTCCACGTGGCCGTGGTAGCAGCCTTCAAACTTAACAATCTTGTCCCGGCCGGTGTAACCGCGTGCCAGGCGAATGGCGCTCATGGTGGCTTCGGTACCGGAGTTGACCATGCGCACCATGTCGATAGAGGGCACCAGTTCGCACACCTTCTTCGCCATGTCGGTTTCGATGGCGGTCGGAGCGCCGTAGCCTACACCCAGATCGACCTGTGCGTGCAGAGCCTCTTTGATGCGCGGGTCGGAATGGCCCAGAATCATCGGGCCCCAGGAGCCGATGAAGTCGATGTAGCGCTTGTCGTCTTCATCGTATAAATAAGCGCCTTCGGCATGTTTGAAAAACACCGGGGTGCCGCCCACGCCGCGAAATGCCCGAACCGGAGAGTTAACACCACCGGGGATGTACTTTTGTGCCTGTTCGAACAGTTCTTCAGAGTGACTCATGGATTACTCCTGTTAGTTGGAATGTGTCGATAATGGATGATGCAAAGCCACCAGTTGCCTGAACTGTCTGGCTTTGGCTTCAATGTCTGCGGGGCTACCCCCGAACAATCCGCCCACTACCGCAATAAGGTCGGCGCCGGCCCGAATCAGTGGTTCTGCATTCTCGGTCGTGATGCCGCCAATGGCTGTCACAGGAAGCGCCAGACGACGTGCCTCGCTCAGCACGTTAACGTCCGCACGGGGTGCGCCGGGCTTTGTGCCGGATTGATAAAAACGTCCAAAGGCTAAATAGTCTGCACCTCCGGCTTTGGCAATTTCGGCCAGCTCCATATGCTGGTGGCAGGTAATGCCAATAATGGCAGTTTGCCCCAGCAGCTTTCGGGCATCGGCCAAAGCCCAGTCGTCTTGCCCCAAGTGAACGCCTTGCGCACCCACGCGGTGCGCCAGTTCCGGGTCATCGTTGATGAGAAGCGGTACTCCGGCGTTCTGGCAAAGACTGACCAGATCCGTCGCCTGGCTCAGGCGTTCGGTGGTCGTTGAAAGCTTGTCCCGATATTGAACCAACACAGCGCCGCCGGCTAGCGCGGCTTCTACGGACTGCAGCAAACGATCCGGGGGCGTAAGGCGGTTGTCGGTGATGGCGTACAAACCGGGGCGCAGGTGTGGCTTTAACGTTCCCACGGGATACCCCGGTTTGGTACTCGCTGCCCTTGGCCGATGGTCAAGGCACTCAGGAGCGTGCGGCTGACGTAGTTCTGCGCTTGGGATATGGCCGCCCGGGCGGACAGTCCGCTGGCGATACCGGCCGATATGGCGGCGGCCAACGTACACCCGGTGCCGTGGTATTCGTTGGCACCAATCCGCTCTAACTGCCAGTTCATGGGGTCCTGCCCGGTGCTATATAGGGTATTGATAATGTGTGGCCCGGTGCCGTGACCGCCGGTCGCGAGGACCGATTTGCAGCCCGCTGAGAGCAACTTGTCGGCGGCTTGGCTTTCGCTGTCACAATCGCCCAGTTGCAGGAGCTCTACCCCGTTCGGTGTGATCATTTCGGCTCGGGCAAACAGTGAGCCTTTCATCGCCTTGACCAGTTCGTCATCGGCCAGGTCTCCGCCGCCAGCTGCTTTGATCACAGGGTCCACGATCAGCGGTAACTCCGGGTGGCTATCGAGAAACTCCATGAGCACGTTGACCACTGCGGCGTTGCCCATGGCGCCGGTTTTAACCGCGTGTATGGGGATGTCTTTGTCCAGACACTCAAGTTGCTGCCTGATGATTGCAGGATCAATGGCTTCGGCGCCATACACATTTTTGGTGTCTTGTACGGTCAGGCAGGTCAGCACGGGCAACGGGTGCCCGCCCAGCGATGTAATGGCCTGTATGTCTGCCTGAATGCCTGCGCCGCCGGAAGGGTCGAGCCCGGACAGCACCAGAACGTGGGGGCGGGAGTAACTGTTAATAGTGAACCTCCTTAAAAAGGCTTAACAACAGCAAGAATGACAACCGCGAGCAGTATGAAGACCGGCAGTTCGTTGAACCAGCGGTAGAACACGTGGCTGCGGGTATTGTTGTCGTCACGGAATACTTTTACCAAGTGGCCGCAGTAGAAGTGGTACACGATCAACAGGACCACCAGCAACAGTTTGGCGTGCAGCCAACCCTGGCTGAAGTAACCAGACACGTTGTAGCTGAGCAACCACACACCAAATATGACGGTCGCAATCATCGAAGGGGTGGTAATGCCCCGGTACAGCTTGCGTTCCATGATCTTGAAACGCTCCTGCCCCGGTTTGTCTTCGCACGCCGCGTGGTAAACAAAGAGGCGGGGTAAGTAGAAGATGCCGGCAAACCAGCACACCAGTGAAATGATATGAAACGCTTTAACCCATAACATGTGTTAGCTCCGGCGGTATTGGTAGTAACTTTCGATATCGGATGGCAGCACAACGCCATAAATCCGTTGGATCATGGGGGCGACATGGCGCTGCACGTAGAGCGCTTCTGCCTTGGTTTGGTCAAATTCATTAAGCGCTTGCTCCAGCGTGGCCTGATACTGGACAGGCGCAACGTCCCGCCGGTTGGCTGGTATTTGCATCAAATCCAGACTCTCGGGCAGCTCAGAGGCCTCTTCCGCGTTTTGCTCGTTAAACTCTTCAAGGTAGCGCGCCAAGTCAACGGCGGGCAGCAATGACGTGGGGCCGTTGTTGCCATCCACCAACAGCCACTTTGGTTCTGATGAAAGCGCTTTGCGCGCCTCCTCGAGGGTGAGTTGACGTTCGATACGAAGGATATTCCGGTCCATAATGGCGCCAACGGATACTCGCCTTAACGCCTGGGTAACCGGCGAGTTCTGGTAACTTAGCCCTTGGCTCTTCAGCACTGTGATGAACAACGACTTCTTGCCGAACGCTTCGCTGGTGACTAGGCTCGCTGTGGTAATAATCAGCATGCCGGGCAGGATGATGTTGGGGTTATGGGTGAGTTCCAGCAGTGCCATGAGTGCTGCCAGAGGCGCGTGCAACACGGCTCCCATCATGGCACCCATGCCGAGCATGGCGTAAAAGCCGACAGACGACGCCACTTCCGGGGCAAAAGCCGCGCCGATCAGCCCCATAGCGCCGCCCAAGGTTGCGCCGATGAAAAGCGTGGGGCCGATCACCCCGCTTGGCATGCCGAGCCCGATCGAGGTTCCGGTAATCAGCAATTTGGCCACGCCTGCGCCCAACAGCAGCCAGAAGCCGAGCTGGCCGTTTATGGTGTCGCCCACGGTGTCGTAGCCAATGCCCATGGTTTCAGGCACAAAGATCGCAAATGGCACCATCAGCAGGCCGGCCAGGAAAATGCGCAATAAAACTGGGCGGTGGTGGTAGCGCCCGAGGCTATCCACCAATTGAATAAAAGCGGCGGCTGCAATGCCGATCAACACCGCGATGGCGAGTATCCAGGGGATCTCAAGCAGAGAGTTCATGGTCAGCGCCGGGACACTAAACGCGGGCTCTGTGCCATAGACCAGTTGGGTAACGATGGCGGCGCTCACCGCAGATAAAATGATCGGGGTAAAGCCGGCGATGGTGTATTCCATCATGACCACTTCCATGGCGAAGATAACGCCGGAGATCGGGGTGTTGAATGATGCTGAAATAGCCGCTGCGCAGCCACAGGCAACCAACGTTCGGATGCTGTTGTTAGGCAGCCGCATCCATTGTCCGAGAATACTGGAGAAAGCCGCGCCGAGATGTACCGCCGGTCCCTCTCGGCCAGCCGATTGGCCGCTGACAACCGTGGTAACGCCTGCGATAAATTGAACGATGGCACTTTTGAGGGAGATATAGCCCTGATGGTAGTTTAAGCGTTCCATGACATGGGCTATCCCTACTTTGCGGTCATGAATGCTCAGTTTGTGTAAAAACAACCCGAGCGCCACTGCGCCGGCAAGAGGTAAAATGCCTCGGGTAAGAATGTCCAGATCTTCAAAGTTTTCCGAACCGTTGCCTGGGAAAAAGTAGTCCAGAGGCCATTCAATGGCGAAGCGGAACAAAAGGATCACAGCACCGGTTACAATGCCGGAAAGCAAACCAAGGACGGCCAGCTGAGGAAGGGCATCCACACCGGCGAGCCTTCCTCGGAAAACGTGTATCAGGTTTTCCGTAACCTGTTGCCTGATGTTGCGCATGCGGACTGAGTTCCGGTTGTTCGAACAAGTCGTTCAGAAAGATTGGACCCCATTGTAGCTTTGGGTGTGCAGGCTGCAATAAGTCATTGGTTTATCATGTTAGACTAACGCCAAATTCTGACCAGAGTACGTTGGAGAAGAGAGTGATTAAAGTAGGCATCGTTGGTGGTACCGGGTACACAGGTGTAGAGCTGTTGAGGATTCTCGCGGTTCATCCTGAGGTTGAAGTGCAGTGCATCACTTCGCGTTCCGAGGCAGGTATGCCCGTAGCGGATATGTACCCTAACTTGCGAGGTCACTTTGATTTGGCCTTCTCCGAGCCTGATCCCGCGCAGCTGGCGGAGTGTGACCTGGTGTTTTTTGCAACGCCTCACGGTGTAGCGGCTCGAATGGTGCCTGAGTTGATGAAAGCTGGCACCCGGGTGGTCGATCTTTCCGCGGACTTCCGCCTGAAAGATCTGGATGTCTGGGAGAAGTGGTACGGGATGCCCCATGCAAGCCCGGAGTGGGCTGAGAAAGCCGTTTATGGCCTGCCCGAAGTGGCACGTGAAGAAATCCGCAAGGCGCAACTGGTGGCGAATCCCGGGTGTTACCCCACCGCCGTTCAGTTGGGTTTTCTGCCGCTGCTTGAAAACGGCCTGGTGGATCCATCATGGTTGATTGCGGACGCCAAGTCGGGCGCCAGTGGTGCAGGGCGTCAGGCCAATGCGGGCATGCTGCACGGTGAGATTGGTGAAAGCTTCAAAACTTACGGTGCTTCGGGTCACCGCCACCTGCCTGAGATTCGCCAAGGCTTGGGCGAAGCCGCCGGGGCAAATGTGGGGGTAACCTTTGTTCCCCACCTGCTGCCGATGATCCGGGGTATTGAGGCGACGCTCTATGCCGAGCTGAAAGAGACGGCCGATTTTGATCGATTGCAGGCTTTGTTTGAAGAGCGTTATCAGAACGAGCCATTTGTCGATGTCATGCCGTTTGGCAGTCATCCGGAAACCCGCAGTGTGCGGGGCGCAAACCATTGCCGCATGGCACTGCACCGTCAGGAACAAAGCAACGTAGTGATCGTTACTTCTGTGATCGATAATTTGGTGAAAGGAGCGGCCGGGCAAGCCGTGCAGAATATGAATATCATGTTTGGGCTGGATGAGCGGCTGGGACTGAATGCGCCAGCCATGCTGCCCTGAGGCTGATTTGTGAGCGAGACGCCAAAGCCCTCAGAAGAATACGTTGTTATCCGGCACCGGCGCGGCTACCGTCTGCGCCGGACATTGATTTTGCTCGGATTTACGGTTGTAGCGGCCATTTTCGGGTACATGGCCGGGATGGCGCAGGGAGGATTCCGTTTTTCATCGGCGGAAGAAACCACGGGCATGCTGGTTCACGAAATGGATGGCCTGCGCGAGCAGTACCATTCAGCGCGCCAGAGGCTGGTTAACCTGGAGCGAGGCCGTGCTATTGATGAGCAGGCCCTGCGTGATGCGAGGAATGCGATTGTCGAGTTGGAAACGAAGATTTCCGAACTGAATGCCGATTTGACCTTCTACCGCAACATTATGGCGCCGACGGAAGTCAGCAAGGGGTTGCAGGTGGATAGCTTTACGCTATCGCCGGCTCGAGGTGATGGGCGCTATAGCTTTAAAATGGTGCTGACCCAAGTGGGTAATAATAACCGCTATGTGTCCGGGCTGGTGGCGGTAAACGTTATCGGGATGGTCGACGGCGAGCGGCAGGTTATTGCACTGCGAGATTTGTCGGAAGACATTGACGACCTAGGGGTCAAGTTCAAGTTCCGTTATTTTCAGGATATTGAAGGCAGCTTAAACTTACCGGAAGAGTTTGAGCCCTTGGAAATTCAGGTTGTTGCCCAGGCAGGAGGCCGGAAAGCGGCGCAGGCAGAAAGTACATTCGACTGGGAACAATTAACAGGAAACTGAAATGTTTAATAAGAAAAAACAGGTGCGGCATCGTTCTTCTAACCGTTTCGATACCTTGATTTCGGCGCGCACGACCATTGAGGGCGATGTTCGCTTTTCAGGCGGGTTGCACGTCGATGGCAAAATCAAAGGTCGCGTGATTGCCGAAGAAGGCAGTGACGCGGTGATCCGTTTATCCGAGGCAGGGCAAATTACCGGGGATGTGGTTGCGCCGCACATCATTATAAATGGTACCGTTCATGGCGATGTGCACTCGTCCAGTCATCTGGAGCTGGCTGAAAAATCCAGTGTCAATGGAAGTGTCTATTACCAGTTGATCGAAATGGCCATGGGGGCCGCCGTGAACGGCAACCTGATTCGGCAGACAGAGACGACTGGGCTCCTTGCTCACGAACGGGCAGAAACGGCCGAGCCAGAGTTTGAGAGTGAGGGAAAATTCGAATAGTTGACTGTTTTAGTCAGGAATACCATAATCGTGCAAATATCTATTAGTGCCGGAGGCAACCCTTGAGTGTAGTTCAGCAACAAATGGCCACACCGCTGTTTTTCAGTGACAGTGCCGTTGCCAAGGTGCGCGAATTGATCGAAGAAGAGGAAAATCCGGAGCTCAAGCTGCGGGTTTTCGTCACCGGTGGCGGCTGCTCAGGCTTCCAGTACGGTTTTTCTTTTGATGAGAGTCAGGAGGAAGACGATACGGTCATTGAGCGTGACGGCATCAAATTGCTGGTAGATTCCATGAGCTACCAATATTTGGTGGGCGCAACCGTGGTCTATGAAGAGGGGCTGCAAGGTTCGCAGTTTGTGGTCCAGAACCCGAACGCCAGCTCAACGTGTGGCTGTGGTAGTTCCTTCTCTATCTGAAGATCACGCGGGGTAGATTGCCCCGAGCACTCTCTCCCCCGAAGCGCCGGTCACTTCCGGTACGTTGCCCGGCAGGCCTTTCAAGGTCTGCCGCGCAAGCCAGGCGAACGCTACCGGTTCCACCCATTGTGAATCCAGCCCAAGCTCCGCGGTTGTCCCGAGAGCTACGGAACCGAGTCCCATCCGCAATTCGTTCATCAGCACCGTGTTAAACGTTCCGCCGCCACAGGCGTAAATCGCCATGTTTGCCGTTTGCTGTGGTAGTTGTTGCAGAATGGTTGTTACTGTCAATTGCAGCAGGGTGCGTTGAACGTCTTCCGGGGCCAGGTCTGGAAACCGCTGAACGTGGGTGCGAACCCAGTCGAGGTTAAAGCGTTCTTTTCCGGTACTCTTGGGAGCTGGTTTGCTGAAGTAGGCATCCGACAGCATGCTGGCCAAAAGTTCCTGGTGCGTAGTCCCTTCGCTGGCCAGATGCCCGTCCTCATCGTAATGGCGGCCTGTTTGATGCAGGCACCAGGCGTCGAGGAGTGCGTTTGCGGGGCCTGTATCAAATCCGATAATGGGGTTTTGGTGTCCGGCTGGTAACCAGGTGATATTGGCAATGCCGCCCAGATTCAGGATGCAGCGATCCTGCTCTTTCGATTCGAACAGCCATTTGTGAAACGCCGGCACCAGCGGTGCTCCTTGCCCGCCGGCCGCAAGGTCTCGGCTACGAAAATCGGATACCGTTGTCACGCCAGTCGCTTCGGCGATTAGAGCGGCGCAGCCAATTTGCATGGAGAAGGGGGCGGACCCAGAGGGTTGGTGACGGACCGTCTGTCCGTGGCTGCCAATTCCGGAGATCTCGTGGGCGGCAATGCCAGCCTGAGCGATCAGCTCCGACGCAGTTCGCGCGAAGTGTTGCCCAACCAGAGTATCTAATTCGCCGAGTTCGTCAGGGGTGCCGTGATCCCGGGTTACCGAGATAAGCCTCTGACGAAGGTTGTCCGGATAGGTGAGTGAATGAGTGGCGTGAACAGTCAGGCTTTGGGGGCCGAAAGACACCAGCACGGCATCTACTGAGTCCATGCTGGTGCCCGACATAAGGCCAAGCCAATAGCTCATTGTCAGTTGTCCGTAGCAAGAGCAAGCTGGTTTTGGCTCTCAAGAAACACGTTGAGTTGAGCCAGGCTTTGGCTGGTCACCTGCTTGAACCGAGCCATTTCAGATTTCGGAATAGGTTGTGCGTCCGGCAGTTTGACGGTGCGTGAATTCTTCGCAACACCATTCACCCGAAATTCGTAGTGTAGGTGAGGGCCGGTGACCATGCCGGACGAACCTACGTGACCGATGGTCTGTCCTTGTTTGACGCGTGTACCGTTTTTGATACCTTTGCCCAGGCGGCTCATGTGTGCGTAAAGCGTGGTTATATTGTCGCCGTGTTTGAGGACCACCGTTCGGCCGTATCCACCTTTCCAGCCGGCAAACTTAACCCGGCCATTACCCGCGGCTTTGATCGGCGTGCCTGGAGGGGCAGCGTAGTCAGTCCCTTCATGTGGGCGCACGATATCCAATACCGGATGACGGCGCTGTAGGTTAAAGGGTGACGAGAGTCGGGCGTTGATGGGCACGCGTAAGAATGCCTTGCGCATGCTTTTCCCTTCGGGCGTGTAGTAGTCGCTCTCACCGTTGGAGTCGGTATACAGCAGGGCAATGTTCTCTTCGCCGCGATTAGTGAACTTCGCGGAGAGAATGCGGCCGGTACTGAATTCTTCGCCGTCGATGTACAGTTGCTCGTAAACCACTTCAAACTGGTCCCCTTTGCGTACATCGTAAACAAAGTCGATGTCCCAGCCGAAAATCCCGGCCAATTCCATGGTCAGACGGTCGTCCATGCCCGCTTCCCGAGCGGAGAGATAAAGAGAACCATCGATAACGCCTGCGGCAAAGGCCGGACGAATTTCAGGTTCGCGAACTTCGGTTTCGCCGGCGTAGCCGTTTTCGGTCTTTTCGATTTTGAGCGACTCAAGGCGGCTGCGCTGCAGTTCAACGGCAACCAGGTCGCCTTCATCGTCAAGGCCAAAGCGGATGTCTTCACCGGCATATAGGCGTTGGAGTTTGTCGGCCTCGCCGTCACCGTGAATGACTGACAGCATGATGCCGTCGTTGAAGCCTGCTTTCTTAAACAGAGACGACAGGGTATCGCCGGATTTAATACGAAACTCTTTCCACTGAATTTCCGGTGCTTCCGGAGCCGCGATGGCGGCGGGTGGCGCTTTCGTGGCGGCAATAGCCTGTGCAACGGAATTGCCAGGGGTTGAGGTTTCTATGGTCTGTTCTTCGTTGTTTTTGGCTGTTGAAGCGTCAATGACAGGGGCGCCAGACCCGGAAACCGTGCCTTGGTTAAGGTCAACCGGGTAGGACATGCGCTTGGCTTCAACGTCTGAGCTTGGGCTCATAAGTACCGCCGCCGTCACAGCAATTGATGCAGCGGCGGCGAGCGTTAAATGTGATTTGGGGAAGGTTTTAAGCACGGTGCTCACCCATTATGATCGAAATTCCGGGTAGTTGTGTCGGCTAATTAAAGCGCCTGATCAAGTATAGACCACCAGATTACCGCATATAAAAGCATCGGGACAGTGGCGAACATTACGGTTGCTGCCGAGCGCGGGCGTACAAAATGCGCTGCCACTGATATAATGCTGCCCCTGTTATACAGGGGTTGGTCAAAAACTGATCATGCACACTTTACCAAGTAGCGTCTGTAAATCGCAGCATTCTTTTGTAGAGCTGTGTAACTGGCCGCTATTACCGTTTTGCAGTCAAAGCTGGGGAAACTAGGTTCATGGCATCACTAGATGAAGCATTAGCCATCATTAAGCGCGGAATAGATGAGCTGATTCCAGAAGAAGATCTGATCGCAAAGTTAAAAGAAGGTCGTCCTTTAAGGGTGAAGGCGGGCTTTGATCCCACGGCTCCGGATTTGCATTTGGGTCATACTGTTCTTATCAATAAGCTGCGACAGTTTCAGGATCTCGGTCACGAGGTCATCTTTCTGATCGGCGATTTTACCGGAATGATCGGCGACCCTAGTGGAAAGAGTGCAACCCGGCCGCCGCTGAGCGAAGAGCAGGTGATGCAAAATGCCATCACCTATAAAGAGCAGGTGTTCAAGATTCTGGATCCCGCTAAAACTCGCGTAGTGTTCAATTCTGAATGGATGGGCAAGCTGAGTGCTTCGGAAATGATCAAACTTGCCGGGCAGTACACCGTTGCCCGGATGCTTGAGCGCGATGACTTTACCAAGCGTTTCCGTGCCGAGCAGTCCATCGCTATTCATGAGTTCTTGTATCCCTTGATACAGGGTTACGATTCAGTGGCGCTGGAAGCCGATGTTGAGTTGGGTGGCACGGATCAGAAGTTCAACCTGCTGATGGGGCGTGTGCTGCAGAAACATTATGGCCAGAAGCCGCAGGCGGTGATAACGGTTCCGATTCTTGAAGGTCTGGACGGTGTTCAGAAGATGTCCAAGTCGTTGGGCAACTATGTGGGTGTGAGCGACTCGCCAGGAGAAATGTACACCAAGCTGTTGTCCGTGCCCGATGAATTGTTGTGGCGCTATTTTGAATTGCTCAGTTTCCGTCCTATGGCAGAGGTAGAGGAATACCGTGCTGCAGTGCAGGCGGGTGCGAACCCCCAAGACTATAAAAAGGTACTGGCTGAGGAGCTGATTACCCGCTTCCATAATGAGGAGGCAGCAAAGTCCGCTCATAAGTCGGCAGGAAACCGCGTTGCCTTGGGTGAAATTCCGGAAAACGTACCAACAGTAGAGGTGTCTCTGGAAGGCCAGGCTGAAATGCCGATGGCTTCAGTGCTTCGGTTGGCTGGTCTGGTGAAGAATGGTGCGGCGGCTCGTGATGTGCTGGGGCGCGGCGCGGTCTATCTGGATGGCCAGAAGTTTGAAGGTGATCGCATGTTTGTTGAGGGTGATGACTGCGTTATACAGGCAGGTAAGAAGAAGATCGCCCGGGTGGTGGTGACCGCGTAATCTGCTTCCGGACGACCAATTTGAACTTTTTTCAAATTGGTCGTTGACACCCCCAGTGATGTCTGTAGAATGCGCATCTCGCTTGAGGGGCTAGCCACTAAGAACGGCCAGTACCGAAGCGGTAACTGCTTGAAAGTTCTGAAGAAAACGTTTTAAAGATTCTTCAAAAAGCAGTTGACAAGGTGGCGGTTCAGTGTAGAATGCGCCCCACGATTTAGCAGTAACGCCGGTGAGTTTTTCGGCCGTTTTCGAAGGTGAAAACAGCGGTTAAAATTAACGGTTGACAAGGTGGCGAGACGATGTATAATTCGCGGCCTTGATTGAGCAGCAGCTCAAACGCTCTTTAAAAAGTTGACCAAGTAATTCGTGTGGGCGCTGGCCGAGGTATTTCAGATACGAAATATCAGGACAGTGACTCGTCGAAATTGAGTTTTGTCTTGAGCAAGAATTAAGAATC